>JBDTYE010000103.1:0-11038 GCA_040005895.1 Actinomycetota bacterium | reverse complement strand
CCCGCGCGGCGGTGCCGGCCGGCGCCTGCTCGGTGGCGATCAGGCCTCGGCTGGGTCGTTCGTGGCGATGACCTCTTCGATCAGCCGGGCGAGCTCGAAGTCCCTGGCCGTCACGCCGCCGCCCGAATGTGTCCAGAGGATGAAGGTCAGCGCATTCCCGTGATGCTCCACGAGTGGGTGATGATCGATCTCGTCGGCGACGCCCATAACCTTGACGCGCAGCGCGTCAGCTTGCGGCCGCGCCAGATAGACCGTTCTGGCGATCCGGCCACTGTCGCCGTTCCATCCCGGCAATGTGCTGAGTTCTCTGCTTATCGCCGCGGCATCGAGGAGTGACATGTCGACGAGACTAACCCGCGGTGCCCAGCCGGCGGAGGTGGCAGGGTGCGCACATGGCGGCGGAGCAGTTCGTGGTGGGTGCGGCGCTGCTACGCGGCGCCGGCCGCGAAACGGAGGTGCTGGCGGCGCAGCGGATGTCGCCGGCTTTCCTGGCCGGCATGTGGGAATTCGTGGGCGGCAAGGTCGAGGACGGCGAGGACGAGATCGTCGCCCTGCGGCGTGAGTGCCGGGAGGAAATCGGTGTCGAGATCGCTGTCGGCGTGCGAGTCGGCAGCGACGTCGAGATCACCGGTAGGGGCCTGACGTTGCGAGTCTGGACGGCGCGCATCAGCGCCGGTGAACCTCGCCCGACCGAACATCACGAGTTGCGCTGGCTCCCGATGGCGGAGCTGTTCGGCGTCCCGTGGCTTCCCGCCGACGTACCGATCGTGCACGAGTTGTTCACCCTGCTCGACGGCGCTACGTGACCGGGCGCACCTCTAGCAGTTCGGTGGTCGCGCCGGAGCGCGCCAGCAGATGCTGCGCCGCCTGCCGGCGGGCGTCCAGGCGATACGCGTCGAGAGCGTCCTGTGTCGGGAACGAGACGACATGCACTTCGAACCTGCCTTCGTCGCCGCGATATCGCGCGTCGAGCCGGCCGTCGTACTCGGGCAGCAGCGGCAGCACGATGTCCTCGTACCCGTTGAAGTCGTCGACTCCGTCCGCTGGGATGCGGACCGTCTGCACCCACACCCGCCGTTCATCTGACATGCACGCAAGGTAGCCGACGCGCCGCGTGCTCGCGCAGATTTACGGGGTCTTGCGGGCCTGTCCCGAATTGACGCTCACCATCTGCGAGGAGGCGTCGACCGCCTCGAACGCGGATGCGGGAATCCCCTTGAGTTCATTGATGAATCCGTCGTCCCAGTTGTTGTCGGCGGCGCCCTGGAAGAACCAGTTGGATCCGTTGTCGGCGAGTATCACGCCGTGCTTCTTCATGGCCTTCAGTACGACCTGCGTGTCGGGACGCAGCCGGGAGATGTTGAACGACGCCTTCAGCCGGAACCGCGCGCCCATCGGCGGCAGGTTGACGCTGCGTGCCGAGCCGGCCTGGTGCCTGGCCGGCCACACGAAGCTGCGGTCGGTACGCGCCAGGGTGAACCGGATCGCATGGTCGACGAGTCCGGCTTTCACCTCGTCGCGGCGCAGCAACCCGGGGTAGATCGGGAGGCCAGCGGCATCTGAGGATGTCCAGGTCGCGGGGCGCAGCCGGTTGCTCTTGAGGTCCCACACAGCTCCGGCCGCCGCGTGCCACCGGCCGGCTCGGTCTTGCGTCGTCACGGATGTCTCGTAGAGCTTGCAGGTGGCGCGATCGATTTCGATGGCGTGCATGTCACCGCCTGAGTCGCGGCCGCCCTCGACCTTGGTGTCAGCGCCGAGCGGATAGCTGACGTGGTCGCTCTCGTCGGCGTAGTAGAAGGTCACCGGCACCTTCGGATGCGTGCCCGCGACGCTGATGTAGGGGATCCCGTAGGGAGCCGCCGGGTTGCCGGACGTGCCGAAGTCCGGGTGCAGCTTGCGGGTGGATGCCGAGGTGGACGCCATCCAGGCGGCATTGTGCTTGCTGACCGGGAGTCGGGAGATGTCCGAATGCCAGACGTTGTCCGCGGGGAAGCTGGGGCAGGCGGGCGCGCCGGCTGGCGCCAGGGCATGCGCGGCCGGCGTCATCATGGCCACCAATGAGACGGTCGCAAGCGCGGCGACCAGACCTCGACGGCTTGTCATGAACTCAGTATCGGCGGCGACCGGTGGGCACCTGACTAGTGCAACCGGGGGAAACCGCTGATCTGGGCCGGCTCGCCGATGTGCGCTGGGCGCGGGTGTCAGTCGTCAGGCGTGCGCCCCGGCAAGCAGCGCGGAAACCAACTGGTTGAGCGTCGTAGCGGTCCTGCCCGGCCCGTCGGTCGATCCGGCCAGGCGGTCGTACGTCGGAAAGCTGGTCAGGGCGAGCAGGACGTCCGCCCGCGTCCGCGCAGCAGCTCGAGACGGTACGCCGCCGACGCGGCCGAGAAGCACGGCCAACTGTTCTCTGCGCCAGCCCTCGCGTCGTCTCAGAAGCGCTTCGACCGAGGCATCTGCGTACGCCGTGGCGAACAGCCGGCGCAGCAGCGGCCGTTCGGCATGCCAGAACCTGCAGGTTCGCGCGACGGCTTGCCTCAGCGCGACTACGGGATCCGCGTCGGCAGAGACTTCGACCAGGCGATCCATCCGGTCCCGGGCAACAACTGTGTCGAGTACCGCCTCGATGAGATCGGTCCGCGAGCGGAAGTGGTTGTAGACCGTTGCCCTCGTGACGCCGGCAGCGAGAGCCACCGCCTCCATGCTCCAGGTGCCAGGCTCGGGATCGCTGAGAACGTCGCGAGCCGCGCGTACGACGGCATGCACCGTCGCTGCCACCGACTGCTCCCTGATCCCGATCGCCTGGGGCACGGCGAGACTTCCTTTCGCTTGACAGCATGTCCATCCAATCACTAGACAGTATGTCAAGCGAGAGTCGTCAGACAGGAGCCTGGTCGTGTTGGTGGAGATCTGTGGACTACCGGGGACCGGCAAGAGCACGATCGCCGCGCGCATCGCCGATGTGCGCCCGGTGGTGTGGCTGCGGATCGACGCGATCGAGGGGGCGATGTGGCGCAACGGCCTGACTCCCGATCAGACGGGCATCGCGGCGTACTCGGTGGCACACGCGCTCGCCCCGCCTCACCTGCAGCGCGGCATGACTGTGATTGCGGACGCCGTCAGCGCCGTCGAGGCGGCGAGGCAGGGGTGGCGTGAAATGGCGGCGGCGGCCGGCGTGCCGATGCGCGTGATCGAGACCGTCTGCCCCGACGAAATGGAGCATCAGCGCCGCGTTCTGTATCGCAAGAACGACCTGCCTGGGTTCCCTCTGCCGTCGTGGGCCGAGGTGCAGGCGGCCACCGCGGCGTACGAACCACGCATCGACGACCGGCTGGTCCTCGATACCAGCGGCGACCTCGACGGGTGTGTCCGCAAAGCGCTGAACTACCTCGACGGGCACTGACAGCCGCCCAGCCGGCCCGCGTGGCCCCTGCCCCTTCCGGCGGGCGCGGTATCCTATGTGCTCTGCGACATTTCGCGGAGGACCCCCAAAACTGAAACGAGATTTCGCATGCCCAGGCGTGACGACCTCCGCAACGTGGCCATCATCGCCCACGTCGACCACGGCAAGACCACTCTCGTCGACGCGATGCTGCTGCAGTCCGGCGCCTACACCAAGCACCAGCAGGAAGAGGGCGCGGTCACCGAGCGGGTGATGGACTCGATGGACCTCGAGCGCGAAAAGGGCATCACGATCCTCGCCAAGAACACCGCGGTCCGGCGCAAGGACATCCTGATCAACATCATCGACACGCCGGGTCACGCCGACTTCGGCGGCGAGGTCGAGCGCGGCCTGTCGATGGTCGATGGAGTGGCACTGCTCGTCGATGCATCTGAGGGTCCGCTGCCGCAGACTCGCTTCGTACTGCGCAAGGCGCTGGCACTCAACATGCCTGTCATCCTCATCATCAACAAAGTCGACCGGCCGGATGCGCGCATCGCAGAGGTCGTGGACGAGACCTACGAGTTGTTCATGGATCTCGATGCGACCGCGGAGCAGATCGAGTTCCCGATCGTCTACTGCCAGGCCAAGACCGGCCAGGCTTCGATGAACCGGCCGGCTGACGGCAGCAGCCCGGACGAGCCCAACCTCGACGTGCTGTTCGAGGTCATCAAGAACACGATCCCAGCACCGGTGTACGACGAGGCGGCGCCTTTGCAGGCGCACGTCACCAACCTCGACTCCTCGCCCTACCTCGGCCGGCTCGCGCTGTGCCGCATCTACAACGGCTACATGAAGAAGGGTCAGACGGTCGCCTGGTGCAAGCAGGACGGCACGGTCGAGCGCGTCAAGCTGACCGAACTCCTTGGCACCGAGGCTCTCGAACGCGTGTCCATCGAATCGGCTGGTCCCGGCGAGATCATCGCCATCGCCGGCATTCCGGAAATCACCATCGGCGAGACGATCGCCGACCCGGACGACCCGCGGCCGCTGCCTGTCATCACGATCGACGAGCCCAGCATCTCGATGACGATCGGCATCAACACCGCCCCGACCGCGGGCAAGAGCGGCAAGAAGCTCACGGCCCGCCAGGTCATCAACCGGCTCGACGCCGAACTCGTCGGCAACGTGTCGATCCGGGTGCTGCCGACCGAGCGACCCGACACCTGGGAAGTACAGGGCCGCGGTGAGCTCCAGCTGGCGATCCTGGTCGAGATCATGCGGCGCGAGGGCTTCGAGCTGACCGTCGGAAAGCCGCAGGTCGTCACCCGGCTCATCGACGGCCGGATCAACGAACCGATGGAACGGCTGACCATCGACACGCCGAGCGACTACCAGGGCGTGATCATTCAACTGATGGCGCTGCGCAAGGGCCGGTTGGAGCAGATGGTGGATCACGGCACCGGATGGACCCGGATGGAATACATCGTGCCCGCCCGCGGCCTGATCGGCTTCCGCACCGAGTTCCTCACCGAGACGCGCGGCACCGGATTGCTGCACCACATCCACGAGCGCTACGAGCCATGGCACGGAGACATCCGCACCCGGCCGTCCGGCTCGCTGGTCGCCGACCGAACCGGACCGACAACCGGCTTTGCGCTTGCCAACCTGCAGGAGCGCGGCACGTTGTTCGTCGGTCCCGGCACCGAGGTCTACGAAGGCATGATCGTCGGTGAGAACTCCCGGTCCGACGACATGGACGTCAACCCGACCAAGGAGAAGAAGCTCACGAACATGCGGCAGTCGTCGTCCGACGTACTCGTGCCGCTGATCCCGCACAAGGTCCTCTCGCTCGAGCAGGCGCTCGAGTTCTGCCGCGAGGACGAGTGTGTCGAGGTGACGCCCGCGACGGTGCGCATCCGCAAGGTCGAACTCAGCGCCAACGACCGCGAACGCAACCGCGGCAAGCGCGCCAAGGCCCGGCTGGAATCACAGATCAGCTAGTACGCCGCCCCCTGCCACCAGGTGCGCGGGAATCGTCGCTCCCTGGCTCGACGTATGTCACTGACCTCCTTCGGGTGAGGAGTTCGGATCCGGGCCGGGATCACCGCCCGCGAGACAAGTGACGAGTCGCCCGATGTACATGTCCCAGCCGGCGCGATGGTGATCGCGCTGCCCGTCGGGCAGGCCGTGGTGGCGCAGGACGACCTGCGTGCCGCCGTCCCGAGGCTCGAGTGTGATGACGACGCGGCTCGCGCCGGGCGGCACTTCCCCGTCGCCCGTCCAGCCCCAGGTGAAGACCAGCCGACGGGGTGGCTCGACCTCGACGAACTCTCCCTCGGTCTGTACGCCGTCGCGCATCCGCACCCGATAGATCCCCCCGGGGGTCGCCTCGAGAGTTGCGTCGGATCCCATCCATCGGACGAAGCGTGCCGGGTCGGTGAAATAGGGGAACACCGTCTCCGGCAGGGCGGCGATGTGCACACTCACCTCGACGATGTTCGTATCCGTCATGAACCGTCCTGCTCTCTCTGCTCTGCTTCGGCAAGAGCCTTGATCTCGCCGAGACTCGAGCGCCAGTGGTCTTCGACGTACCGGCGCAGCGACCCGAGCGCGGCCTTCTCGGCACGATAGATCCGTTTGGTGCCCTCGCGGCGCTGAACGACCAGGCCCGCGGACCGCAACACGGTCAGATGCTGGCTTACTGCGGACCAGGACACGTCGAACTGCTCCGCGATCTGTCCGGCCGTCAGCTCGCGATCCCAGACGAGTTCGAGGATCCGCAACCGCTGAGGTGCCGCGATGACCTGGAGTGTTTCCATCTGCCCACCGATCGCCGAAAACCGTTGCTTGACTTGTCCCGCATATTTTAGATACAGCTTAAATAAGAATCCAACTTCCGGAGGCAACCATGGAGCGATCGATCACTCTCGCCGTCGACGTCGAGGCGGATGCCAACCGCGTCTACGAGGCCGTCTCGACAACCGAAGGACAGCGGTCGTTCTGGACCGAAGACTGCGATGTCTCGACCGACAGCGCCCGTTTCGGGTTCGCAGCAGCGCCGGTGGACCTGGAGACGGCCGTGACGGGGGAGCCGGGAAAGCTGGTGCGGATGCGCGTGACGTCGGGCTTCCCCTTCTGGGTCGGCTCGACGTGGGAGTGGGAAATGGGACCTGCGCAGCGCGCCCAGACCGGCACGTCGGTGGTCTTCCGGCACTACGGCTTCGAGGCCGGCTACGCCGAACCCGACCTGGGCTTCACGGCACAGACCTGGGCCATGGTTCTCGACCGGCTGGCGCAGTACCTGACGACCGGCGCGCCGCAGCCGTACTTCCCGGCCGCGGACTGACACAGCAGGATCTCGAACCAGGATGGGGCGTCCGCATGAGCGTTGACGTACGGCCGACGATCCTCATTCGACGCTCCAGGCCGGAAGTGGCGGCGTTCATGTTCGACCCGGTCAACGACCTGCTCTGGACCGGTGGCATCACTTCGAGCCGACCCGCCCAAGCGGGACCCCTGGTTGCCGGGTCGAGGGTCGAGCGCACGGCCCGATTCCTCGGCCGGACCTTCACCTACGGTTACGTCGTCAGCCGGCACGAACCCGACCGGCTGGTGCAGCTCACCGTCGATCGGCCCTTCCCGATGATCGTGCGCTACGAGCTCGACGACGTGCCGGGCGGGACGCTGGTGGCGATCCACGCGAGCGGCAGCCCGGGGCGCTTCTTCGGCTGGGCGACCGGGTTCATGACTCGTCAGGTCCGCAGGAGCATCAGCGCCGACCTGCGACGGCTGCGAGACCGCATCGAATCGGGGTCGGCTCGAGTCTGAGTCCGGCCCGTCACGCCATGATCCAGGGCACATCCGACCGGCAATACCGGGGCAAGGCGCCCTGGATCACCGCTGTTTCGCGGGCTTGTGCGCGCGGCCGTCGTCAGCCGCGCCGACCTCGTCGATCCGGCCGGTGCTTATGTCGAAGACGAAGCCGCGTACGTCGTCCCGATGCGCGATCCATGGGCACTCTTGTACGCGGGCGAGGGACTTGCGCATCTCGGCGCGCAGGTCAGTGAAGCCGGGTACGTCCCACTGCGGTTCGTCACCGGTTTCGGCCAGCAGGTCCGCACGGAAAGCCGTGTCGTCGAAGTCCTGCATGCCGCATTCGGTGTGGTGGATCAGCACCACCTCGCGCGTGCCGAGGAGCCGTTGGCTCAGCGCCAGTGAGCGCAGCACGTCGAGCGTGGGCAGGCCGCCGGCGTTCCGGATGACGTGTGCGTCGCCGATGTCGAGTCCGAGGGCTCCGAACAGGTCCATCCGCGAGTCCATGCAGGCGATGACGGCCAGCCGGAGCTTGGGCCGCAGCGGCCGTGCGCCGGGGTAGTTGGCGGCGTACAAGCCGTTGGCATGCAGGAGGTGGTCGATGGTCGACATGGCGTGAAGTCAACCAGAACAGGTGCGGGTATTCGCCCGCCCGCTCCGTGACGGGAATAGCTGTCGGCTCACCGGCTTAGGGTTGTTGAACACCGTCTCGCCGTGCCGAAAGGATCCTCCGTGACCGACCGCAGCCTGCTTCTGGTGCACGCACATCCCGACGACGAAACGATCGGGACGGGCGCCGCGATGGCCAGGTATGCAGCCGAGGGTGTTCGCGTCACGTTGGTCACCTGCACGCTGGGCGAGGAAGGGGAGGTCGTCGTCGACGATCTCGCGCACCTCGCAGCGGCTAAGGAGGACCGCCTCGGTGAGCATCGCATCACCGAGCTTGCCGCAGCGTGCGAGGTGCTCGGCGTACGCGATCACCGCTTTCTAGGTGGCGCCGGCCGCTTCCGGGACTCGGGAATGATGGGGGAGTCGACCAACGACAACCCGGACAGTTTCTGGCAGGCCGACTTCGACGTGGCCGTCAGTGCGCTGGTTGCGGTAATCCGTGAAGTGCGTCCGCAGGTCGTCGTGACCTACGACGACAACGGCGGCTACGGCCACCCTGACCACATCCAGGCTCATCGGGTGGCGGTCGCGGCGTTCGACGCAGCGGGGGATCCGAAGCGGGATCCGCAGGCGGGACCGGCCTGGCAGCCAAGCCGGCTCTACTTCACCGCGGTCCCCAAGAGTGTCCTGCAGGCCGGGTTCGAGTTCATGAAGGCGGCCGGCGGCAGTTTCTTCGACGGCATCGAGTCCGCCGACGGGCTCCCGTTCGGCACCCCCGACGAGATCGTCACGACGCGATTCGACTCACAGGGTTTCGTCGAGAAGAAGATGCAGGCGATGCGCGCGCACCGGAGCCAGATCGCCGCCGACAGCGTGTTCTTCGCACTGCCTGAGGAAATGACCGCCACGTCATGGGGCGTCGAGTACTTCATCCTGGCGCGCGGGGAGCTGGGAGCCGCCCGCGACCAGGACGGCAAGGAGAGCGACCTCTTCGGATAGCCCGGGATTCTCACGCGCAGTGAGCATCGCAGCGGCGAACACTGAGCCAAACGAGTGAACCTGTCACTACGCGTAGCCGCCGACGTTTGGGCCGTGCGATTATCCGGACAGCCAGTGATACAGCTCTCCGGATACGTGATCGGCAGCTGAACGCCAGACCTTGAGGGGGGCCGCGGATTTATTTTCGCGGTTCGGCCGGGAGGTGCCGCGTCGACCGCAAGGAGCCCGAGCTAATGGACCAGGCATCACTGAACTCGGCTGACGCGGCGGCGCTGCTGAACGGCAACGGCGGGCAGGTTTTCGCCGCCAGCGTCATGGACGTCGGCCGCACACGTGAGACTCGTCGGCGTCAGCGGCTGTGGAAGTTGACGGCATATCTGTCCATCCCTACGGCCTACCTCTGGTACCGGGTCGCGGACGGTCGCGCCTTCAATGTCCTCGCTCTCCCGCACATTGACCTGATGTTGTTGATGCCGATGCTGTTCTTCGCCTCTCTCATCTTGCTGCTGGGCGTTCAGTTCACGGCGAGCGGCCGGTCACCTCACACTGTCTTTCGGCCGGAGCAGATCGACGTTTCGCTGAGCGACGTCGTCGGTATCGATCCCGTCAAGGACGAGGTCGTCAGATCGCTCAACCTGTTCTTGGCGCATAAGACATTCGCCCGCGAGATGGGCGGCCGGCCAAGACGAGGATTGCTGTTCGAAGGAGGACCCGGCACCGGCAAGACGCACACTGCGAAGGCGATGGCGCGCGAGGCCGGCGTTCCGTTCCTGTTTGCGTCTGCAACGTCGTTCCAGTCGTCCTTTCAAGGCGCGTCTCAACGCAAGGTGCGGATGTTCTTCCGGGCGCTGCGCGCCGCGGCGCAGAAGGAAGGCGGCGCCATCGGCTTCATCGATGAGGTCGATGCCATCGCCAAGGCGCGGCACGGCCTGGCGGCAATGACGCCTGCTTCGAGCTCGGCCATCTCGGGTTGCGGCGGTCTGATCGGGCTCCCGACGCTGGCCGCCGCGCCGTCGTTGGACGTGTCGCCTTTCACCGGCAGCGGCGACATGGACTCAGTCGTCAACGAACTGCTCGTGCAGATGCAGTCATTCGACGAGCCGACGGGCGTGGCGAAGTTCGTGGGCAAGCTGATCGATCGGGTCAACTTGCTGCTTCCCGCGGGCGGTCAGATCAAGAAGCGGCCGGTGCCCGTCGCCAACATCATGCTGATCGCGTCGACCAACCGGGTCGACCAACTCGACCGCGCCCTATTGCGGCCAGGCCGGTTCGACAGGTGTCTGACCTTCGAGCTGCCCGACCGGTCGGGTCGCCGCGAACTCCTCGACCACTTCCTCTCGCGCAAGGCGCACGACGCCGAACTCGATGACAGCGCTCAGCGCGACGCCATGGCCGCGATCATGCACGGCTACACGCCCGCCATGATCGAGGGCCTGCTCGACGAGGCCCTGATCAACGCGGTACGCCGCAACTCCTCGATGATGAGCCGCAAGGACGTGGAGACCGCCAGGCTGACCACGGAGATCGGGATGGGTCAGCCGAAGGCCTACACCGACTACGAGCGCAAGCTCATCGCGACCCACGAAGCCGGTCACACCACGATGGCCTGGCTGGTCGCGCCTCATCGCCGGCTCGAGGTGCTGTCGATCATCAAGCGCAAAGACGCGCTCGGCATGCTGGCGCACGGAGACACCGAAGAGGTCTACACACGCTCGCGCAGCGAAATGCTCGCACTCATCCAGATCGCATTCGGCGGGCAGTGCGCCGAGCACCTCTGGTACGGCGACATCTCGACGGGCCCTGGCGGCGATCTGCTGTATGCGACGCAGGCCGCGGCTCAAATGATCGGCCAGTGCGGCATGGGCGACACGCTGATCTCGTTCGGTGCCATTCAGAACGGCATGTTCAACGAGTCCAACATCGTCGCCCGCGTGCTCGCAGACTCGCAGGGGCGACAGATGACCGAGGACCTCCTGGTCGAGCAGAAGGCGGTCACCAACGGGATGCTCGCCGACAACCGGCACCTCGTCGAGGCGTTACGGGACGCATTGCTCGACCGCGACGAGCTGATCGGCGTGGAGATCACCGACGTTCTCCGGGCAGCACAGGCCAAGCACGAGGCGGCCGCCGAGTCTCGGGTGATCGACCTGACGGCTGCGCAGGCTCGGGTCGACTCGTAGTTCGCTCAGCACCACAGAGGCCGACCAGCCGAACGCCGGGGCAACAGTCGTCGAC
>JBDTYE010000102.1:0-11279 GCA_040005895.1 Actinomycetota bacterium | reverse complement strand
TGCTGATTGTCGCGACGAGGGTGAGCGACCTGACGCTCGGCGACGGCACAGCCCGAGCCGCCGTCGGGGCGGCGTACCAGGCCGTGTCCGGACCCGAGCGGCTCGCGGCGCAGGCGAACGTCGAAGGCCTCGGCGTGCCGATAGCCATCGGCTTCAGCGGTGTCGTGCTGCTGGTGATGCGCGCCACCGTGGGCACGGACGGAGTCGCGTTGCCAGTGATCACGAGTGTTGTGGTCGCGCTGTGGCTGATCGTCGCCGTGCTCGTCTACCGGGGTTACGGCGTCAACCTGCTCGCCAATCTGCGCCAACGGGTTCTCGACCCCGTCGAGGTCGAGGTCAATTCGACGGGGTCGTACGCCGTCGTCCAACGGCTACTCGGTAGCACCGACCTCCGGGACGTCCGGCTGGCGCTGGACGCTCTGACCGCCGCAAAACACCCCGATCTGGCCGCGCACCTCGACCGCCTGGCCGGCTCAGGTGACGTGCGCGGCCGCCGCGAAGCGCTCGAGCGACTGGTCCGGGTCGAACCCGCTCGCGCCGCCTCGATCGCGCGTCGGGGACTCGGGGACCCGGACGCCCGGATCCGCGCGATGAGTGTCGGAGCACTGGGACTGGCCGGAACTTCGGACGACGCGCCGGCGATCGCCGAAGTGGCACTCGATGACGACGACGACGTCAAGCTTGCAGCCGCCGTCGCGATGAGCCAGGTCGGGGACATCTCGCGGCACGTGGAACTCCAGGCGCGAATTGCCTCGCTTGCACACTCCGCGCTCTCGCGCGAACGCATCCTTGCCGGCCGAATCCTGGGGGGATGTGCCGGCGACGCGTCGATCGATCGAAGAGTGCTCAAGGCTTTGGTGGGCGACGCAGACCCTGACGTCGCCAATGCGGCGCTCGACGCCGTCCACTGTCCGGCCGACGTCGACGTGCTGGCCCATGCCATCCATCGGCTGGCGCATCGGGAGACCGCCGCGGCCGCCGTCGACGCGCTCGAGAGATCGGCGGATCTCTCGCTGCCCTTCGTCATCGAGGCGCTAGAAACGCCTGGTGCGTATGGAAGGCACGTCACCGAGCGGTTGATCCGGGTCGCCCGGACGGTAGGGGGACCACGAGCTACGGCCATCCTCCGCGATCATGTGAGCCATCTCGATCGCGATCTCGGGCTGCTGGTGATGACTGCGCTGGCTGCAGTTTCGGCGTCGGCATCCCCCGACACACCTGACGCCTCGGCCGGCGCCAGCGATCGTGCGATCAACAACGCGTTGCTCTTGGACGTGCAGCATGCGGCCAACGTCGTACACGCGCTGGTTCTCCTGGACGGGTTTGCGCCAGCGGACCCGTTGCGGTCAGCCCTGCGCGACGAGATCGGGTTGTTGCGGCGCCGGGTACTCGCCACCCTCTCGTTGCGGCACGGCGCCGGAAGCATCGATCACATCGCGGCTCAACTCTCGGCACATGGCACGCGTGGGCACGCCCGGGCCCTTGAATGGCTCGATGTGACGCTGTCAGGAACGGACAGAAGCGGCCTCGCCGTACTGGAGCCGGGCGTCGGGTCGGGTGCCCGGTTGGGGACACTCGCCCGCTACGTGACGAGCGATTCAAAGTCTGCCGCCGACGTCGTGAGGGACATTGCCGAGGACCGACGGGACGCCTGGCGGCGACCCTGGTTGAGCGCGTGCGCGCTGGTCGTCGCGTCCCGGCTGCCCGACTTCGCGTTCGACTCGCTGAACCTGGACCTGGTGCTGGCCGGCAGACCGGCGGCAGCCACGGACCCCGACGAGATCGTCCCAGAGACATTGCACGCGATCCGGCGATCCCGGCCGCCAATACCCAGTCAGGGCACCCGCATCGAGGCGAAGGACACCCGCTAGCGCTTGCGCGGCAGCGGCCAGTCTCGCTCTCAGTCCGAAGCTCAGGATTCGCGCTTCAGCTTCCGCCATCCACCGGCACGATTATTGGCGATGATCTGCTGGAACATCCGGGTCAGCGCGGGGCCGTTTACCTTGCCCTGCTGGTAGATCGCCACGGTCCGAGCCGTCTTGTTGTCGTGCCCCGCGGTGATGATGCCGTCCGGGTCGGGCACTATGCCGCCGTCGTACAGGAACACGTTGATGTGGTCCTTCGCGGCAAGCAGAGCGCAGATGTTGCCCTCGAGCACGAAGTACGGCTGCACGGTGCGCTTGATGGTTTCCGTCACCTCCGGGTCGGCCAAGTGCACCAGTTGCCTGACCTGCTGGCAGATTTTCCCCTGCCAGTCAGGCAGGGCGTCGATGTAGGCATCGACGCGGGGATCGGCGGCGTACGGCACGTTGTCCTCCTCGTCTCGATCGCGAGACCATCTTCGTTGACCCTATTCAGCGCGCGGCGGTCATCCGAGCGGCGTGCAACTGCGAGTGGGCCGCCTCGGCAAACAAGCGTTCGGCGGGATTACGCTGACCGGCGTCCGCGACCCGCGGTGCCCTCGTGACGCGGACCCGGCGGGAGCAGCGAAATGACCATTACCCAGATTGCACAGCACGCCGACGATCTCGACCGGGCGGCCACGTTCTACACAGAACTCCTCGGTATCGAGCCGGCAGCTCGCTTCGACCCGCCGGGCCTGCTTTTCTACTCTCTCGGCGGGGTTCGGTTGTTGTTGGACAAGGGCGCTCCGAGTGCACTCGTCTACTTCCAGGTTGCGGATGTCCGCGTCGAAGTAGACCGGCTGCGATCCAGCGGCGTCGACGTCGAGAGCGAACCACACGTGATCTTTCATCACGACGACGACGCCCTCGGCCCCGCCGGGAAAGACGAGTGGATGGCCTTCATCCGTGACAGCGAAGCCAATCTCGTCGGGCTGGTCAGTCACCATGCACCAGCGGGCGACGGGCTACCTGCGCCCGCGGAGGATTAGCCCTGCTGGTGCGCGGACGCTCGATGCGCATCAGCATGTTGGCCCGGCGCAGGTGTAACCCGGGCTGAATGACCAAGGCACCAGTCGCTCAGGCCAGCAGCTCGTCCAGGCTCGTCGCCAACTCGACGACCGTCCCGTCCCGGAGCACGCGGATGGTCACCGAGACGCCGATCGCCTCAGCGACCATCAAACGCTGCAGGTCCCCCGTCGTCGGCACAGGGGTGCCGTCGATGTCGAGGAGTACGTCGCCGGGCCGGATTCCGGCTCGCGCTGCCGGACTTCCGCTGACCACGCCGGCTACGGCCACGCCGCGCGACCGGTCCAGCCAGCGGCTCACCGAGGGCGGCAGTGGCCGCTCCTCCCCCGCGATGCCGAGGTAGGCGCGGCGGAATCGCCCGGCAGTGACCAGCGCCCCGATGATCCGCTGGGTGGTGGCGTTGATCGGGACGGCGAGGCCGAGGCCGATGCCGGCCACCGCGGTGTTGAGCCCGACCAGGCGCCCGCGCCAGTCGACGAGCGCGCCGCCGGAGTTGCCCGGGTTGAGCGCCGCATCCGTCTGGATGACGTTCTCGACGACCCGGGTGGCCGCGCCCGAGCGAGTCGGCAGCGATCGGCCGAGCGCGCTCACCACGCCGGCCGTGACCGACCCGGCCAGTCCGAAGGGGTTGCCGACGGCGACAACCAGTTGCCCGACGCGCAGTTTGTCGGCGTCCCCGACGGTCGCCGGAGTGAGCTCGCCGCCATAGGCGCGGAGCACCGCGATGTCGGACAGCGGGTCGGCTCCGACGACCTCGAAAGGCAACTCCTGACCGTCGTACGTCGTTGTCGCACCGCCGCGCACACTCCCGACGACGTGCGCGGATGTCAGCAGCAGGCCGTCGCCGGAGATAACCACGGCGGAACCGGCAGCGCCGGCCTCGCCGCCCGGGCCGCGTACCAGAACCGACAGGCTCGTAACCGAGGGCCGCAGCCGGGCGGCGACCGAAGTCACCACGCGGGAATAGGCATCAAGGGCGTCGTCGTCGTCGGCATCCGCGGGCTCGGCCGGCGCGGGCACGGCCGGCGCGCCCCCGAGCTCCTCGCTCGCACTGTCGTTCCAGGCAATCGTTCGCATGTGGTGCCTCCTCGTCGTTCCTATGGCCCGGAACACCGGCCGCTGCGTCGCGATTCCAACGGCCGGCGGTTGGGGAGGCTGTCAATCCACAGCCATCTGGTAAGCACAACTAAGGCCACCGGATTCGGGCCGAGTTGAGCCGAGACCGGTGCGGATCCGTCAGATCGGCGGCGGCGCAGCGCCCGTCATCTCGACGATCCGGCGGCGCAGGAACAGGCGCTCGGCCTCAGTGGGCGCAAGGGCGAATGCCCGTTCGTACGCCGCCGCCGCGTCCGCTCGACGACCCAACCGCCGCAGCAGGTCGGCCTGGGTCGCAGGCAGCAGGTGATAGCCCGCCAGAGCCCCTGAGACGTCAATGGCGTCCACCAGAGGGAGTCCGACCGCCGGCCCATCCGCCATGGCGACCGCGACAGCATGGTTGAGCGCCACGAACGGCGTGGGCGTCAGCGTCGCGAGTTGCGTATACAGCGATGCAATGCGCGGCCAGTCGGTGTCCCATGCCTGCGCTGCACTGTCGTGACAAGCGGCGATGGCGGCCTGCAGCTGATAGGGGCCGTGCGGAGCCTGCGCCAGAAAGCCGGCTCCTTCGGCGATCTGGTCCTGATCCCACAATGTGCGGTCCTGCTGCTCGAGAGTCACGAGTACGCCGCCCTCATCGGTCCGCGCCGCCCGCCGGGCATCCTGGAGGAGCATCAGCGCAAGAACGCCGCGGACCTCGTCCTGTCCGGGCATCAGTTCGGCGAGGATGCGGCCGAGCCGGATCGCCTCGGCGCAGAGGTCTGGGCGCAGGAGCCCGTCACCCGAACTTGCGGCGTACCCCTCATTGAACAGCAGGTAGAGAACGCCGAGCACTCCCGAGGTGCGTTCCGGCAGCAACTCTGCAGGCGGGACACGGTAGGGAATGCCGGCATCGCGGATCTTGCGCTTGGCCCGGAACAGCCGCTGGCCCATTGTCGAGCTCGGGGTGAGGAACGCGCGGGCGATCTCTTCCGTTGTCAGTCCCGCGACGGTGCGCAGGGTCAGCGCGACACGTGCCTCCAACGCCAGCGCGGGGTGGCAGCAGGTGAAGATCAGCCGCAGCCGGTCATCTGCGATGGCGCTCTCGTCCACTTCCGGATCCCCGGGCTGCGCCATCGTCGCCGCCTCCCTGACCTTCACCACCTCGACGCTGCTGCGACGCATCCGGTCCAGTGCGCGGTTGCGCGCCGTTGTTGTCAGCCACGCACCCGGGTTGCGCGGGATCCCCTCATCGGGCCAGCGCTGAAGCGCCCGCTCGAAGGCATCCTGGACGCATTCCTCGGCGAGGTCCCAGTCGCGGGTGAACCCGATCAGCGTCGCCAGCACGCGTCCCCACTCCTGACGGAACGCGGCGGCGACAGCTTCCTGCGCCGTGCTCACTCGTCCCAGAAGGGCCGCAGCTCGAGCGTGCCGAACCTGGCTGCGGGATGCTTCGACGCGACCTCGATTGCTTCGTCCAGGTCGGCACAATCGAGTATGTCGAACCCACCGATCTGCTCCTTGGTCTCGGCGAACGGACCATCGGAAATCAGCAGTTCGCCGTTGCGCACCTGCACGGTGGTGGAAACGCTGACGGGCCGGAGCCGGTGGCCCTGCTCGCGCAGGCCGCGCCTGTCCATCTCCATGACCCACGGCGTCGGGTCGGCGTCCTCCGGTGCGACGACGACGTCCTCGGCCGATGTGACCAGCAGCAGATACTTCATGCGTTCCTCCTCGGTGTGAGTGTTCCACCGGGACGACGAACGGCCGACGGCTGTTTCGACAACCCGTGTTCGATCGCTTCGACGAAGCTGAGGATGACCGCGTCGCGCTCTCGGCGCTGCGAAGTCGAGTGGTCACGATCGGTGGAGCGGTCTGTAAAGATGAACAGTCGCCTGAGTGAGGGAGCGGATATGGATGACAAGGACGTCGCACGACGCATCAACGAGCTCGCGAACGAGGAGCATGCCCTTGAGCGCTCGCATGCCGCCGACGGCCTGTCGGAGAGCGAGCGCAAGCGCCTCGCCGAGGTCGAGGTAGCGCTCGATCAGTGCTGGGACCTCCTTCGCCAGCGGCGGGCACGCCGGGACAGCGGCGCCGACCCGGACGCTGCCGAGATTCGGACGGAATCGGTGGTGGAGGGCTATCGGCAGTGACGGCCTCGCCGGCGGCTGTCGGGAACCTGCTCGACGCTGATTCTCACGGTGCCCCGCTGATGAAGGAGAACCGAGTGCCGGATGTATGTGGACACCTCGACACCGTTCGTGACGTCACGCCGTCCAGCGAAGGCTGCGAAGACTGCCTGCGAACGGGGGGCCGATGGATGCACCTGCGCCTGTGCCTGAGCTGCGGCCACATCGGGTGTTGCGACAACTCCCCCAACCGGCACGCAACTGCGCACTGGACCGCGCACCCGGAGCACCCGCTGATCCGGTCGTACGAAGTCGGCGAGGACTGGTGGTGGTGCTATCCCGACCAGCTGTTCTTCGAGGTTGCCGGCGCGCCGCCCGCCCCCTCACACCCGTAGCGGGAAACAGCGACGAGGCGCTTCGCCGGCCGAAGACCGGTCACCGACCGTTGTCGGCTGGCGGCACGTCCAACTCGACCCGAACGCCGAGCAACCGCACCGGCCGATCGAGCTCGAACCGCTCGAGTACTGCCGAGGCTGCGCGCCCAACTTCCAGAGGGTCGGTCGTCAGCTCGGCCAACTTCGCAGTCTTGGTCCGCGTGAAGAACGTGGAGGTTCGAACCTTGACGGCAACTCGCACGACGAGCCGGCCGTCGGCAACCACTTCCCTTGTCAATTCCCCCGCCATCCAGACCACCTGCTCAATCATGGTTGCCCGATCGGAAAGGTCCTGTTCGTAGGTGACCTCGCGGCTGCGCGAGCGGGCGACTCGCGGCTCGTCGACGAGAGGCCAGCGCTCACCACCGCGGCCGAGATGCCACAGGTGCGGCCCGATCGTCGGGCCGAACCGCTTCGCCAGGTCGGCCGGGTCGGCCGCGGCCAGCTCCGCGACCAGGGAGATGCCGCCGGCTGCGAGCCGGGCGGAGGTTCGTGCTCCGATCCCCCAGATGTCTTCGACCGGGCGGTCGCCCATGGTGGCCATCCACTGGTCGCTCGTCAGTCGCGAGATGCCGGCCGGCTTGGCGAACCCGGTGGCGGTCTTTGCCTGCAGTCTCGTATCGCCGATGCCGATCGAGCAGGACAAGCCGGTCCGGGCAAGCACCCGTTCCCTCATCGTCGTAGCGAGACCCTCCGGGTCCTCGCAGCGCGCCGAGATGAACGCCTCGTCCCAGCCCCAGACCTCGACCACGACCGGGAACGACCGCACCGTCGCCATCACGCGGGCCGACGCGGCGTCGTACGCCGGCGGGTCCGTCGGGAGGAAGACTGCGTCCGGACAGCGCCTGACCGCCGCACGCAGCGGCATACCCGAATGGATACCGAACGCGCGAGCCTCGTACGAGCAGGTCGAGACGACCTGCCGGGCACGCGTCGGGTCACCCGAACCTCCGACGACGACAGGAAGACCGCGCAGTTCAGGTCGGCGCAGCACCTCGACCGCCGCCAGGAACTGGTCGAGGTCGAGGTGGAGTATCCACTCGCGCGATTGGCCTTCCACGCGCCTACGTTGACCCACAGGCGGGTCCCATGACCAGCCCGCCATTCCAGTTCGCGGTGCGGCAGGCGGCGTCGGGCCTTATCCTCGGGACACACCTTGGGGGTCATGTATGCGCCGTCTGCGCTTGTTGATCTGTGCTGTCCTCGTGCTGGCCTTTACCGTCGGTGCAACGGCGACGAGTCAAGCAGCCGTCGTACGCCGCCTGGATCTGACCGTCGCCAACCCGATGCCCGCCGAACGCTTCATCGCGAGCGGCGTCATCGGCCTCGGGTCCCGCCCGGTCGTGGTGCAAGCCGACCTGGGCAGAAATCGCGCCTGGGTCGTCATTGCGCGAGTCACGAGTACGCGGTTGGGCACGTTCCGCTTGACCGTTGTGTCGCCGTCCCGACTGGGCGCGTTGAAGCTGCGCGCCGTCGGTACGCCGGCCCGCGGGTTACCGGTTGCGACACCGGTCCGCACGGTGAGCGTCACGAAACCGAGCCTGACCTTGACGGCACCAACAACGGGCACTGTTGGTCAGACGGTTCGGATGACAGTGGTCGCGAAGCCGGCGCGCGCAGGGCGTGCCGTCCACGTGCAGCGCCGTCGCCTCGGCACAACAGTGTGGGCGAACGCCGCAGGCCGCCGCGAGGGCGCCACCGGCACCACTCCGATATCCGTGCCACTTGGCGCCGTCATCGGCGCGTTCGAGTTCCGCGCGGTTATCGCAGGACCCACCGCCCCGGTCGCGACTGCCGTCAAGCGGATCACGATCAGCGCAGTCGCCGTTCCACCGGTGCCGGCTGGACCGGTGCGGATAGCGGTCGCGTTGCAGGCCGCGCCTGGGCCCGGCTCGCCGTCGATCGGCACCCTCGGGGGTGCGGACACCGATTACGTGGCTGGCAGCGAGCGGTGGGACCCGTGCCGCGGGATCAGCTACCGCATCAACGTTTCCGCTGTCCCCGCAGGCATTCAGTCGGCGGGCGCGGCGGCGATCTCAGCGGGTTTGGCAACGCTCTCCAGCGACAGTGGCCTGCAGTTCACGTTGCTGGGCGAAACGACATTCGCGCACCCGGCAACGCAGACTTTCCAGACACCTGCGGGCCGGCCCGCTGACACCGCCCTGACGATCGCGTTCGTCGCCGGTGACGGGGCTCAGTCCGGTGAGAGCGGCCATGCCTACGTGCACTCGCAAAGCTCCTCGCCTATTGGGCCGTTCGAGATCGTGACGGCCGACATCGTTCTTTTCCTGGGTCGACTTCTTGATGTCAACACGGCGGGCACGTTCGACGACGCGGCGCTTCGCGACACGCTGCTTCATGAGCTCGGGCACGCCGTTGGACTCGCGCACGCAAGCGACCAATCGGTGATGGCGGCAATCAAGTACGGTGCCGCGTTCAGCGAATACCAACGCGGCGACCGGGCCGGCCTGTTGTCAGTCGGCTCACCGCAGGGCTGCTGGGTGCGTTAGTCATGACTGTCGCGCAGTTCTGCTCGCTTTCCATGTGTCGGGTCAGCGACCGGGGCCACCCGCTGGCCTGTTCAAGCGCACCTCGAACGCGTCGAACGCGAGAAGCCGGAACACCTCAGCGGCCGGGCGCTGCAACATCTTGCGATCGAGGAGCTCGACCAGCCAGCGGCGGTTGCCTGCCCTGAATCGGCAGTAGTCGATCTCGCGATGACGGACTGATCCGTATGCCCCGAACAGGGAGTGGATCTCGCGGGTCGTGCGGTAGACGGTCCAGTCGTCCACCCACGCCAGCTTCTCGGCCGCCCACTCGACGGGCGGCCGGCCGTCCTTGTGGGTGCCGAAGCCGATCCGGCGTAGCAAAGCCGTGTAGTAGAGACGGAATCGCCCGTCCGGCAGTCGATGTGTCAGGGGAATGCCGATGTGCCCTTCGCGCAGAACTCGCCGGGACGGGAAGTGGTGGTACATCACGGCGCCGGGACGCATCACCCGCGCCAGCTCCCGCAGTGCCGCAGCCATCGGTACGACGTGCTCGAAGACCTGATCGCTGATGACGACGTCGAACATGTGGTCCTCGAACGGCAACAGCTCGGCCACGTCGTAGTAGCGCAGCCGCTTTTCCACTCCGAGGTCGGTCGCCTCGATGTCGCCGTAGTCCGCACCACGCCAGCGGATGTCGACGCCGTAGGCATCGAATCCGGCCGCCCGCAGCAGTCGAACCGTGGTCCCGTCGCCGCACCCGTAGTCGAGCACCCGCGCACCGGGGCCGGCAACACCGCTCACGTAGTGCACGAAATAGCTGCGGTTGACGTCAATCTCATCCATCCGCCGACTGTACAGACGGGACCAGAGTCCGCCGGTTCAGGTCCGTTCGCCCGTGGGCTGGAGTCTCCGACCTCCCGACCGTTGCAGGCGATCGCGATGCGTCGCGCATCGCCACCGATCGCGTCCAGCATCGACGTTGGACCCTCAAACTTCACGTGTGACGTGACTCTTGAGGGTCCAACGTTCGGTGGGCGGTGGGCGGTGGGCGGTGGGCGGTGGGCGGTGGGCAGTGAGCGGCGGCGGCGCGGTTCGCCTGGCTACGGCCCACGGTTGGTCGTCGCCGACCGGCAACAGCGCTACCAACCTTGGAGTTTGCTGTCAATTTGGTCCGAACCCGTTGGGCCGCCGTAGCGGAGGTACATTCCGGAAATGACTCCGGTCGGGTCTCCGTCGGCGGTCGAGACACCGGTAAAGGCGGAGCCGGCCCATCGGCCTATTCGGCGACGGGTGGGCCTACTTCTCCGCTGGCTGGCTGCCGTCGCCGTCGTACTCCTTGTGCTCGCTCTATGGCGGCGCACCGACGGCGGACCTAATTTGACGGCGGCCGACGTGGATCGCGCGGCGCAGCGCCGAGTCGAACAGGCGCAACGCGAGCAGCGGGCGAAACCCCCTGACGCTGCAGCCGCGTACCGCGCGATCCAGCCGTCATTCGTGACGGTAACGACCGAACGAGCGAGCAGCACTGGCGGACCCACCGCGGATCCGGCCGAATCCGGCCTCGGGTCAGGCGTCGTCATCAATGCCGAGGGCGCCGTGCTGACCGCGCTGCACGTTGTCGCGGGGGCGCAGCAGATTCACGTCCAGTTCGCGGATGGGGCACAAGCAACAGCACGCGTCGCTACCAGCCAGCCCGAGAATGACATCGCGGTCCTCGCCGTGGACCACCTCCCGCAGGTCGTCGTCCCCGCCGTGATGGGCGGGCCGCCGCCGGTCGGGGACGCGGTCTTCGCGGTCGGCAACCCGCTCGGGCTGCAGGCCAGCCTGACCGCCGGTGTTGTCTCGGCACGTGACCGGCGCATCCGCTCGGAGAGCGGCACGACCCTCGATGGGCTGATCCAGTTCGACGCGGCCGTCAATCCTGGCAACAGCGGTGGTCCGCTGCTCAACCGCGCCGGGCAGGTTGTCGGCATCGTGACGGCACTCGCGAACCCGTCGAAGCAGTCGTACTTCATCGGCATCGCATTCGCGGTGCCGATCGCCACCGCCGGCGGCGCCGCCGGCGGGCCACAGCAATGACCGATTCGGCGCAACCTGCGCCGCCGACCCGACAGCCCGGGTTTGGAACGCCGAAACCGGTAAGGTGGCCGCAATTTTGGAGGGGCACGAGGGGAGCGTGTCGTCGTGTGACTTTTCGCCTGACGGCAAGCGCGTCCTGAC
>JBDTYE010000101.1:0-11505 GCA_040005895.1 Actinomycetota bacterium | reverse complement strand
GGCACTGGTTGTGTAGCCGTCCACGATCCAGGTGACACGACCGCCGATGATCGCCGGATACGGGTCGCTGTCGAGCTTGAGGTACGGCGCCACCTGCTGCACGCGATCCCGCGGGTTGCGCCCGTAGAGGATCTTGGCGTTGCCGCCGACGGCGCCGGAGATCAGCAGGTTGGGCTCGCGGAACCGGACGGCGTACAGCAGACGCCTGATCCCGCCGAGCGAGACGCCGGCCGGGCCCGTGTAGTGGTAACCGACACCTTGCGAGACGTCCTGCAGCCCGTCGACCTCGCCTGAGGTGGGGCTGGCGATGATGGAGTAGTTGGGCGAGAGCTCACCGAAGTAGACCCGCGGCTCGTCGATCTTGAGGAACCCGGTGGTGGGGATGTCCTTGACGGCAAACGCGGGTTTGCCGTCGGCGGTGACCGCATCGGTGGGAACTGCGACGAAGCCGGTCCCGTGCGTATAGAGCACGTGCTGGTTGAGCCAGTTGCCCTTCTGGTCGGCAGCCAGCTTGCTGAGATCGACCTCGCGCACGCCGACGACGAAGTCCTGGGTCTGGCCGTCGGCTCCCGCATAGCGATCGATGTCGAGAGTTTTCGCGAAGCCGTAGTACTGCCGGATCGCCTGCAGCTGCTCGAATGTCGCTTTCAGCTTGTTCGGGTCCAGCAGCCGGACATGTTCCAGGTTGCTCCCGGGCGCGAGCAGATCAGCCAACTGGGCATTGCCGGCCGCGTCGAACGGCGCGGTCTGCACGGTGTCGATGCCGTACGCCTTGCGGGTCGCCTCGATGTTGCGCCCGATGTAGGGGCGCTCGTACTTCAGCTCGTTCGGTCGCACCTGCGCGGTTTGCACGATCAGCGGGTAGACGAAGCCCAGCAGAATGCTCGACAAGACCAGCAGCGCGAATGCCACGCCCGGCAGCAGGAAACCGCGGGACCGCAGGTTGGCGAAGAACAGCAGCGAACACAGCGACGCGGCGAGGACGAGCAGCAGCAGGACAGGCAGCCGCGCATGCACATCGGTGTACGACGCGCCGGTCACCGAACCGCGGTTGGAGAACACCATCCCGGAGCGGTCCAGCCAGTAGAAAACCGCCTTCAGCGCAGCGAGAACGCCGAGGAGCACGCTGATGTGCGCCCGCGCGGCCGGGATCACCTTGTCGCCCTGGGTCTGCACCCGCACGCCGCCGAACAGGTAGTGCGTCGCGATCGCGGCCAGGGTCGCGAAGAAGAAGGCGCCGAACGCGAAGCCGACGACCTGCCGGTAGAGCGGATAGGTGAACGCGTAGTAGCTGATGTCCCGGTGGAACACCGGGTCCTGCACGCCGAACGGCTGCTTGTGCAGCCACAGTTGCCAGGTGCGCCACGAGCCCGTCCCGCTCGAACCCGAGATCAGCACGAGACCGGTGAGCAGCACGACGAAGATCGACCGGGCGTGCGGCTCGACGACCGACCGGTAACGGTCCAGGTTTTCCTGCTCGAGCGAATGCGGCCGGTACGGCGGCCTGATGCGGTAGGCGACCCAGATGTTGAGTCCGACTATGAGCGCCATCAGTGCGCCGTACGCCAGGAAGAGAACGAGCTGGGTCTGTAGCCGGATGGAGAAGACGCTGGTGAAGTCGGCCTGACTGTTGCGCGACACGTCGCGGAACCACAGCAGGTCGGTGTACTTCGACGAGAAGACCGACAGCAGGATGAAGATCGCGATGATGATGATCAGTACGGGTGCGAGGAGCAGTTGACGTCGGCTCGGGGGCGTCCTGAGGGCCACGCACTCACCTTCGTCGAGCGGTGTGTCAGCCTCGGTCGGCCGCGGTCGCGGCACCGGTGATCACAACGGTTCGCAACCTATCAAAGTGCCAGGGCCGGATCGGCCGGGTGCCGCGGCTGCGCGGCGGGTACGTCGATCGCGTAGTCGCCGTTGAGCGGATAGCCGCAGACATCCGAGACGGCGATGACGAACGCCCGGCCAAGGCGGTCGCTGTACGAAGCCCGGGTGACATCGGGCGAACTGACGCCATCAGCGGAGAAGCAGGTCGCGACGGCCTCCGCGTCGGTGCGGGCACTGAGCGAGATCACTGCGGGAGAGGGCCAGGCACGCACCGCGTGCTCGATCAGCACATCGAGCGCGCGGCCCAGCCAGCCGCGGTCGGCGACCACAGGGCCGTGCGCCTCCTCTGTGTCGGCAGCGAAGACACGTTCGGGGTGCCGCCCGCGCCAGAGGTCGAGCCGTTCGGCGACGATGTCGACCGGTCGCAGCGCCTCCGAGCGGACCTCGGCGCGACCGCTGTAAAGGGTCGAGATGCCCGAGAGCATGTCGACGCTACGTTCTATCCGGGCCGCGGCTTCGACGATGATCGTGGCGTACTGCACGCTCTTGATCGGACCGAGTTCGGGCTTGGTGCGCAGAATCTCGGCGTATCCCCTGACCGGCGTCAGCGGCGTACGCAGGTCATGCGCGAGCACCGACATCAACTCGAGCAGGTCGGCGGTCGTGGGACCTTCGCGTCCAGGTCCGCTCTCGGAAGTCATGTGCCGCAAGGCGATTCGGTCGCCTTGCTGATGGAGCAGAGTTCATGCACCGCGCCGGGGAGGTCGCTCACCCGGTGCAGCTCGAGGCCGCGCGGCGGCGCCTGATTGGCTTCGTCCCAGTTGGCGTCGGGGACCAGAAAGGCGACGGCGCCCTTGCGCTTGGCCGCGATCAGCTTCTGCTTGATGCCGCCGATCGGTCCGACCTTCCCGTCGACGTCCATGGTGCCGGTGCCGGCGATGGTCATGCCTCGCGTCATCTCCCCAGGCGTCAGTGTGTCCAGGATGCCGAGGGTGAACATCAG
Source organism: Actinomycetota bacterium (assembly GCA_040005895.1). GTDB lineage: Bacteria > Actinomycetota > Actinomycetes > BP-191 > BP-191 > JBDTYE01. The sequence continues at coordinate 8,672 of JBDTYE010000101.1, read as the reverse complement.
ACCGGCGCTCGGTCCCCCGACGTCTTCACCGAGGGCGATCTTGACTTCGAACGGCGTCTTGCACGGGCACATCTCATGCGTCGTGACGCCGATGACGGACTTGCCGCTGCCGTCGGGCGAGGCAACCGTGACGATCTCGACCGCCGCCTCCTGGCCCGCTCGGGCATATCCGACCTTGATCGCGCTGCCGACTGGGCGCGCACGGATCTTCTCGCGCAAATCACTGGCACTCGTGATCGCGACGCCGTCGATCGTCTTGAGCGCGTCGCCCGGCTTGAGCTTGCCCTCCGCGGGCTTGCCGGGCTCGATGTCGCCGACGACGAGACCCTCTGTCGTGACCTTCTCCCCGAGAAAGCGCAACGCCGCGATCTTGGCGGCGTCCTGCGACTCCACCATCTGCTGCTTGGTCTCCGCCTCGACCGCCTTGGTGTCGCGGCCAGGCGGGTACTCGACTTCGCGTGGCACCACCGCGACCGACCGGTCCGCCCAGTAGCGCATCGCCTCGAACAAAGTCATCCGCGTGTACCCCGGCGCGCCGATCACGCTGACCGTCGTCAGGTAGAGGTGCCCACCTGCCGGGTGGTAGGCCGGATGGCCGACCACGTCGATGATCGGCTTGCCCCCCGTGCGGCCGATCGTGTCGTAGAGCGGGCCGGGAGCGAGCGCGATGTAGGGAACCGGCATCACAGCGGCACCAGCGAGTAGCAACACCAACAGGCCCGCCGACACGGCAAGCGTCATCGCACGACGGCTCATGCCCGAAGCGTAATCGCTACGCTGACCGGGTCCGCGGGTCAGGCTGACGGGAGCGCGTTCATGAGTGCCGATCGGTCAACCCCACGCCGCCGGGTACGCCGCCGTACCCGACTCCTCGAAGAAATCACCGACGAGGTCGAGCCGGACGAGGGACTGCCACTGCGGCGGCGGCTGGCCGCGCTTCTGCTGCTCATCGCCGTGGTCGGCGTACTGGCTGCCTTCACTGGTTTTGTCATCGTGCACACGCTCAGCCGCGGGCACTGAATAGCGCGACTCGCATTCGCGCGGCCCGCTCCGCTCGCCACCAGAGACCGAAATAGGGGTCGGGCGGGTTGCGGCGTTGGCGGGGTCACGCCGTTGCGCTGCTAGCGGGTGAAGAAGCCCAGGCCGCGGCCGCGGGCCTGACCGTTCTGGTCACCTGACTCGTCGGATTCCGCACCGGCTTGCGCCATTGCGGGCACCGGCTCGGGCGCGGGCGGCATCGGTGTCGCCAGCGCCGGCATCGGCATGAACGAGCCCATCGGCTCGGGTGCGGGAGGCGCGGGCGGAGCGGGTACTGCCGTCGCGTCCTTTGCTGCTTCCTCCGCTGCGTGCTGGGCTGCCTGCTGGGCTGCCTCGTGCGCGGCGGTCTGCTGGGCGCTCGCCTCGTCCGACGCAGCCTGAGCGGCCTGCTGCGCTGCTTCCTCGGCGGCCTGCTGCGCCTGGACTGCCGGGTCGGCGTACGCCTCCGGCTCGGCGGCGACCGGAGCTTCCTCGGCGGCGGGCTCGGCAGCGAACGCGGACAGTTCCGACGCCGGCTGCTGCGCGGCTGGGGCCGGCGCCGCAACAGCGGCGACTTCCGCCACCGGATGAGCCGGAATCGGCGCGTTCGTGTTGAGTTCTACCCGGTAGTACGGGCGGAAGTTCAGCGCGACGGAGTTGAGGGAGTACACGTGCACCTCCTCGCGGCCTTCGGCGTTGCGCAGGTGCTCCACGACACGCACCGCGTCGTCGAGGTTGGCGGTGCGGCGGTACGCCGGCGAACCGTCGGCTGCGGTGTAGAAGACAACGTGCTCCACGGGAGCTCCCTTTGCTGAACGGGGGGACCAATACGCCATCGGTCGGCACTTCTCTGAGCCATCTTGAGCAATTGGCCGAGTCCGGTCGGGTGCAATGTGGGGTTTTGGCGGTATTTGTCGCACCAGATTTTCGGGGGATCGCGCGCCCGGACGGCCTAACCGCAGCCGACCCACTCGATCTCGCCGTCGGCGTAGGTCTGCTTCTTCCAGATCGGCACGGTTGCCTTGAGGTCGTCGATGAGCCGGCGGGCCGCCGCGAACGCCTCCGGCCGGTGCGGGCACGAGACTGCGACGACGACGGCGATTTCCCCGATTTCGAGGCTTCCGACGCGGTGCACCGCAGCGATCGCGGCGACCGGGTAATCCGCCGCCACGGCGTCGACCACCTCGCGCAGTTTGGCGAGGGCGTCGGGGTGGGCGCTGTACTCGAGCGCAACGACCGGACGGTCGTGATCACTGGCCCGGACAGTGCCGACGAACAGCCCGATGCCGCCCGCCTGCGGTCGCGCCACGGCCGTCAGGCATTCCTCGACGGACAACGGCAGGTCGCGTACGCCGACGAGGCAGTCGGTCTCGGCCAGCCTCGTCACGCCCGCCGCCGGCGGGCTCGCCGCAGCAACGCGGCAGTGCCGAGCAGGGCGACGGTCGCACCGGCCGCGGCCCGGGTGGCGTCGTTCGACCCGATTCTGCGGGCGCCTTCCGGCGACCTGGCGACGACGAGGTGCGCGCGCAACGCGGCCGCGCTGTCATAGGCCGGCCGCCACCCGGCCTCCAGCAGCCGCCCGCTGTCGACGACCCACGGGTAGGCCAGGTAGGCAACTTCGCCCGCCGGCGCCATGGTGACGCCGGCGCGGTGCAGGCGGTCGGCCGCGCCGAAGACCACGGAAGCTGGCAGCTCGACGCGCCGGCTCCCGGTGATGGTCTCGAGATCCCCCTGAGTCAGCGTCGCCGGCGGGGCGACGTTGACGATGCCGTCGATCACTGCGGTCACTGCCAGCAAGCACGCCCCGGCGACGTCGGCGACGTGCACGAACTGCCAGCGCGCCGTGACGCCACGAATAGCCAGCAGCCGAGAAGTCTCGAAATGCCTGATGAGCACGCCATCGCAGCCCGGTCCTACTATCGTCGTCGGCCGCAGCACAACCACCGAAATGTCCTTGTGGCTACTGGCGAAATCAGCGAGCAGCCGCTCGATCTGCAGGAAGTCGCCGACGATCGAGTCGTCGGCCGCCGCCCGTAGTTCGTAGTTCTCGTCGATCAGCGCAGGGTTGTCCGCGAACGCGCCGTAGACCATCGCCGAGCTGAGGACGACCACACGGCGTACGCCTGCGATGGCCACCGCCTCGAGCAAAGTCCTTACGCCGTCGAGGTTTCTGGCTCGTCGCGGGGCCGCAGCGGCGGACGGGTCCTGCTCCACTCCGGCGTGCACCACGACATCGACGCCATCGAGGGCACGTGCAAACGAGGGATGTCGTACGTCGGCGGTGCGCCACGCGACCCGGACGCTGGCCTCTGGCGTCAGTTCGATCGGGAGCGCGGCACGCCGGCGTGCCGGCGTCGCGGTCGAGTCGATGGCGATGACCCCGGCGAAAGCCGGGTCGGCGCCGAGCGTGCGGACGATCTGATCGCCGAGCGGACCGGCCGCGCCTATAACCGCAACGGTGAGCGGGCGGGCTGGAGGTGGTGTACCGAGAACTGCTGGAGTGCTTGCGGTGACGTCCCCGCGCCGCGCTCGCGAACGCGTCATGCGGCGTTCAACGTTAACGTGGATCTCATGACTCTCATCCTCGAACCACGGCCCGGCACAAGGCGGGGCGCCCGTGCGTTGGACCGGTCATGACCAACTTTCCGTTCGGATTCTCCCCTACCGGAGGCGGTGGCGGGACCGGTGACTTTTCCGGCATCCCTTTCTTCGCCGAATTGCAGCGACTCATGTCCAGTTCGGGCGGCCCGGTCAACTGGGAACTCGCTCGCCAGATGGCAGTGTCGTCCGCGGCATCCGCGGCTGGACCCGCTTCGATCGGCTTCAGCGGATCCGGCGCGGGCGACGTCGCCGAATCCTTGCGGCTCGCCGAATTGTGGCTCGATGCCGTGACGACCCTTCCGGCCGGAACGACGATCGCCGAGGCCTGGACTCGGGAGCGCTGGGTCGAGGCGACGCTCGCTACCTGGCAGACGTTGTGCGACCCCGTCGCCGGGCGGGTGGTTGCCGCCATGAAGGGCGCACTCCCCGCCGAGCTCGCGGAGTCCGCAGGTCCGTTGGGTGACGTGATGAACCAGGTCGGCGGCCTGATGTTCGGCATGCAGGTCGGCCAGGCGCTCGGGGCACTCGCCGGCGAGGTGCTCTCGTCGACCGACGTCGGCCTGCCGATCGGACCTTCTGCCGTGGGCGCATTGCTGCCCGAAAACATCGCGGCGTTCGGCGCGGATCTAGGCGTTCCGGCCGCCGAGGTTCAGCTCTACATCGCACTGCGGGAGGCGGCCTACCACCGGCTCTTCGGTCACGTGCCCTGGCTGCGCGGACAGCTGCTCTCTGCGGTCGAAGCCTACGCACAGGGCATCACGGTCGACACCGAGCGGATGGAATCCGCGATGTCCGCGGTCGATCCGACCGACCCGGAAAGCCTGCAGAAGGCGTTGAGCGGCGGGCTTTTCGAGCCGGAAGACACTCCGGCGCAGCGCGCTTCGCTGGCCCGGCTGGAGCTGATGCTGGCCCTCACCGAGGGCTGGGTCGACCACGTCGTCGACGCCGCCGCTTCAGCGCACCTCCCGTCCGCAGCCGCAATGCGCGAGACGGTACGCCGCCGGCGTGCGAGCGGTGGGCCGGCCGAGCAGACTTTCGCGACGCTGGTCGGGCTCGAGCTGCGGCCGCGGCGACTGCGCGAAGCGGCAGCCCTGTGGGCTGCGCTCACCGACGCACGCGGCATCGACGGCCGCGACGACGTGTGGCGCCACCCGGACCTGCTGCCTGACAGTGACGCGCTGAGCGACCCGGCGGCGTTCGCGACCCGGTCCGACGACGACGTGTTCACCCTCGGCGCAGACGAGATCGACGGCCCGCTCGGCGAGGACGGCCCGATCTGACGCGGGGCGATCCGCCATCAGTAGCCGCCGAGCAGCGCCCGCGTGATGTCCCAGCCCTCGAGCCCATAGTCGAGCGCTCCGATGTCTGCCGGCGTGCGCAGCCGGTGCCAGCCGGCGGTGACGACGAGCGCTGCTGAGTCGGGCGCGGCACCCGCGAGCCGGCCGTGCGCGTCGGGAGTGTCAAGGCCGACACCGGCGCCCGCGAGCCAGCGGGCGACGGGCAGCCGGGCTCCCAGTGCCACCAGCCCGGCTCCGGCCGGGCAGATGGCGACGTCGGCACCGGTCAGCGCCGAGAACAGCTTGCCCACCAGCAGACCAGGCAGGTCGGGTGCGTCGCCGGCGACGACTACCGCGTGGTCGGCTCCGAGCGCGTGAATCGCGGCCAGCGCCGCGAGCGTGGTCGCGGCAGTGTCGCCGGCGTCGATGGCGACCAGTGGGGTGCTCGCCCAGAGAAAGGGACGCAACTCGTCGGCGTACTCGGGCGGGCTCGCGACGACCGCGCATTCGCATTCCGCCAACTCTTCGAGCAGATCGGCCGTGTCCTCGACGAGCGCCCGCCCGAACAATCCGCGATCGATTCCCGGGGGAGCTCCCCCGGTCGCGGAAGCGATCGCAAGTACGGCCGCGATGCGCCGAGTCACCAGCGCGGCTCAGTCGACATCGTCGGCGAACTCCGCCCCGCCGGCATCGGCCGCAGCGGCCAGCCCGAGCAGGTAACCGCGGGCGAGCTCGGCCCGCGGATAGGCCGCGACCAGGTCCCAGAAGGCGGTTGAGTGGTCGGGCACCAGCAGGTGTGCCAGCTCGTGGACCACGACATAGTCGAGGACCCAGAGCGGTGCCCCGCGCAGGCGGTCCGAGATCCTGATCGAACCGTCGGTCGGTGTGCACGATCCCCAGCGGCTCGCCATCGTGGCGACCCAACGGATCGATGCGGGCCTGGCGCGGCCGCCGAAATGCCGGCTGGACAAGGACTCCGCCCGTGCCGCGAGAGCTTCATCGGAGGGCTTGCGGCGCGAGTCCTGCTTGGCCAGCCGGGCAACCATGGCGTCGACCCAGCGCAGCTCGTCGGCCGCGCTGGTGCGTGCAGGCATGAGCACCACCGTGCGGTCGCCGTCACGGTAGGCCGAGACGGTGCGCCGTCGCCGGGCGCTGCGAACGACTTCGACGGTGCTGCCGTCGGCAGCCATCCGGAAAGTGCTGATGCGGTCGGGGGAACGGCGCGGCGTGGGCATGTCCTAGAAACTACCTGCGGCGTCGGACCAAAAGGCGACGCCATAGCAACCTGTGGATGAAGCCGCGATTTCGCCCGGGGCCGCCGGCGCGACGACCCAACTATTTTTTCGTCCACAGCCCCGTGGACGCGTCGCGGCTGGTCACACCGCACGCGCCACCCCGCCGGTCACCGGATGCCCACAGGGACACTCCGCGCCGCCCACAGGATGTCCCCATCCCTGTCCACAGGGCGGCGTTGACGCTGCCTTCCGAGGCTCCGTACGGTGCACCACAACGGAGCCCCCGGGGGCGGTCGTCACCACTCGCAAGGGGAAGGCAAGTGGCGGCGCCGCACCCGGGGGCTTCGTGGTGTCCGGAGGCCAGCGGCGAAGCGGCGTATGTCTGGCGATACCACCTCGGGCACTCATGATCCAGGGCGCGCCAGATCGGTATTTCCGGCCTAATGGTCCCTGGATCACCGAGCCGCGGCCGCCCGGCTAGTGGCCGGCGTACTGCCAGGAGCTGCCGGCCGCGACCGGCGCGGCGACGACGGTCGCCGTCACGGTGCACACGCCACTGGCCGACAGGCCGATCGCGTGGGCGGCCCGGCTCGAGAGATCGAGGAAGCGCCCGCGGACGTAGGGCCCTCGGTCGTTGACGCGTACGACGACGCAGCGGGTTCCGCGGCAGACCCGCAGTTGGGTGCCGAACGGCAATGTCTTGTGAGCGGCAGTGAGCGACTGTGTGTCGAAGCGCTCGCCGTTCGCGGTGCGCCGGCCCTGGAATCCGGGGCCGTACCAGGAGGCCCGACCCACGTAGGTCGGGCCGACGACCTGCAGCGCAGACGTCTGGCGCGCCGCCGAGACCTTGGGGGGCACGCGGCGTACCGGCCGGGGCGGACTGGCCACCACGGCGGGGAGCAGTGCGACGGTGAGAGGCCGAGCGAGGGTCTGCGGCACGGCGACGGCGGAAACCACGGGCGTCGGCGCGGGTGCGGCGCTGGTCTGCGCGCTGGCGGCAGACGGTGGCCCACCTGTCGTCAGTACGAGGCCGACGGCTGCGGCTGCGGCGGCAAAGCCGCGGTAGTGGTCCTGCAGGAATTGAACACGGGCACGAGGTCCGTGCCGCGGAACGCGGTCACAGCGGCCTTCTTCGTGCCCCGGCCGTAAGGTCGGGCGCTCCATGCGACATGTCCCAGCGCCTACGAGGTGAGCTGACGGGCTCGGGGTGGGTCCCCTACGTCCAAAGACGATTAGCCCCAGCGGCGTGATCTTCAAGAAAACCGGCTTCGAGAAGGGCGGTGCCGCGATTGGGTCCCCCGCGCGGCGTGACCCACGCCATCAGGCGTGATCCACGCGCGCTTCGGCGCGATCGGCTGGGATCCACCTCCACTCGTTCTAGAAATCTGCCCTGACATCCCCCGCAAAGGCGAGTTCCACACAGGTCGGTTATTTCGGCGTGCGATCGGACAGGGTGCGACGGGGCTGCTTGCTATTGCGAGCACTCAGCCTACGGGGGTGAAAGTGCGCAGGTCCACCCCAAACAGGGAGCTGTGAGACCTATCACCCGAACGGGTCTACCTGCGAGAGCCATCCGCGGCCGATCCAAGGGAGGCAGGCTAGATGGTCGATATGAGCGGAGACGGCATGCAGACACGCTTGGCGCGGCTGGGGAGGCCGGCCGCTGCCGTCGTCGCCGTGCTGGGAGTTCTGGCAGCCGCCCCTGCCCCGGTGGGGCGCATGTCGACGGTCCGGCTCATCGTCACCGCGGCGGACACAGAGACCGCAGCGAGCGCCGTACGCAGCGTGGGCGGCCGGGTTCTCAACGAGCTGACCGTCCTCGGCGGAGTCGTTGCAGACGTACCGGCAGGTGTCGGCCTACCTGCCGGCGTAGGCAGCTCTCCTGACCGCAAGGTGTCCCTTCGCTCGACCGACACCGACTCTGCCGATGCAGCCAGCTCGGTTCGCGCCACGCTTGGACTTGACGCCGGCGGCAACGAAGGCGCTGGGATCACCGTCGCCGTGGTGGACACCGGAGTAGCTGACGTCGCCGACCTGGCCGCCGCGGTGGAGCACGTCAACCTGACCGGCGGCGCAGCCGGCGACGGCTACGGGCACGGCACGTTCATGGCCGGCCTGATAGCGGGCTCGGGCGCCAGCAGTGGCGGCGCTTTCCGCGGAGTGGCACCCGGCGCGCGCATCCTCGACGTCAAGGTCGCCGACAACGCCGGCAACACTTCCCTCGTTACTGTCCTGCGGGGCTTGGAAGTAGTCGCAGCGCACCCCGAGGTTCGCGTCCTCAACCTCTCGCTCTCCTCCGACAGCCCGCTGCCCTACCAGGCCGATCCCCTGACCCGCATGCTCGACGTTCTGTGGGCACGCGGCGTGGTGGTCGTCGTACCGGCCGGCAACGACGGGCCGGACTCCGGCACCGTGACGTCCCCGGGCACGGACCCCAACCTGCTGACCGTCGGCGGTCTCGACGAAGCCGCCACCGGTGACCGCTCCGACGACACCATTGGCCCTTGGTCCTCGCGCGGACCCGCGCCGCAAGGCGTCGACA
>JBDTYE010000100.1:0-11573 GCA_040005895.1 Actinomycetota bacterium | reverse complement strand
GCTGGCGGACCCGGTTGAGGTCGGCGCCGAGCTTGACGAGCACCTGGGCGGCGACCCCTTCACCCTCGCGGATGAGGCCGAGCAGGATGTGCTCGGTGCCGATGTAGTTGTGACCGAGCTGCAGCGCTTCACGCAGGCTGAGCTCGAGGACCTTCTTCGCGCGCGGCGTGAAGGGGATGTGGCCGGAGGGTGCCTGCTGGCCCTGGCCGATGATTTCCTCGACCTGCTGACGGACGCCCTCGAGCGAGATCCCCAGCGACTCGAGGGCCTTGGCCGCGACGCCCTCACCCTCGTGGATCAGGCCCAGGAGTATGTGTTCGGTGCCGATGTAGTTGTGGTTGAGCATGCGGGCTTCTTCTTGCGCCAGCACCACCACTCGCCGGGCCCGGTCTGTGAATCTCTCAAACATGAATCGCTCCTTCAGAGCGGAACATGACCGCCGGTCTACCGGTCGGCAGTCGTCCGCATCGTATCCCCGCCAGTTCGCCCTCTAGCCCGTCATCGGCGGGCAGGGCGGACTCTCTTGAGTAACGGTTTCGGTGCCTTCTTAACTTGTGTGGCACAGGTGGTGTTCCCAACTTGCCACATCGGCGCCGTGCACGCTGTTTCGCGGACCCCGCAGCGCCCACCTCAAAAGCCTGCGCGAGCAGAGCCTGCGCGAACAAAGCAAAGGCCGGCACGCACCCGAGGGTGCGACCGGCCCTGGCCGATGTTGCGGTTGGAGTCAGTGGCCTGCGGCGTCGTACTGCGCTGCGACGGCGGCCGAGATGCGGCCACGCTCGCTGACCTTGATGCCCTTTTGCTTCGCCCAGGCCCGGATGGCCTGCACCCGGGCTCGGTCGGGGCGACCCTCGGCGCGCCGGCCGGCGCCGGAGAAAGGCGCGACGGCGTCCCTCAGTTGCGCCGCGTGCTTATCGCAGACGTCAATCTCGTAGTTGACGCCGTCGACGCCGAACCGGATGTTTTCGGTGCCAGCGGTGTCGTCGTTGCAAACGTCGCAGATCAGCAGGACTTGAATCTTCTGTGCCATAGCCGGCATGCCTTTCCGAGGGAGATTTCGCGCCGCTACTCTGCGGGCCATGCGTCAGTCAACCCCACGACGCGCAGATAGGCAATTGCGCCGTGGCAATTACTCTGGGCGCACCAGTGGAAACAGGATGCATTCACGAATGCTGGTCGCTCCGGTCAAGACCATGAGGAGCCGATCGACGCCCATACCCATTCCACCGGTCGGTGGCATACCGAATTCGAGGGCGCGCAGGAAATCCTCGTCCAACTCCATGGCCTCGGCGTCGCCCGACTCTTTTGCGCCGACTTGGGAGATCAACCGAGTGCGCTGTTCTACGGGGTCGACGAGTTCGCTGTAGGCCGTCCCGAGCTCGCGGCCGTCGACGACAAGATCCCAGCGCTCGGCGAGGAGCGGATCGCTGCGATGACCCCGGGTCAGCGGCGAGACATCCTTGGGGAAGTCCTTGAAAAACGTCGGTTCCACGGTCACGTGCTCGACCAGCCGCTCGTACATCTCCAGAATCACGGCACCGGTGCCCCACGCCGGATCGAGGGGTACGCCGGCGCGTTCGGCCTGCTTGCGCAACAGGTCGGGCGATTCCTCCAGCGAAACGACCTCGCCGACGGCGTCCGAAATCGCATCCAGAACCGTGACTTCGCGCCAGCTGCCGGAAAGGTCGAGTTCGCCCCCGTCGGGGAGCGGAACCACCAGACTTCCGGTCGCCGCCAGAGCCGCCTCCTGTACGAGTTCGCGAGTCAGCACCGCCATGGAGTCGTAGTCGGCATATGCCTGATAGACCTCGAGCATCGTGAACTCGGGATTGTGCTTGGCGGAAACCCCTTCATTGCGGAAGTTGCGGTTGATCTCGAATACCCGGTCAACCCCGCCCACCACCAGTCGCTTCAAGTACAATTCCGGCGCGATGCGCAGGAAAAGGTCGAGATCGAGCGCGTTGTGATGTGTGACGAATGGGCGGGCAGTTGCGCCGCCCTGCACCGATTGCAGCATTGGCGTTTCGACTTCGAGGAAGGCGCGTCGCGAAAGCGATTCGCGCAGTGTTCGCACGGTTGCGCTGCGCACGTCCAGCATGCGGCGCGCCGCGGGATTGACGATCAGGTCCACGTACCGCTGCCGGACCCGAGCTTCCGGATCGGACAGGCCCTTGTGCTTGTCCGGCAGTGGCCGCAAGGCCTTGGCCGCCATCGCCCAGGAGTCGGAGAGCACGGACAGCTCACCGCGCCGTGACGTGATCACCTCGCCCGTGACGCTGACGTGGTCGCCGAGGTCGGCGTCGGCCTTCCACGCGGCGAGCCCGGCTCCGCCGACCTTGTCGAGCGAAAGCATCACCTGTACATCGCCGGTGCCGTCACGCAGCGTGGCGAAGCACAGCTTGCCCCCGGTCCGGTTGAGCACGATCCGGCCGGCGATGCTGACGCGGTCGCCGGTACTCACGTCGATGGCCAGATCGGCGTAACGCTCCCGCAACGCTGCGATCGTGGTGGTGCGCGGCACGGCGACCGGATAGGGGTCGATGCCGGCGGCCACCAGCCGGTCCCGCTTCGCGCGGCGTACCCGCATCTGCTCGTTGGCGTCGTCCGGTGCCCCCGCCGGATCTGACCCGTCCGGCTGGTCTTGGGAGTGCGGTGCTTCTTCGATCATGAGCTCGCGTTCTTCTCGTAGATCAGGCGTAGGCCGATCAGCGTCAACCACGGTTCGTGTACGCCGATCAGCCGGCTTTCCTGCAGCAGTAGCGGTGCCAGGCCGCCGGTGGCCACGACCTGCGCGTGCCCGCCGAGTTCGGCGACCATGCGCTCGACGATGCCGTCGACCTGCCCGGCGAAGCCGTAGAGGATGCCCGCCTGCAGCGCCTCGACAGTATTGCGGCCGATGACCGAACGCGGCCTGGCCAGTTCGACGCTGCGCAATTGGGCGCCCTTGCGGCCGAGTGCCTCGACACTCACCTCGACGCCCGGCGCGATCGCGCCACCGAGGTATTCGCCCTTTGCGCTGACCGCGTCGAACGTCGTCGCGGTGCCGAAGTCGACGACCACGCAGGGACCGCCGAACAAGTGCCAGGCCGCAAGGGTGTTGACGATCCGGTCCGCGCCGACTTCCTTCGGGTTGTCGGTGAGGATCGGCACGCCGGTGCGGACACCTGGCTCGACGACGACGGTCTGGCAGTCGAAGTAGCGCTTGACCATCGCGCGCACCTCGTGGGTGGCGCCCGGGACCACTGAGCAGATTGCGACGCCGGTGATCTCGCCGGCGGCCAGTCCGCGCAGTGAAAGGAAACCCTGAATGACCAATGCGAGTTCGTCGGCGGTCCGCCGGACGTCGGTGCCGATCCGCCAGTGGTCGATCAGCTCGGCATCCTTGAACGCGCCGGCGACTGTGTGCGTGTTGCCGATGTCGAGCGCCAGCAGCACGGCCTAGCCCTCCCGCCGCGGCGGCGCCAGCAGCTCGAGATCGATACCGATGTCGAGGATCGGTGCCGAATGCGTCAGCGCGCCGACGGCGACGAAATCGACACCAGTGGCTGCGACCTCACGTGCGTTGGCCAGGGTCAGCCCGCCGCTCGCCTCGAGCCGGGCCCGGCCGGCGGTCACCCGCACCGCCTCGCGCAGCTGGTCGACCGTCATGTTGTCCAGGAGTACGAGGTCAGCTCCGGCGGCGACCGCCTCCTCGACCTGCGCCACCGTGTCGCACTCCACTTGGACGGACAGGTCGGGGTACGTCGCCCGGACCGCCTGGTAGGCCGCCGCCACACCGCCCGCCGCGACCACGTGGTTGTCCTTGACGAGGGCGGCGTCCGACAGCGACATCCGGTGGTTGAGCCCCCCGCCGCAGCGAACGGCGTACTTCTCGAGTTCACGCAGGCCAGGGGTCGTCTTGCGTGTGTCGCGCACCGCCGCTCCAGTGCCCTCGAGGGCGTCGACCCAGGCGCGGGTCGCGGTGGCGATGCCGCAGAGGTGGCAGAGCAGGTTGAGCAACGTGCGTTCGGCCGTCAGCAGCTGGCGGGTCAGCGCGGTCGCAGTCATGAGCACGGCACCCGGCGTCACCAGGTCACCGTCGTCGAAGTGCACATCGATCTCGACCGCGCCCTCGGTCACGGCGTCGAGCACCGCGACCGCAACCGGCAGGCCGGCCAGCGTGCCTGCCGCCCGAGCGACGACCTGTGCGAAGCCCTGCTGGTCGAACGGCACGGTTGCGACGCTGGTCACGTCTACGCCACCGTCGAGGTCCTCTTCGATCGCGCGGTGCACGACCTCGTCGACGTACGCCGGGTCGAGGCCCGCCTGGGCGACCATCGCGTGGGTCCACTCCGACGTCTTCATGCCGGCAGCGGCGTGTAGTCGGCGACCAGGGTGCCGTCGGCGCGGAGCCGGGAGTGGATGTGGCCGAGCCATTCCTTGCGCGGCTCGGGGAAGTCCTCGCGCCAGTGACCGCCGCGGGTCTCCTCACGCATCGCTGCTGCTTGCACGAGCACGGACGCCACTGTCAGCAGGTTGGTGGCCTCCCAGCTCGCGGGGCCGGTCTCCGTCGCCGGCGGCTGCTCCTCGATCACAGTGAGCGCTTTTGCCGCGGCAGCAAGGGATTCCGCGCTCCTGAGTACGCCGGCGCCCTCGGTCATCGTGCGGGCGATGTCGCCGCGCGCGGCGGGTTCGATCAAGCCGGCGCGGGTGTCCCGCACCGCCGGTTCGGCGTACGGCGGCAGGTCGGTCGCCAGCACGTCGCAGATGCGCTCGGCGAAAACCAGGCCTTCGAGCAGGCTGTTGCTCGCCAGCCGGTTTGCCCCGTGTACGCCGGTGCAGGCGGTCTCGCCGCACGCGAATAGCCCCGGGATCGACGTCCGCCCGTGCAGGTCGGTGCGTATCCCGCCGCTTTCGTAGTGGGCCGCGGGCGAAACCGGGATCGGGTCGACGACCGGATCGATGCCCTCTTCCCGGCAGCGCGCGACGATGGTCGGGAAGTGCTCGAGAAGCTTGGCCTCCCCGAGTCCCCTGGCGTCGAGGAACAGGTGGTCGACGCCTGCCTCGGCCATCACCCGGCTCATTGTTTTTGCGACCACGTCGCGCGGCGCCAGGTCGGCGAGCGGGTGGATTCCCGGCATGACGCGGCGGCCCCGCCCGTCGACCAGCACCGCGCCCTCACCGCGCATGGCCTCCGAGATCAGCGGCTGCTGCTGGCCGACCTGGTCGGACAGGTGCAGCGCCGTCGGGTGGAACTGCACGAACTCCAGGTCCTGTACGACCGCGCCCGCCCGCAGCGCGAGGGCGACGCCGTCACCTGTCGAAACGCTCGGGTTGGTTGTGGCCGCGAACACCTGACCCATGCCACCGGTAGCGAGGACGACGGCGCGCGCCCTGACAGCGCCGACGCCGTCGCGGGATCCTTCGCCCAGAACATGCAAGGTGAGCCCACAAGCACGTGCCTCTTCACCGTCAGATGGAGCAGACAACAGCAGATCCAGGACCAGGGCGTGCTCGATGAGTTCGATCTCGGGCGCGGCGAGCACGGCGTCGACCAGCGCGCGCTCGACCTCGGCGCCGGTGGCGTCGGCGGCGTGGATGACCCGGTTGCGCAGGTGCCCGCCTTCGCGCGTCATGGCGAGTTCGCCGTCCAACATGTCGAACTGAGCGCCGAGGGCGATCAGCTCCCGGACGCGGTCGGGACCCTCGCTGACCATGACGCGCACCGCCTCCGGGTCGGAAAGCCCGGCGCCCGCGATCAGGGTGTCCTGCAGGTGCTGCTCGGGAGAGTCGAGCGGGTGCAGCGCGGCGGCGATGCCGCCCTGCGCCCAGGCGGTGGCGCCGTGACTGACGTAGGACTTGGTGACAAGCAGCACCCGGCCGGCGCGCCGAGCTTCGAGCGCGGCGGTGAGGCCGGCGATGCCGGAACCGACGACCACCACATCGGCTGTCATGGTCCAGCCGGGCGGTGCAGCGTTCAGCCGGGTCGGCAGCCGCACGGGCGGCCCGATCATGCGGAAACCCCGATTCGGTCCTTGTCCTTGAGCGTCGCGCGCAACAGGGGTCACGTCTCCTTCGAGTACATGCCAGGTCAGCGTTCTACCGTCACGCCGAGATCCAGTGTGACGTTATCGATCAGTCTCGTGCCACCTACCCAGGCCGCGACGAGCAACAAACCGTGCGTGGTGGCCCGGTCGACGGGACCGAATGTGTCCGCATCGACGAGCTCCAGGTAATCCAGCTTTACGCCTGGCTCGCCGGCGAGTACCGCACCGGCTTCCTCGAACACCGCGTGTACGCCGTGTACTCCGGACGCTTTGGCTATGTTGAGCGCCCGGGAGAGTACCAAGGCCTGCGACCGTTGTCCGGGGTCCAGGTATGCGTTCCTGCTCGACTGCGCCAACCCGTCGGCGGCTCGGACCGTCGGCACTCCGACGATCTCCGTGGGCATGCTCAGATCGCGGACCATGCGGCGTACGAGTGCCAGCTGTTGGGCGTCCTTCTGACCGAAATACGCCGCGGTCGGATGCACCAGGTTCAGTAGCTTGGCGACAACGGTGAGTACTCCGTCGAAGTGTCCTGGCCTCGTACGTCCTTCGAGGACGGTGCCGAGCTCGCCGGCAGAGACAGTCACCGACGGCGGACCTCCGGGGTACATCTCCTGCTCGCTCGGGACGAACACGACGTCGACCCCAGCCTCGTCGCAAAACGCGATGTCGGCCTCGAGCGGCCGGGGATAGGCCTGCAGGTCCTCGTTCGGGCCGAACTGCAGCGGGTTGACGAAGATGCTCACGTACCTCGCGGCTGAGGCGTCCTCGCCCGCCCGCGCGATGAGTTGCCGGTGCCCCTCGTGCAGGGCGCCCATCGTGGGGACGAGGGCGACGCTTCGCCGGGCGTGCTCGGCGCGCACCTCATCGAGTTCGGATCGGGTTCGCAGGACTCTCATCGCGCGGCAAGCACCTCCAGCAGTCCCTCGGCCTGGTCTGCCCGCAGCAGCCCGGCCTGCAGGGCACGCTCCGCGGTCAGTCGAGCCAGCGCAATGTAGGGCGCTACGAGCTCGGGCGCCTCACGCCGCAACGCCTCGAGGTGCACACGCACGGTGCCGGCGTCGCCCCGCGACACCGGTCCTGTCATCGCCTGGTCGCCGCGGCGGAGGGCGTTGTCCAGACTCGCGCCCAGCAGTGGGCCCAGCAGTCTCGCCGGATTCTCCACACCGGCCTGTGACAGCACGTCCGCGGCGCTGGTGGTCAGCGTGACGATGTTGTTGGCGGCGTACACCAGGGCTGCGTGGTAGACGGGCCTGGCCTGCGCAGGCACCCAGACCGGCTCGCCCTCCATGTCGATGACGAGCGCTTCGGCGACCGGACGCAGCAGGTCGGGTGCCGTCACGCCGAAGGTGGAGCCGGTCAGTCGCTGCAGGTCTTCGGGCGCGCCTGCGAACGTCATGACCGGATGCAGCGCCAGCGGGATCGCACCTATCCGCGTGGCCGGTGCCAGGACCTCGAGTCCGAATCGGCCGCAGACGTGCACGACGAGCTGGCCCGGGCCGAAAGCGCCGGCCGCAGCAAGCCCGCCGACCACGTCCTCCAGTACGTCATCCGGCGTCGCGAGCAGCGCCAGCCCGGCTTCCTTGACGACCTCGTCGGCCGGTTTGAGCGGTACGCCGGGCAGCAGCCTCTCGGCCCGGGCGCGGGATTGCGCTGAGACGGCGTACGCCGCAATGACCGTGTGTCCTGCCCGCATCAGGGCGGCGCCGAGCACAGACCCCACCCGGCCGGTCCCGACAACTCCCACCGTGAGTCGCGCGGGGTGCACCGCAAAGCCCGCCACGCCACTCCTCTCGCCGCCGGTCGGCCGCACTCGGCCCCACCCTAGCCGCCGCCTGACACCCATGATCCAGGGGAAGTCAGGCCGCTATTGCCGGTCTGCCTTCCCCTGGATCAGCGCGGGTCGGGAGCACGGACGGCCGGGGCTGAGGCGTAGGCTGCGCCGCCGTGGGCACCCGGACCTGGCGCGTCGCTATGCAGGAGGCGCTGTACGGCACTGGTGGGTTCTACCACCGGCCCGAGGGCGGGCCGGGCCACCATTTCCGTACGTCGTCCAGCGCTTCGCCGCACTTCGCCCGGGCTGTTGCCCGCCTGCTCGACCGCGTTGACGAAGCCCTTGGCCGACCGGACGTCGTCGATCTGATCGAGATCGCAGCCGCCCGCGGGGCGCTGTTGACGGCCGTCGCCGCTGTGCTGCCCGAAGAGGCGCCGAAGCTGGTGGGACGGGTGCGGTTGGGCGGGGTCGAGCTGGCGGCGCGACCGGAACTGCTCCCGGCGGACATCGAGTGGCATGCCGATTTGCACGAAAGGCCGCCGGTGCAAGGACTCCTGCTCGCGAACGAGTGGCTCGACAACGTGCCGCTCGACGTCGTGATCGAGACCGACGACGGTCCACGGCTGCTGGTTGTCGACGACTGCGGGGTCGAGTCGCCAGGACCGCCGCCGTCTTCCGGGCAGGTCGCCTGGCTGGAACGCTGGTGGCGTGCGCGCGCGGTCGGTGACCATGCCGAGATCGGGCAGACACGCGACGACGCCTGGGCGGCGGCCGTGAAGCGGGTCGCCCTGGGCGTCGCCGTCGCAATCGACTACGGCCATTCGCAAGACGACCGCGACAACGGGATGTACGCCGGCGGGTCGCTCACCGGCTACCGCGACGGCCGGCAGGCCGACCCTGTTCCTGACGGCTCCATGGACATCACCGCGCATGTCGCGATGGATTCGGTTGCCGCGGCCGGTGCCGACGTCGCCGGAGCGACCGCGGTCGTCACCGATCAACGGTTCGCGTTGCGTGCTCTGGGCGTCAGCGGCACTCTGCCGGATCGTTCGCTCGCCGACTTCGACCCTCGCGCCTACCTGCTCGCACTGCAGGCGGCGGGGCAGCAAGCCGAACTGACCGACCGTGGCGGCCTCGGCAGTTTCCGCTGGGTGCTGCAGCCCGTCGGCGTACCGCTGCCGCTGCAGGTGCCTCCAGACCAGGCGTTCGCGTGAGCTTTGGCCTGCAGAGCCGCAGCCGTGGGACGATGCACCGACAGCCGAACCGCACCTGATCCCGTCGCCAGAAGGACGCAAATGGTCGACATGTTGCCAGCACCCACCGAGTCGATGACGCAGGCGACCATCGGCATCGGCATCGGGGCCGGCGAGCTCGCGACCGCCGACATGGTGCTCAACATCGGACCGCAGCATCCCTCCACACATGGGGTGCTCCGGCTCGCACTGACGATCGACGGCGAGCGGATCATCCGCGCCGACCCGATCATCGGCTACATGCACCGCGGCGCCGACAAGCTGTTCGAGGCCCGCGATTACCGGCAGATCATCGTCCTCGCCAACCGGCACGACTGGCTGTCGGCCTTCGCCAATGAGCTCGGCGTCGTGATCGGCGTGGAGCGGATGATGGGTCTCGAGACCCCCGAGCGCGCGCTCTGGATTCGCACCCTGATGGCCGAGCTCAACCGGATCCTCAACCACCTGATGTTCCTCGGCTCCTACCCGCTCGAGGTCGGCGCGATCACTCCCGTCTTCTACGCATTCCGCGAACGCGAAGAGATCCAGAAGGTCATGGAGGAACTGTCCGGCGGCCGGATGCATTACATGTTCAACCGCGTCGGCGGCCTCAAGGAGGACCTGCCCGCCGGTTGGAAGGACCGCTGCCGGGTCGCAGTACACAATGTCCGGTCCCGCATGAAGGACATCGACAACCTCATCCGCGGCAACGAGATCTTCCACAAGCGCACCGTCGGCGTCGGCGTGCTCTCGCCGGACGCAGTGCTCGAGTACGGCGTCAGCGGACCTATCGCACGCGCCTCCGGCGTCGACTTCGACCTGCGCCGCGACGAGCCTTACCTCAAGTACGCCGAGGTCGACTTCGACGTCGTGACGCGCGACACCGGCGACTGCTTCGCACGCTTCGAGGTGCTTCTCGATCAGGTCTACCAGTCGCTCAACATCGCCGACCAGTGCCTCGACCGAATCCCGGGAGGCCCCGTCAGCGTCAAGCTTCCGAAGGTCGTCAAGGCGCCCGAAGGCCACACCTATGCGTGGACCGAGAACCCGCTCGGCATCAACGGCTACTACCTGGTCTCCCGCGGCGAGAAAACCCCGTGGAGACTGCACCTGCGGTCCGCGTCGTTCAACAACATCCACGCGCTGTCACAACTGCTGCCGGGCACCCTGCTGCCCGACCTGGTCGCGATCATGGGCTCGATGTTCTTCGTGGTCGGCGACGTCGACAAGTAGCCCGTTAGCCCGTACGGCCGTCTACCACTCTCGCTCACAATCCGAATCACCATCAGGCAAGTCATTGCCCGAGCAGCACCTCGACAGCAATGTAGGGAAGCCAGTGCCAGCCGGCCCATCGATCGGCGGCGACGCGACAGGTTCGTCGTCGCCTCGCCGGTTGTTGGCGCGCGACGATGTCGACTCTCGGCAGTTGCTGGACATCCTGGGGCGCATCGAATGTCACGTCTATACCGCGGAGGCGCTCCAAACCGGTGGCTATCACGAGCTCTTCACCGGGCCCGCTGTCGACGCACTCCTCGGTGGCACCCCGCCTGATGGCGTGTCGTTGGCGGATGCTTGGCTCGCGGCCATCCACCCCGACGACGTAGCCATCGAGGCGGCTAACGACGGCGGCTTCGCTGATGGCCTGCCCACCTCCGTCGAGTACCGGCTGATCGGGTACGACGGCGTCACACGTTGGGTGCTCGACCGGATGTGGCCGCGACCAGTCGGGGCCGACGGCCGCCGCATCTTCGACGGCGTCGTCACCGACATCACACAGCTACGCGAAGCGCTCGACGAGGCTCAGCAGGCGAATAACGAACTGTCGGCGACACGCGAGATCGCCGAGCAGCAGGCACGCACGGACGAGCTGACCGGCTTGAGCAACCGCCGGCACTTCACCGTGCTGCTCAAGCGTCACCTGTCCAGGGCGGCCCACGACGCTCGAGGCATCTCGCTGCTTCTTATCGACATCGACTACTTCAAGCAGATCAACGACGTGCACGGGCACTTCGCCGGCGACGAGTTGCTCCGGCAGTTTGCACAAAGGCTGGCCGAGACGATGCGCCCCGGCGACGTCGTCGCTCGCTGGGGAGGCGAGGAGTTCGTCGCTCTGCTGCCCGACGCGCGCGACGAAGGCGTGCTGCGCGCGCGCGCCGAGCAGATCAGGGCCCAGCTGTGCAGCCGGCCGTACGACGTCGACGGCGCACCCGTCGACATCCGCGCATCAATCGGGGGGGCGCTCACCGGCGACAATGTGCGGACGGCCCAGGAGCTGCTCGCAGCCGCTGACAGCGCCATGTACGAAGCCAAGCGCAACGGGCGCGACCGGGTGTCGCTGGCGCCACGCGAGACCACCCGGCTGCACCTGCTCTGAGCTCAGGCAGTCAATTCGCCGAGGCATTCGTCGAGGATCGCCAGGCCTTCCTCGACCTGGTCGGGCGGCGTCGTGAGCGGCGCGAGAACCCTGAGCACGTTGGCGTGCGTTCCGGCACTGAGCAGGAGCAGACCGCGGTCCGCCGCGGCACGGACAACCGCCCGGGT
>JBDTYE010000099.1:0-11579 GCA_040005895.1 Actinomycetota bacterium | reverse complement strand
TCGCGCGTAAAACGATGTTCATCAAGTACGCGCAGGCGTTCGTCATCATGCCCGGCGGTTTCGGCACCCTCGACGAACTGTTCGAGGCCTTGACGCTGGTGCAGACCCGCAAGGTCACACAGTTCCCGGTGATCCTGTACAACACGGCGTACTGGCAAGGGCTGATCGACTGGCTGCGCGGTCCGATGCTGCAGACGGAGCGCATCGGCGCGCACGACATCGACCTGCTGAAGATGACCGACGACGTGGACGAGATAGTCCGCATCGTCGTGGAGGCCGATGACATGCGCCGCCGCGGCAAGGGCTGACATGGCGGCGATCTGCGTCTTCTGCTCGTCCAGCGAAATGATCCCCCGCGACTACCTGGAGCTCGCGTCCGAGCTCGGCGCCGAGATCGCCAAGCGCGGCCACTCGCTGGTCAGCGGCGGTGGCAGCGTGTCGATGATGGGCGCGGTCGCGCGGTCGGTCCGGGCCGGCGGCGGCTACACCATCGGTGTGATCCCGCGCGCGTTGTTCGCCAAGGAGATCGCCGACCATGACGCGGACGAACTTGTGGTCGTCGAAACGATGCGCGAGCGCAAGGGCGAGATGGACGCCCGATCGGACGCCTTCATCACCCTGCCCGGCGGCATCGGCACGCTCGAGGAGCTCTTCGAGATCTGGACTGCTCGCACTCTGGGCCTGCACGACAAGCCGATTGTGATTCTCGACCCCGACGGACTGTTCGAGCAGCTGCGCGGCCAGCTGGACACCCTGGTGGAGCAGGGTTTCCTGCGCGGCGGCGCGCTCGAAGCGATGGTCTGGACGAGTTCGGTCAGCGAGGCCGTGCTGCTTGCCGAGGGGTCTGGGAGCGCGCCACCCCCGGACGAGGGCGAGCTCTTGGAGTCGGAGCTGTAGTGGCGGCGTACGAGCACTTGCGTTACTGCGACGAACTCGAAGCCGAAGTCGATCGGCTCGCTGCAGCGGTCAACGAAGCCGAGCTGGACCTGTTCGTCCCGACCTGTCCGGAGTGGACCGTGCGCGTGCTGGTCGACCATTGCGGCGGCACGCTGCTCTGGGGCGGTGAACTGGTCAGCCGCCGCAGCCAGGCACGGCTGTCCGGTCGGTCACTGCAACTTTCGCCGCCGGATGGCCGGTCCGGCGATCCCGCGTGGTTGCGGGAGTGCGGCGCTCGGCTGCTCTCGGCGCTGCGCGCCGCGGATCCCGACGAGACGATGTGGGCGTGGGGCGAGGACCAGCACGTCCGGTTCTGGTCGCGCCGGATGCTGCACGAAATGCTCGTCCACCGCGTAGACCTCTTGACCGTCTCGGGGTCGTCGATCGATGTCGCGCCCGAGATCGCGGCGGACTGCCTTGACGAGTTCTTCGTCAACCTGCGCCGGGCTGCGGAGTTCTCGCCGCGGGTTCTCGAGATCGCCGGCGGCGGCGAGACGATCGCGGTGCAATGCAGCGATGTGCCGGACAGCTGGACCGTCGCCATGCTTCCACGCGGCTTCTCCATCGTTTCCGGTGCGCCGCCCACACCCGACGTGCGCGTGACCGGCACAGCCCGCGATCTGATGCTGCTGTTCAACCGGCGGGCCGCCCTGAGCGCGTTGCCTGTCGAGATCGCCGGAGATCTCGGCGTACTCGAGGGCTGGCTGGACAAGTCCGCCCTCGAGTAGCCGCGATCTGTTACACGGTCCGCAACGCCTCTGTCGGCGACAGACGCGACGCCCGGACCGCCGGGTACAAGCCGGCCAGCGCGCCGATCAGCAGAGCGGCGCCGACTCCCATCGCCAGACCTTGCACCGGTACGACGACCCGCCACTGCCGGCTCAGCGCATAGCCGGTGGTCGCGGCCGCGCCGATCGCGACGCCGGCGACGCCGCCCAGCGCGGCGAGTAGTAGCGACTCCGTCAGGAACTGCAGGCTGACGTGCCGGCGGGTCGCGCCGATCGCCCGCCGCAGCCCTATCTCGGACCGCCGCTCGAGTACCGAGATCACCATCACGTTGGCGATCCCGACGCCTCCGACGAGCAGGGCGACGGCACCGAGGCCGAGAAACAGCGAGCGGAATGCACCCTTCGCGGCCGCCCGCGCGGCCAGTGCGTCGGACGGCCGGTTGGTGTCGACCTCGTCCGGGTGCTCCGGGTTGACCGTGGCCGGCAGTACGCGGCGTACGGCGGCAACGCTGTCGGTGTCGGCGCGGGTGTAGATGGTCGTCGCGCGTCCGTCGAAGCCGAATAGCTGCTTCGCTATGTCGAAGCCGATCATTACCGACCGGTCGGTCTCCGCCGAAAGCGGCACCGGACTCAGGATGCCGATGACCGAAAACCGCTGGCCCCCGATGCTGATTGCCGTGCCCGGGTGCAGGGTCGTGATCCCCAACCGCTGTGCGGCGACCGCACCGAGAACCACGGTCGGATAGCGCGACGAAGCGGCATCGAGGAACCGCCCTTGCGCGACACGACCGCCGGTCGTCTGCAGGAGCCCGGTACGGGCGGCCCGAACGACCACACCACCGGACTGGTTGGGATCGACCAGATCGCTGCGCAGGGCTCGTGCGTCGACATTGCCGACCGCGGATACCGACTGCACGGCACCGATCCTCGACACCATCTGCTCCGCCGACTCCGGCAGCTTCCCGTCGCCGAAGCCAAGACCTCCGCCGGCGCGGATCGTCAGCAGGTTGGTGCCGAGTTGGTCCAGTTGATGCAGCAGGTCGGCGCGGCTCGACTCGGAAATGCCCAGCACCGCGCCCATCGACGCGATGCCGATGGCGATGCCCAGAGCCGACAGCGCGGCCCTGATCCGCCGGCTCCGCAGCCCGACGCTGCCGACCCGGAGGAAGTCGCGGCGCAGCAGCCTGCTCGGCGCAAGCCGGTCACGTTTGCGCAATTTCGGCCGGTCCGCGCTGGTCGTCATCACAACCGCCCCGAACCTGTGTCGAGCACGACCCGGCCGTCATGCATCTCGACCCGTCGCGGCAGTGCGGCGGCGATGTCGCGATCGTGGGTGATGACGAGCACGGTGGTGCCGTCGGCGTTGAGTTCTTCCAACAACCCGAGAACCTCGGCACCGGACTGCGAGTCGAGGTTGCCGGTGGGTTCGTCGGCGAACACGATGGCCGGCCGGGCGATCAAAGCCCTGGCGATCGCTACCCGCTGCCGCTCTCCACCCGACAGCTTGGCCGGCGCGTAGTCGAGGCGATGGCCCAGGCCAACCCGGCGCAGCACCTCCGCGGCGGTCGCGCGCCGGCGGCGTACCGGAACGCCCGCATAGAGCAGACCGGTCGCGACGTTGTCGACGATGGTCATGCCGTCGAGCAGGAAGAACTGCTGGAAGACGAAGCCGATCCGGCGCGCGCGCAACGCCGACAGCTGACCGTCGCGCATCCTGGCTACATCGTGCCCGTCGACGAACACGGTGCCCCCCGTCGGCCGGTCGAGAGTGCCCATGATGTGCAACAACGTCGACTTCCCCGAGCCCGACGGCCCGACGACGCCGACCAGCTCGCCGGTATGCACGGTCAGGTCGATGTCGCGGAGCACCTGTACGTCGCCGGGGTAGGTCTTCGACACGCCGTGCAGCTCCAGCACGGGCGCGTCTCCCGCTGCCGAGTCGTCGTCTGTTGCGCGGTCGGCCAGTGGGTCGGCCGGCGCCTGCTCGTCGAACGTCGCGACCGCGCTCATGACGGGACCACCACGGACATGCCCTCGGTGATTCCGGTCCCCGTGACCTCGACCCGGCCATCGGCGAACTCGCCGGGCTCGACCCCGATCAGCTTGCTGGTCGCCCCGGTGGGAACCTCGACCGCGTAGCCGCCTTCGGCGAGCGCCACCAACGCCGTGACCGGGACTGTGAGGACCGCCTTCGCCCGGCTCTTCTCGAACACGACTTCGACCGGCGCCTGGTCGAGCGAGCCGAGCTTTCTCGCCTCCTTCGGGGCCAGCGTCACGGTGACGGGGATGACCGGGCTGCTGCCGTCGCCCGCACCGCTGTGCGCCACTGCGGCGATCGCACTGACGGCACCCTTGGCGGAAGCGCCGTCGGTGATCTTGACGGCCACCGCCTCGCGCAGTGCGGCGATGGCGGCCTTGCTGGCGTCCAGATTCACTGTCGCCTCGCGCGAAGTGCTGGTCACCTGCAGGACCGCGGCGCCGGGTGCTGCTGCTTCGCCGGTGGACATTTTGTGCTCGCCGATGCGAACCGGTCCGCCGAGGAAGACGATGCTGCCGAGCGGCAGCTGGCCGGTCTTGGTGACGCCGAGCTTTTTCTGCCAGCGCTTGACCGATCGCGTGGTCGCGGCGTCCCAGTCGCCGTCGACGTCAAGGCCGTCGCCGCCGAAACCGAGCGCCTTCAGGTTGGCCTCGACCTGGCGGACGTCGGTGCCGTCGGTCACACCCGGCCCGAGGTTTCGGTACGCGGGAACGGCTCCGTACATCAGCCGGACCGCCGATTCGTCGAGCGCGTAGAGTGCGCCGCCGCGGTTGACGGTCGTGCCTTCGGACGCGAGTCCAGTGACGGTCCCGGCCCTACCCGCGGTCACAGTCCTTGCCTCCGCGTAGCCCAGTGTTCCGTCGTAGGACTCGGTCTGGACGAGGTCCTGGCGGGTCACCTTCGCGGTCTTGCCTTGCTGCTTCGGCGCCGTATTTGCGGCCGCCGGCGAGTCGTCACGCGTCGTGTAGGCAAAGCCGGCCGCGCCCAGCGCGACGACTGTCATCGCTACCGTCACGACGGCCGCGCGCCGCTTCACGCCTGGCCGCCCTGCGTGGTCAGGCCGCCGCCGTCACCGCGGTCACCGAGGAACTTGCGGCACACCTTGTCCGCCGCCTTGACCTTTGCCTCGTCCTGGTCCGGACCACCACCCATCTGCATCGTCACGCCACCGCCTTCGTCGAACTGCGGGTCTGGCATGTCGACGCCGTTTTCGCGCATGCACTTCGCGTACGCGAGGGCGCCCGCTTGCATCTCCGCTTCCTTTTGCGGATCGATGTCCTTGCCGCGCTTCGGCTCGTACTGCTTGCACGCCTTTTGGGCCTTCGCAAAGTTCGGGTCCAACTTTGGCCCGCCGCCGGTCCCCGCGAGTGGCTTCGACGCCTTCTTGCCGGTTGCTCCTGGTCCGGCGCTGGCCTTCATCTCGATCTTGCCGTCGGCTTGGACTTCCGGGTCGGACATCTGTACGCCGTTCTTCCGCATGCAGGCGGCAAAGGCAACCAGCTGCTTGGCCGTGTCATCGGCGTTCACGGATTGGGAAGCGGAGGGCGACGCTGAGGTCGACGCCGAGGACTTGCTGCCGTCCTGCAGGGTGGCGACCTTCGGCGTCTTGTTGGCACCGTCCCCGCCGCAGCCGACGAGTAGCAGGGCGGCGGTGAAGGCGAGCACGGCCAGCCGCGTCGGCGGCCGGACTGCTGGTGCGGGAAGTCGTGTCACGGCGAACTCCTGGTCTCGAGAGGCGGCATTGCTGCCAACTCCTCGAAGACTCGGGCGCGCCGATGAGCCGCGGCTTAGCAGTGCGTGAGAACTTGGTTAAGACGCGGCGGCAGCAAAGCCCAGGCGTACGACTGTGCCGCCGGCTTCGTCGGATGCCGGCTCGACCGTCGCGGTGCCGCCGTGGGCGGTCATCACATCGTGCACGATCGCGAGGCCGAGGCCGGAGCCGGGCATGGAGCGGGCCGACGGTGAGCGGTAGAAGCGGGCGAACACGTGTGGTACGTCCTCAGCCGCGATGCCAGTCCCGCGGTCGCGTACGACGATCTCCCGCCCGTGCAGCGAAACGTCGACCTGACCGCCACCGGGGCTCCACTTCGCCGCGTTGTCGAGCACGTTGGTGATGGCCCGTTCGAGCATTGCGGCCTGCCCGATCACCAGGCACTCCTCGAGGTCGGCGACGAAGGTGACCGACGGCGCGCGTCGCCGGGCCCGGTTCACCGACGTCGCCACGACGTGCGCCAGATCGACTGCGGCCGTCGGTGCCAGCGCCTCGCCGTCGCGCGCCACACTGGTGAGGTCGTCGACGAGATGGGTCATCTCCTCCAGCTGGCTGCGCACGTCCCCGAGCAGTGCCCGCCGGTCCTCCTCGCTGAGCACGCGACCGGCCGCGGCGTCCGCGCGGGTGAGCAGGTCGATATTGGTGCGCAGGCTGGTGAGCGGCGTACGCAGCTCGTGGCTCGCATCGGAGACGAGTTCACGCTGCCGGCGCTGCGAGGTGTCGAGGGCGCCCAGCATCGCGTTGAAGCTGCGGGCCAGCCGGCTGACCTCGTCGGTGCCCGTGACCGGAATCTCGGCGCGCAGGTCGCGAGTGCGGGCGACCCGCTCCGCTGCGTCTGTAAGCCGGTCGACAGGAGCTAGCCCGGCTCGGGCCACGGCCCGGCCGACGGTGCCCGCGACGACGATGCCGAGGCCGGCCGCCGCGAGCAGCAGCAGGCCCAGTTTGTGCATGGTGTTGTCGATGTCGGTGAGCGGCCGGGCAACCGCGACCAGGACGCCGTCCGGGTCAACCCGTTGCAGCAGGACACGCATGTGCCGGCCCTCGACCGACGCGTCGTACAGCGCGGATGTGCGGGTTCCCGCGACGACCTCCCGGCCGGCCTGGCGGATGGGCACTTGCGGCCCACCCTTGGCCAGAGACGTGCCGTCCGGGGCGAAGACGGCGAGGATGACGAACTGCTCCGTGACACCCGCCTCCAGGGGCCCACCGGCGGTGCTGCGCTGGATGACCGTGCCGGGTCCGGGCGACCCGATGGGCTCGAGCGCGGTTCGCTCGAGGGTTCTGTCGGCTTCATGCCGCAGCTCGGTCCGCGTCGTGAAGTAGCTGACGGCCGAAACCGCGGCGACGGCGACCGCGACAGCGACCGCGACGAGCAGGGCGAGCCGGGTACGCAGGGTCATGGCGCTTCCCGCAGGACGTAGCCGACGCCGCGAATCGTGTGCAGCAGCCGAATCTCCCCCTCAGCTTCGGTCTTGCGCCGCAGATAACTGACGTAGACCTCGAGGGAGTTGGAGGCCGACTCGAAGTCAAAGCCCCAGACCCGCTGCAGGATCACCGGCCGGGTGAGCACCTGACGCGGGTGCCGGAGGAACAGCTCGAGCAGTGAGAACTCCGTGCGGGTCAGGTCTATCCGCCGGTTACCCCGCGTCACCTCGTAGCTGCCGATGTCGAGCGAGAGGTCGCTGAACGAGAGCAGCCCGGTTTCGGGAGGGGTCGTCGTACGCCGCAGGAGAGCGCGCAATCTGGCGAGCAGCTCCTCCAGCGCGAACGGCTTGACGAGGTAGTCGTCGGCGCCGGCATCGAGGCCCGTCACGCGATCCGACACACCGTCCCGAGCGGTGAGCATCAGCACCGGTACGTCGTCGCCGCGGGAACGCAGCCGTCGGCAGGTCTGTAGGCCGTCCAGTCGCGGCATCAGCACGTCGAGCACCACCGCGTCAGGCCGCGAAGAGTCCATCGCAGCAAGGGCTTCCAGGCCGTCGCGGGCCACGCCGACGTCGTAGCCCTCGAAGCGAAGACTGCGCTCGACCGCTTCACGGACGGCTTTGTCGTCCTCCACCACCAGGATGCGCATTTACGCAGTATCGACGCCGTACCTTAGAGATCCCTGAGAGTCCCGGACTGGATCGGCGTTCCGCCCTCTACTGCACGTCGACGTCCATCTTCGCGGATGCATTTTGGCGGTGGCTGTGATCGTTGCCGGGCCGGGATGCAGCTCCGCCGGAACGTCTACGGCCCACTCGACGGCGAAGTACCGCCCCTTGGCGTTGTGGCGGCCGAAGGACCACGACCGTTCGCCTTGGGTCAGGACGAGCTCGATGCCCTTGATGCCGCGTTCGTGTTCCCCGCTGCACGGACCACCGCCCGTGTCGTTGCAGCCTGAGTGGAACCACTCGCCGTACACCGTTGTCTTCGCGCCGGTGTGCAGTATCGGTTCGGTGGCTGGTGCCAGCACGTCGCTGGGCTTCTCGAAGGACAAATCCGGGCCTACGCACTTCGCGCTGGCGGTCGCCGGCCACATGAGTGCACCGCCAGCGAGCAGCAACAGGAACGCAGCGATGGTTCGGCTCGCGCGGGCGCCGCCGGCTGCGGTTTGTCGGTGTGCTGACAAGCGGCCGCCTCTGTTGTTCGGACACCCAGAGTCTGAGCGGCCTGCGGTCGCGTCAACGCCGGATAGATCACGGGTTGACGACGAATCGCCTGGTTCCGCCGGCCCGATCTAATAGTCCGGGCCGATGAAGTCCTGATCGGTGAGCTTGAGCATCTCGATGGGCCGGTTGGCCATCACGTGCTCGGTGATGATCGCATCGCAGTCCTCGACCGTCACGCCGCCGTACCAGACGTCGTCGGGCATCACAGCGACGACGGGCCCCGACGTGCACGCCTCCATGCAGCCGCCGTAGACGACTTTGACATTGACCAAGTCGTGCCGGCCCTGCGCCTCCCTGAGCTCGTTGAACACGTCGGCGGCGCCGCGCGCATAACACGAGCCGCGCGGGTGGCTGTCGTCGCGTTCGTTGATGCAGACGAACAGAAAGCGTTCTGGCTTAGCCATGGGGTGCCGAGGTCCTTACGTCGTTGCGGGAGTCTGGTCGGGAAAGGTGTGCTGGTGCGGCTCGGAGCAGGCGCACACACCGGTTGCCGCCGGGTGCGACCAGACGAACTCCGCGCCGTGTTCAGTGGCCCGGTGGTCCAGAGTTGCGCCTGGCAGTTCGAGCATCGAGGCGATGTCCGAGAACAGGCGTACGCCGTTGCCGACCACTTCGATCTCCTCAGGGAGCGGCGCGGCGGCAAGGTCGAGGATCGCCACGAATCCTTCGCAGCCGGCCGACTGCACCCGCACTCGCAGGCCGCCGTCGGCGAGACCGGAGCACACAAGCAGTGCCCGCGCGCGCGCGGCGGCCGGGTCGGTGATCGTCACGACGTCAGTCACCTGACGATTGTCCAGCCTCGGCGGCGGCGATGATGTTGCGCGCCATTCCGCCGAAGACGAAGCGGTGGAAAGGCGCGACCGCCCACCAGTAGACGTGACCAGCCAGCCCGCGGGGCTGGAAGATCGCCCGCTGGGTGTACGACGTGGATGCGCCCTCGGTCGCAATGCCGAGTTCGAGCCACGCCAGACCTGGGAGTTTCATCTCGGCCCGCAACCGCAGCATCGAGCCGGGCACGACGTCCTCGACGCGCCAGAAGTCGAGGGTGTCGCCAACTCGAAGCCGGTCTGGATCGCGGCGCCCGCGCCGCAGCCCGACGCCGCCGAACAACACGTCGAGCCAACCGCGCACCGCCCAGGCCAGTGGGAACGAATACCAGCCACGGGCGCCGCCGATCCCCTCGATCACCCGCCACAGCCGCGTCGCGTCGACCGTGACCGGGACCACACGCCGGTCGAGGTAGAGCGAACCGCCCGACCAGTCTGGGTCGCTAGGCAGCGGATCACTGGGTGCGCCGGGCAGCGTCGCCGACGACCAGCGGGTGCTGACGTCGGCGTCCTTGACCTTCTGCAGGGCCAGCTCGACGGCGCGGTCGAAACCGGTGAGGCCGCCAGGTGGATCGGGGACCCACTTCTCGATGTCCTTGTCGCCGCAGACCACCTCGGTCCGCAGCGATTCGACCAGCGGCCTGGCGATCGCGTTCGGTACCGGTGTCACGACCTGCACCCAGTGGCTGGACAGCCAGGGTGTGAGCACCGGCACCCGCACGATGATGCGCCTTCGCAGGCCGGCGTCGGCGGCGTACCGCTGCATCATCTGCTGGTAGGTAAGGACATCGGGACCGCCGATGTCGAAGCGCCGGCTCACCTCGGCGGGCAGCTCGGCCGCCCCGAGGAGGTAGTGCAGGACATCGCGTACGGCGATCGGCTGGATCCTGGTCGTGACCCACTTGGGGGTGACCATCACCGGCAGGCGTTCGGTCAGATAGCGCAGCATCTCGAACGACACCGAACCCGACCCGATGATGACCGCGGCCTGCAAAACCGCGGTAGGCACGCCTGAGGCGAGCAGGATGTCGCCGACGTCGGCGCGCGAGCGCAGATGCGGCGACAGCGCGCTCCCGTCCTTGCCGTCGGCCAGGCCGCCGAGGTAGACGATGCGGCGTACGCCGGCCTCTCTCGCCGCGTCCGCGAATACGTGCGCGGCGGCGGCGTCCTTGCTCTCGAAGCCGCTGCCGGACCACATCGAATGGATGAGGTAGTAGGCGACGTCGACGCCCTCGAGCGCGGCCAGAACCGCCTTCGAGTCAACGGCATCGCCAGTCGCGATCTCCACGTCGGCCGCCCAGGTCCGGTCCCGTAGCCGGGACGGGTCGCGGGCCAGCGCGCGGACTTCGTACCGCTCCTCGAGCAGGCGGGGGACAAGGCGGCCGCCGATGTAGCCGGTGGCTCCGGTGACGAGCGCGCGAGCAGTCATACCTCCAGTGTGCCTGCCGCTCCCGCCCGCCGCCTCCCGATGATCGACTTCAGGCGAGGCCGCGGCGGGCGACTCTGAGGTCGGTGTCGCCCCGGATCGCCGAGACGACGTCGAGGGTGCGCCGGGTCGCCGCGACGTCGTGGGCCCGGAAGACCCGCGCGCCCAGCCAGGCCGAAATCGCGGTCGCCGCGAGGGTGCCCTCGAGCCGGTCGTCCGGTGGCAGGTCGAGCATTTCGCCGATGAAGTCCTTGCGGGACAGGGACACCAGCACCGGCCAGCCGGTCGTCACCATCTCGCCGAGGCGGTTGGTCACCTGGAGCGAGTGCCGGGAGTTCTTGCCGAAATCGTGCCCGGGATCGATG
Organism: Actinomycetota bacterium; assembly: GCA_040005895.1. Classification (GTDB taxonomy): domain Bacteria; phylum Actinomycetota; class Actinomycetes; order BP-191; family BP-191; genus JBDTYE01. The sequence continues at coordinate 837 of JBDTYE010000099.1, read as the reverse complement.
AGTACGCCGTCCGGCCGGACCCCCGCAGCGACAGCGCGCTCGGCCAGGCCGGTGGTCACCTCCAGGACGTCGGCCATCACGTCGTCGTACGCGATCCGATGCGGGCGGGTGCGCGGCGGCAGCCGGCCGGCATGCGTACACACCATGCCAACGCCGTGCCGCGCCGCGACGGCGAAGATGGCCGGATCGGTGCCACCCCACGCATCGTTGATGAGATCGCAGCCGAGGCCGCAGACGGCGTCTGCCACGTCGGCGCGCCACGTGTCGACGCTGATGACGATCTCCGGGTACGCAGCGCGGATGCCGGCGACGAGGTCGGCAGTGCGGCGAAGCTCTTCTTCGGCATCGACGATGTCGCCGGGACCCGCTTTCACCCCACCGACGTCGATGATGCCCGCACCTTCGGCGATCGCCTGATCAACTCGCGCCAGCGCAGCGCCGAGGCCGAAGGTCGCGCCCTTGTCGAAGAACGAGTCCGGCGTCCTGTTGATGATCGCCATGACGATCAACTCGCTGTCGTCGAAGGAGCGTGCCCCCAGCCGCAAGCCCATCCGGCGCTCCTCACTAGTGCCTGGGCCCGCACGGTACGCCGCCGGGCGTGGCGTACGCCGTCGTGACACGATGACGCACTGCCGGACCCCGTACCGAAAGGCCTGAGCCAGTGAATCTCGTCGTGATGGTGGCGGTCGTCGCGCTGATCCTGATCGGCGTCGCGGTCGCGGTCGCCAACGCCGACGCGGGCATGCCGGACGCCCCCCGCGACCTGCCGGACACCGGCATCCCAGCGGACCGGGCGATGACGCCGGACGATGTCGAGTCGCTGCGGTTCTCGATGGC
>JBDTYE010000098.1:0-11585 GCA_040005895.1 Actinomycetota bacterium | reverse complement strand
GAGTACGGCGTCAAGGCCATTCCGGCGGGCGGCTTCGTCAAGATCGTCGGGATGACGGACCTGGAGGAGATCGAACCGGGCGACGAGGACCGGGTGTTCTACCGGCAGCCGGCGCCGCAGCGCCTCGTCGTACTCGCCGCCGGGTCGGTGACCCACTTCATCCTCGCGTTCTTGATCTTCCTGGCGATTTTCGGAGTGGTCGGCCGCCCGGTGCGCACGACGACGATCGACCGGGTCACACGCTGCGTCGACCAGCTCGACGAGACCAAGTGCGGGACCACGCCGACCAGTCCGGCCGCGCGCGGCGGCGTACAGCCAGGTGACAAGGTCATCAGCTTCGGCGGGCAGCCGGTCGGCAGCTATGACGAGCTTGGCAAGGCCATCAACTCGCACGCTGCCGGACCGACGCCGATCGTGGTGGAGCGGGGCGGTGTCCTGCAGACGCTGACCGTCGACGTGGAACGCCACCAGCGGCCCGATCCCGACAAGGCGAATGCGACGCGCGAGATCGGGCTCATCGGGATCGGGCCGCAGATCGCCACACGGCGCGACGGCCCGCTCACCTCGGCCCGCGAGTCGGGCGACGTGATGTGGCAGTCGGTCGTGGGCGTGGGCAAATTGCTGTGGAAGCTGCCAGGCACGCTATTGCACACCGCAAAGGACACCGCCAAGGGCACCCAGCGCGACGTCAACAATGCGCCGATCAGCCTCATCGGCGCGACCCGGCTCGGCGGCCAGGCGCTGCAGGCGGGCGACGTTGCCGTTTTCCTGGGCATCCTGGGCAGCATCAACGTGGTGATCGGGATCATGAATCTGCTGCCGTTGCTGCCACTCGACGGCGGCCATATCGCGATCCTGCTGTTCGAGAAGGGCCGCGCCGCCCTCTACCGCAGGATCGGACGCCGCGATCCCGGCCGCGTCGACATCATGAAGCTGCAACCCGTGGCGCTGGCTGTCATCGTCTTCTTCGGGGCGATGACTCTGCTGCTGGTTTGGGCCGACCTGGCAAACCCGATCCTCGACCCCTTCAAAGGCTGATCCGTGACCTCAGTGAGCCTTTCGCTCGAACCGCCTCTCCCGAAGCTGGCCGACCGCCGAGTCAGCAGACAGATCCGCGTGGGCAACGTCCTCGTCGGCGGCAACGCGCCCGTGTCGGTGCAGTCGATGACCACGACGAAGACGGCCGACGTCGACTCGACGCTGCAGCAAATCGCGGAACTCACGGCAGCCGGTTGCCAGATCGTGCGGGTTGCCGTGCCCGACACTGACGACGCCGCGGCGCTCGCGGCGATCGCCAAGAAGTCGCAGCTTCCGGTCATCGCAGACATCCACTTCCAGCCCAAGTACGTCTTCGCGGCGATCGAAGCCGGCTGCGCAGCGGTGCGCGTCAACCCGGGCAACATCCTGAAATTCGACGACAAGATCGGCGACATCGCCAAGGCCGCGACCGACGCCGGCATCCCGATCCGCATCGGGGTCAACGCGGGCTCGCTCGACAAGCGGCTGCTGGAGAAGTACGGCCGCGCGACGCCGGAGGCGCTGGTCGAGTCGGCGCTGTGGGAGTGCTCGCTGTTCGAGAAATACGACTTCCGCGACATCAAGATCTCGGTCAAGCACAACGACCCCGTGATCATGGTGAAGGCGTACCGGTTGCTCGCCCAGCAGTGCGACTACCCGCTGCACCTCGGCGTGACCGAGGCGGGGCCGACGTTCCAAGGGACGATCAAGTCAGCGGTCGCTTTTGGCGCCCTGCTCGCCGAGGGCATCGGCGACACCATCCGGGTCTCGCTGTCGGCGCCGCCGGTCGAGGAGGTCAAGGTCGGCAACGCGATCCTCGAGTCGCTCGGGCTGCGGCAGCGCGGCCTCGAGATCGTGTCCTGCCCGTCCTGCGGACGCGCCGAGGTCGATGTCTACACCCTCGCCGAGAAGGTGCAAGCCGGCCTCGAGGGCATGACCGTTCCCCTACGTGTTGCCGTCATGGGCTGCATCGTCAACGGGCCGGGGGAAGCCCGTGAGGCCGACCTTGGTGTCGCCTCCGGCAAGGGCAAAGGCCAGATCTTCGTACGCGGCGAGGTCATCAAGGTCGTCCCCGAGGCGATGATCGTCGAGACGCTGATCGAGGAGGCCATGCGACTGGCAGAGCTGATGGAGGCGGAAGGCGAGTCGGGTCCGCCGACCGTCTCCGTCAGCTGAGCCGTCCGGTTCTGTCAGGAATCCGAGAAGACGTGCGCGTGCTGTGTGGCGCTGGACTCGAGGGTGATGGATTCGAGCAGGAACATCGGGCGCAGGTGGTCGACGTACAGATTCGTTACCACATCCCGGAAGAAGACCGCCGGTGACCCGACTCGGGAGTTGGCCAGCACGACCAGTTCCATGTCCTGCGGCAGGAAGTAGGCGAGCGCCTGCTCGGTCTGCCCTGAGCCGTTCTGCCAAAGGCCGTTCTTGTTGTAGAGGGTTCCGGCTGGGGTGACCTGGACGAGGTCGATGCCGAAAGAGCGGTCGAGCATCTGCTGAGCCTTCGACACCGAGACGATGTTGCCGATGCGGCGGAAGTCGTTCATCACCGACATCAGGTCGTTGACCGACATGTGCCAGGCGGCGCCGCCGGCCATGCTCGTCAGATCACCGGAGTTCCAGCCGCCCATCGTGACGGGGAAGTCGTAGGCCAGCGCGTCGTTGCCGGGGTGCGTGAGGCTCGGGCCGGAAACGCACGCCGAGGCGAAGATCTGACTCTCGACGTACGACCGGTAGGCATTGATCGTGATGGCGTCCCAGACGATGTCGTTGAAGTCGGAGAACCACGGCAGCACGAACAGGGCGTTCGGCGAGATCGTGCCGTTGATGGTGGCGAGCAGGATCCGGCACAGCCCGAAGTTCATGTTCTGGTAGTGATAGGTCCCGACGCCGGCGGTTCCGGCTGCGACGTGCGACTTCATGAACTGGAAGTCCGAATCCGACAGCCCGGTGTCGAAGCCGGAGGTGTGGGTCATCAGGTGTCTGAACGTGATGTCAATGATGTGCGGACCCTTGGCCCAGTAGCTGGGCAGGTAGGGGTGGATGTGCGCGTCCGGCGAGATGCCGTGGGTGTCGAGCAGCCTCGTCATCGCCATTGCGGTGATCAGCTTGCTGACGCTGGCGACGTGCATGCGTACGTCGGTGTTCCAGGATTCGTTGCCGTCGGCCGGCTTCTGCGCGTAGTTCCATTGCCGGGTGTGGATCGGTGCGCCGTGCTGCCGCAATTGCATGACGTAGCCCGCGGTCGAGTCCTTGAGCGCAATGTGGAGGGCCGCGCCGAACCCCGCGACGTCGAGTCGCTGCGGAATCGCGAACTGCCGACCGAGATCGAGGTAGGGCCGACCCTCCTCCAGACCGAAGCTGGAGACGATGTCGGTCAGGTGCTCGGGCCGCATGACGTGCGCGCGCAACGTGTCTTCGTCGATGTGCAGTCCGCGGATGCCGCTTTCCTCTAGAGCGCGGCGCAGATCGGCGGATTCCTCGTGCCTTTCGACCATGGCGTATTCCCCTTCGAAGTAGGCGATACAGGTCACGAGCGGTCGGTTGAGCGCGCTGATACATCCGGGGCCAGCGCCACCCGGGTCCGGTGTCACGGCTGATACCGTGACTGCGTGGCGATGACATTACGACTGACGGCGGCCGAGAGCGAGGCCTTGCGCCGGCGCGCCACCCTGGAAAACAGGTCGATGCAGGACGTGGCGCGGCAGGCCGTCCGCGACTACATCGAGCGGACCAGCCGCCGGGACTTGCTGGATCGGGTGCTCGACGCCGAACTGCCGCGCTATGCCGAGGCGCTGGAACGTCTTGGGCAGTGATCTACCTCGACCTGGACGACCTGTTGTATGTCGCCGAGCGGGCCGTGGGGCATCCCGTCGACGTTCGCGACGGCGGACTGTTGGAGTCGGCGTTGGCTCGGCCGCGCGCTTCGGCGTTCGGTCCGGACAGCTATCCAGATCTTGACCACAAGGTTGCGGCACTCTTGCATTCGCTGGCGCGCAACCACGCGCTCATCGACGGAAACAAGCGGCTGGCACTTGCGGCGACCATCGCCTTCCACGGCGTCAATGGTCGGGTTATGCGGCTCAGCAACGCTGCGGCGTACGACCTGATTGTGGCGGTTGCGACGGGCGAAATGGACGACGTGGAGGCGATCGCGGCTCGCCTGGTGACCAAGCCCTCGGCGACCGGGGGAGCGCAGTCTGCGCCCTAGTGCGCCACGTCAGCTAGCGTGCCTCACTGTGCTCCGTTCCTCCTCCGTCCGACTGCTCGACGACACCGATCTGACTGCGGCGCGCACAGTGCTGTCGCGCGACCCCGTCACGAACGTCTTCGTCGCGTCCAGGCTGGAGGCTTGCGGCCTGGATCCGGGCCGTCTTGGCGCGCAGGTCTGGGGCTGGTTCACCGGGGGGCGGCTCCAGTCGATGTGCTACGTCGGCGCCAACATCGTTCCAGTCGAAGCCGGTCCGGAAGCGGCCGCGAGCTTCGCGGAGCGGGCCCGCCGCTATGGCCGCCGCTGCTCGTCCATGGTCGGCCCGGCTGCCGCGATCGGGCAGATGTGGGAGGTGCTGCTGCCCGCCTGGGGCCAAGCCCGCGACGTACGGACCCCCCAGCCGTTGCTCTCGATCGACCGCGAGCCCGAGATCGCCGGTGATGAGGCCGTACGCCGCGTGCGCGCGGACGAACTCGACCTGATCCTGCCCGCGTGCATCGCCATGTTCACCGAGGAGGTCGGCATCTCGCCGGTCGGCAACGACGGCGGCGCCCTCTATCGCGCCCGGGTGGCTGAACTCATCGCGGCCGGCCGGGCTTTCGCCCGGATCGAAAACGGGCGGGTGATGTTCAAAGCCGAGGTCGGCTCGGCGACGGCCATCGCGTGTCAGGTGCAGGGCGTCTGGGTCGACCCGCAACTGCGCGGCCGCGGTCTCGGCACAGTCGGCACCGCCGCGGTCGTCCAGGCCGCGCTGCGCGACATCGCGCCGGTCGTGAGTCTCTACGTCAACGCGTACAACACTGCCGCCCGGGCGGCGTACGCCCGAGTCGGTTTCACCCACATCGGCGACTTCGCTTCCGTCCTGTTCTAGCGCATCCCCAGATGCTAGGGCCTGCCCGTTGATCTCCGCCCCCGTCCCTGTGATCCAGGGCGAGTTGAGCCGGTGATACCGGCCGGATGTCCCCTGGATCACCCCGGTGAGGGGGTCTTTTGGGCCAGATCCGCCGGGGTCATACCAGCCCCTCGACATCCGCCCGCAGCCGAGCGCCCTGCCGGAACACCGCCGGATATCCTGCGGACCTTCCAATCCTCTTTGCTTCAGGAGATCTGCCGTGGTGCTCAGGATGTCGACGCTGTTCCTGCGCACGCTGCGAGAGGACCCGGCCGACGCGGAGGTCCCGAGCCACCGGCTACTGGTGCGAGCCGGATATGTACGCCGCGCTGCCGCCGGCATCTACAGCTGGCTGCCGCTCGGCAAGATCGTGCTGGACAACGTCGCCCGCATCGTCCGCGAGGAGATGGACGCGATGGGCGCACAGGAGGTTCTCTTCCCCGCCCTGCTGCCGCGCGAGCACTACGACACATCAGGGCGCTGGGACGAGTACGGAGACCAGCTCTTCCGGCTCAAGGACCGCAAGGGCAATGACTACCTGCTCGGACCCACGCATGAGGAGATGTTCACGCTCCTCGTCAAGGGCGAGTACGCGTCGTACCGCGACTATCCGGTGATGCTCTACCAGGTACAGACGAAGTACCGAGACGAGGCGCGGCCCAGGTCGGGCATCCTTCGCGGCCGCGAGTTCGTGATGAAGGACAGCTACTCCTTCGATCTCGACGACGCGGGTCTGCAGCGCTCCTATGAAGCGCACCGGGCGACATACATCAGAATCTTCGAGCGGCTCGGCCTGCGCTTCCGGATCGTCTCCGCTATGTCGGGCGCGATGGGTGGGTCGAAGTCCGAGGAGTTCCTCGCGCCGACTCCCATCGGTGAGGACACGTTCGTCGCGTGCACCAGCTGCGAGTACGCCGCCAACGTCGAGGCCGTCGAATCGGTCGTGCCGCCCGTCCCCGATGTGGACCACCCGCCGATGGCCGAGCTCGACACCCCTGGCACCGCGACGATCGAGTCGCTGGTCGCAGCCATGGGGGAGGGCGCGACCGCGGCAATGACTCTCAAGAATCTGCTGGTCAAGATCGATGGCCAGATCGTCGCCGTCGGGGTGCCCGGGGACCGGGACGTCGCCCTGACCCAGCTCGAAGCGGCAGTGGCGCCGGCACCGGTCGAGATCTTTGAGGCGGCGGACTTCGCCGGCCGACCGGATCTGGTACGCGGCTACATCGGCCCCCAGGGCCTGCGCGAGCGGGCGGTGCCCTACTTCGCGGACCGTCGCGTGGCCCGCGGCACCTCCTGGGTGACCGGTGCCAACAAGGCGGACACGCACGTGCGCAACGTCGTGGCGGGCCGCGATTTCGAGGTCGACCGCTACCTCGATGTCGCGACGATCCTGCCCGGCGACACCTGCCCGCGCTGCGGCGGCGCGCTCGATATCGACCGGGCCATCGAGATCGGCCACATCTTCCAGCTCGGCCGCAAATACGCCGATGCGTTCGAACTCGACGCGCTCGGCGCCGATGGCGAGCGGATCCGGATCACGATGGGCAGCTACGGCGTCGGCGTCAGTCGCGCGGTCGCTTCGATCGTGGAGCAGAGCCACGATGACAAAGGGATCTGCTGGCCTCGGTCGGTCGCGCCCGCCGACGTGCACATCGTTCCGGTCGGCAAGGGCGACGAGCAGCTGGCGGCGGCGGAAACGCTTGCGCGCGACCTGGAAGCCGCCGGTCTGCGGGTGCTCCTGGACGACCGGACGCTGCAGGTGGGCGTGAAGTTCAACGACGCCGACCTGATCGGGATACCGCTCATCGTGGTGGTGGGCAAGGGCCTGGCCGAAGGCAACATCGAGGTGAAGGACCGCAAGACCGGCGAGCGCTCAATCGTCGCGATCGCTGATGCGGTGAGCCGGCTCGTCGCCTAACAGGGCGCCGGCGCGCCGTTGTGGTCCCACACCGTTCGCACCGAGATCGGGCGCGGACGGCCGTAGGAGCACGGGCCGTAGCGAGCCGAGTTCATCCGCAGCCGGTTGTTCGTCAGGCGCACGTTCGTCGGCATCGGGTAGCCGCCCGGAAGCACGTACACCGTGTAGGAGCCGCCGGAGATGTAGTTGTTGTCGATGATCACGTTGCTGATCGGCCCCTGGTCGCTCTTGATCAGGATGCCGGAGGTCTGGCCCCTCCACGGGCCGTCGAGTGCGTTGTGCCGGATGGTGATGTTGGAGCCGGCGGTGGATTGGATGCAGTCGTCATGGCCGGCAGGATTGGTGCGGGGCACCAGCCCGTAGCACCAGGAGTCGCTGAGTGTCGCGCCGTCACCGAGGAGGAAGCCGTCCTCGCAGCCGGTGCTGACGACACGCAGGGCTGACGACCCGGCCGGCAGCCAGACGCCGGTGCCGCAGTTGCCGGCACCGCCGAGCACGTTCTGGCCGCGCACGGTCACGTCAACGAGCCGGAGCGCGCGGGATTTGGTCTGCGGCCTGATCGCGCCGTCGGCGAACGTGTCGATGCACACATTTCGGAACGTGACGTTGCTGCCGTAGACGGCGAAGTAGGCCGAGCCGGTAACCCGGAAGTGCCGGTTGGCGATGACCTGGCTGTTCCTGGAGAGGTACTGAACCCGGTTGACGGAGGTGACCGGCAGCGAGCAGGCCTTGCCGCCGGCGGCATTCCTTACGTCATCGAAGTGGCGTGGCCTGGCGGCTGCCTGTGCGGTGGTTGCGACCAAGGGTGCGGCAACCATCACGAGGGCCGAGATGAGCAGGAGCCCGCGTCGTCCGAAAATCCGCAAGGCGCAGCCTTTCGCTGGGGGATAGGACATGTCCCAGCGCAGGTTTCGTCATCGAACGCGCTGTGCTTGAGGGACGAGGTCGGTTATGACCGGGTTTGGGGGGCCACCTTGCCGGTGGCAGAGCGCCCAGTCAACTCTGAGTGCCAGTGACAAAGGGCGTCGGTGCCCCCGCGAGGCCGACAGCCGAACGGGCCAGCGCGAGATGCCGCGACTCCGCAACGAATGCCTGCGCGCACAGCAGCCTGGAGCGCGGGTCGCGCACCGCAGTGATCGAGGCGTGATAGGCCCGCAGGGCCGCTGCCTCTACCACCACGACCTCGGCGCCGCCGACGACGGCGGGGGCCGGTTCGGCGTACGCCGCAAGCGCGGCGACCGGCGATCCGCCCAGTTCGCGGATGCGCACGATCAGGGCATCGCGGCGGGACCGGTGCTCGTCGTAGTGCTGCAGCACGGCTGCGCGGGCGGCGGCAGGCAGAGTGGCGCCGGCTGCGGCCAGGTCGTAGATGACGGCGTGTTCCGTCGCGAGCAGCGTGTTGAGCGCCACGACGTCATCCGCGTCGCTTGCTGCTGCGACGCCGGCGAGCGCCGGCCGCGCCCGGGCGAATTGCGCCGCCAGGCCGGTCCCCAGGACGATGAACGCGCGCCGGCTCGGCCGGTTCGTCACCGCGCCGCCGGTATCGGGAAGCCGGGTAGCAGGGCAGCGTGCTGCGCCTCGTTCCCCGCGATCTCGGCGAGCAGCTCCGCGAATGGGGTCGGTCCCGCGGTCGCGCAGGCCAGCGCTCCGGCGTCGCCGGCTGAGCGCTCCTTGCCCGCGATCGACGCGAACAGCGCCCGGATGGCCGCGGGGGTGAGGGGAGTAGAAGTGCTCAGCGAGGACGGGGATGCCGGCGCGGCCGCAGATTGGACTGCCGGACCAAGACTGCGCAGCCGGGCCAGATGCTCGCGGTGGTGCGAGCCGAAGTCGATGAGGACCGTTGCAGCGGGAGCGCTGCGCGACGCCGCGTCGTAGGCCGCTATGAGAGCGACTTCACGGGCCACAGCAGCGGCCACAGCAGCGGCCACCAACGTGGCATCCGGCGACGAGGCAGTAACGCTCGGGCTCGCCGACCCCTGTCGGACGGGAGCCGACGTCGTGGCCGGCGCCGCGGAACCGGTCGGACGGGTGGAGTTCGTACGCCCCCGCGTACACGCCGCGAGCGCGGCCGCTGCTGCAGCGGTGACACCGGCAAGAGCGGTGCGGCGCGGAAAAGTGTGTTGGCGGGGATCCATCGCGGAGCAGCATGACACGGGTCACGAGCCCACCGCGCTGTGCCAGGATTGCCCGATGAGCGAGCGCGCGCCTTCGGTAGCCGGCGTTGCGATGGTCGCGATCGACTGTGATCACCCCGGGCAGCTGGTGCAGTTCTGGGCGGCGCTGCTCGGTGGCGAGGTCGAGGTCTACGCCGACGGCGACGCGAGGCTGCGGCCCGCCGAAGGACCAGTGATCGACTTCCTGCGGGTGCCCGACGCGAAGTCGGGCAAGAACCGGCTGCACCTGGACCTGCGCAGCAGCGACTTCGACCGCGCCGTCGAGGAAGCGGTCAGCCTGGGTGCGACGAAGGCCGACGACGTCTACGCCGGTGGCACTTGGCAGGTCCTGCGCGACCCCGAAGACAATGAGTTCTGCATCCTCCGCCCGAGCCGCGACCAGTAGCACCATCGAACGGGTCGCGGGCTGTCAGCGCGCTGCGAGCGTTGCAAGCCCGGGGCCGGCGAGCTCGTGGAGCGCCACTTTCCGGCCCGTCGTCGCGAGCAGCAGCGACATCGCCGGTCCCTCGACGACGGGGCCTTCACCGTGTGACCAGTCGGCGTCGGTCGCCTTGAGCGTCAGCCCGGCGACTCTGTTCTTGCCACCGATCAGAACGTTGGAGCCGGAGTAGAACTCGATCACCTTCGTGACCCAGTCCACCGGATAGTCGCGAGTGATGCCCAGCGGTCGCCGGATGTCTTCGGAGTGCACGAACGCCTCGCCGAGCCAACTGAGCTTCGGACCGGGGGGCGCCGAGGACGCATTCTGCACTGCGCGGTACGCCGCGAGTGTCGCGACCGGGCCGCCGGCACTTTCGACGGCGATCTCTTTGGCGGTCAAACGCTGGAAGTCCAAGCGCGCGACGGCCATCTTCGCGAGGAACTTCGGCGGGGTCATCTTCGCAGTCGCCACCTGATGTGCCAGCGCTTGCAGGACCGTCCAGTTGGTGCACAGCGACGGCGTGTTCCACTGCGCGGGTGTCAGGTCGGCCAGGTCCGCCGCGAGCGCCTTGCGTTCCGCGTGCACGGTGGGCCACGGGTTTTCGGCCATGTCGTCGGCTCCTTGATCGCCGCGAAGTTGATGCTCCGGCGTCAGCTTGCCCGAAATGTGTCAGGACTGCTGGAAATCGGCGCACGCACGTGCAGGACGGTCGCGGCGCTGATACCGGAGACGACCAGGGCCATACCGGCTGCGAGTAGCAGATGCCCGGGATTGCCGAGCGACCAGATCGATTCGTGCTGCGCCAGCATGTGGTCGTTGTTGTGCAAGGTGGCGTCCACGGCTAGTCCGACGAGCATGACGACGACCCCGGCGAGTCCGGTCCACAAGGCGATTGCGAATGCGCGTTGGCTGTTCATCAGTTCTCCTCTGAGGCTCGGCTGGTGGAGTGCAGTGGGTGCGCGCGGTGGGCGCCCCGCAATGACGGGACGCCCACCGGCGATTCGGATCGACCGGCCGCTACGCCGGGAACTTGTCGGCGAACTGCTTCGCGATTCCGCCGGACAGGATCTTGGCGGTCATCGGCATGTGCGCCGCCGATGCCTGCAGTTTCGCGACCGCCTCCGGGTCGCCCGCCGCCTGCGCGTCGATCGCCGCGGCCAGGCTCGCCACGTGCGGGATCAGCTCGTCGGCAACCGCCTTCTTGGGCAGGTTCGGATTGGCCGCCGCGATGAAGGCGCCGAAGTCGGCCCGGTAGCCGTCGAGGTCGGCGAGCGCCTTCTTCTTCTTGGCCTCGTCCTTGCCGGCTGCGCCGAGGGTGTAGTCGACGAAGAAGCCGATGTGCTTGCGCCACAGCGCCAGGAACTGCTCACCGGCCGGGGCGCCGTACACGCTCTCGATGGACTTGCTCAGCGCAATGCTGTTCTTGTCGAGCGTGTCCGCCGCCGCCTTGAACGCCGCCGACGTCGGGCCCTGCTTCGGGTCGAGCGCGGTCCCGGTTGCCAGCCCGGCCAGGTAGACGTGCTCCTGCAACTGTGAGGTGAGCAGGGCGCGCAGGCTGCCGCCGCCGCCGTTCGAGTCGCCCGCGAGCTTCTTCTGCTTCGCGATGCCTCCGGCGAGGACCGCGGCCGTCATCGGCATGTGCGCCGCGGCCGCCTGCAGTTTCGCGAAGGCCTCGGGCGAACCGGCCGCCTGCGCGTCGATTGCGGCGGCGAGCGTCGCGACGTGCGGGATGAGTTCGTCGGCTACTGCCTGCTTCGGCAGTTCCGGGTTTGCAGAAGCGATGAACGCGCCGAAGTCGGCCCGGTAGCCGTCGAGGTCGGCGAGCGCCTTCTTCTTCTTGGCCTCGTCCTTGCCGGCTGCGCCGAGGGTGTAGTCGACGAAGAAGCCGATGTGCTTGCGCCACAGCGCCAGGAACTGCTCACCGGCCGGGGCGCCGTACACGCTCTCGATGG
>JBDTYE010000097.1:0-11610 GCA_040005895.1 Actinomycetota bacterium | reverse complement strand
CCTTGTCGTCGGCCCAGTCCTCGAGCAGCTCATAGGTACCGCTGTCCCAGATCGAGACGTGCCCGCCGCCGTACTCGCCGCGCGGGATATCGCCCTCGAACGAGAAGTAGGACAGCGGATGGTCCTCGGTGTGCACGGCGAGGCCCTTCGCCTTCGGGTCGGTCGGCAGCCCCTTGGGCACCGCCCAGGAAACACCAACCCCGTCGTGCTCCAGCCGCAGATCCCAATGCAGCGCCGTCGCGTGGTGCTCCTGGATGACGAACCTGGGCTGCTTCGTACGCCGCTTGCGGGCGCCGCCGGCCGGCTCGCGCGTCTTGCTGAAGTCGCGCTTGGCCTTGTACGTGTCCAGCTTCCCGGCCATGTCTGCCCACCTACCCCCGATCAGCCCCAGGATTCCAGTACGGGTGCGTTGCCCCGGCCGATGGTCCAGGCGAGCAGGGTGCGCGGATCGGTTCGCGGCGCCAACTTGTCCAGAACTTCGGGCAGCATCCGCTGCACCAACTCCTCCGGCCAGTCGGCCGCGGTGTAGTGGTCGAGCCCCAGGTCGACGTGATGGATCTCCACCTCACGCCAACGCGAGTAGACGACGTCCCGCGCGGGCCGTTCGGATCCGTTGACCGCGCGCGAAAGACGTTCCCAGGCGTCGTCGGGCATAGCCGCGCAGAGCCGCTCCACGTCGGCCGACGACGACCGCACCTGGGCGATCAATTCAATCGGTGGCAGCCCCGCCGATTCCTCGATTTCCGCCGCCCGCCCGGCCTTGCCTCCGGCGTACTGGTCGACGACCTCATCGTCGATGGCGCCCTGCAGGCGGCGTACGACGCTGTCGGCGTTGCGCGCGACGTGTGCCAGCACATGTGCGACCGACCAGTCGGGCAGCAGGCTTGCCTTGACGAGGTCTGCCGCGCTGAGCTGGTCGAGGGTCTTGTTGAGGGCGGCCTGGCCGGCGATGATTCCGGCGATCTCGGTTTCAGGACGCAACTTTGCCCGATGCCTTTATCCGCTTGCGCAGCGCCGGAAGGTCGAGCTCGGCCATAGCGGGGTACGCAGGCTGCATCTCCTCGAACCACTCCACCATCAGTTGCGAGATGACCCAGTCGCGGTACCACTTGTGGTCCGAAGGGATCACGTACCACGGCGCCTCTTCCGTGTTGCAACGCCGGATGGCGAGGTCGTACGCCGCCATGTACTCCTTCCAGCGGTCGCTCTCGTCGAGGTCGCCCTCCTTGAACTTCCAGCGCTTCGTCGGGTCGGCAAGGCGGTCGAGCATTCGCTGCCGCTGCTCGGCCTGCGAGACGTGCAGGAAGCACTTGATGATGCTGATGCCCCTGTCGGCTGCTGCCTTCTCAAACCTGTTGATCTCGCCGTAGCGGCGTTCGATGGTCGCGGCCGTGGCCCACTTGTGCACCTTCACGGTGCCGACATCCTCGTAGTGCGATCGGTTCCAGGCGTAGATGTTTCCCGGCTCCGGGAGCACGGGCTTGAAGCGCCACAAGAAGTTGTGACGCTTCTCCACGTCGGACGGCGCCTTGAACGAGGCGACCTTGACCGACGTCGGGTAGAAGAGGTCGACGACGTGTTTGACGACACCGTCCTTGCCACAGGCGTCCATGCCCTGCAGCACGATCAGCAGGCTCTGTTCGCGCTCGGCGTACATCCGTGTCTGGTAGTCGCGGAGGGTCGGGGCGAGTGAATTGACGTACTTGCGGGCCTTGACCCCGTCCTTCATGCCCGGCGTCGCACCCGGGTCGACGTCCGCGAGAGTGAAATCGTCGCCGCCGGCCGCGAAACGCTTGTGCATCGACCTGGTCATGTCTGGGGTCCATTTCTTGTCTGGAGTCGAACAGGTTTTCGCGCATCGATCATTTCGACAAGCCGGGACAGACGGCGCGCCTGTCGTCGGCTCACCCTGGTGTCTCCGATGATGCGGGGGAGCAAACGCTCGGACGCCGGCATCAGGAGGTCTTCATGGACGGGTTCAGGAAGTTCCTGCTCCGCGGCAACGTCGTCGACCTGGCCGTGGCGGTCGTCATCGGCGCGGCCTTCGGCGCGATCATCGACGCCTTCGTCAAGGCCTTCGTCACGCCGTTGGTGGGTCTGGTGACCGGCTCCGCGGGAGACTTCAGCCAGAAGGTCGGACACGTCAGCAAGACCGCCTTCCCCTACGGCCTGTTCGTGCAGGCGCTGCTGTCCTTCGTCATCATCGCCGCGGTCGTGTACTTCGTCGTCGTGATCCCGATCCAGCGGCTGATGGACCGCTACAAGACCCAGCCGGAGCCGTCCGCCCCGGTCGTCGCCTGCACCGAGTGCTTGTCGAAGATTCCGGTCGGTGCGCGGCGCTGCATGTACTGCACGTCCGAGCAGCTCGCCGGGTAAGTGGTCAGCCGTCGGCTGCCAGCCGTTGCACGAGCACTTCCTTGGCCGCGGCCCATTCGGAGTCGACGATCGAGTAGTAGGCGCTGTCGCGCACCGTGCCGTCGCTCGCCATCATGTGTCGCCGGCGGACCCCCTCGAACGATGCGCCGATCCGCGCGATCGCGGCGCGTGACCGTTCGTTGCGCGCGTCCGTCTTGAGGGTTACCCGCAGCACCCGCCAGGTCTCGAACGCGTGCGTCAGCATGAGAAGCTTCATCTCCGTGTTGACCGCCGTGCGCTGCACCGACCGCGCGAGCCACGTGTGCCCGATCTCCGCCACCGTTGGTGCGCTGCGGTCGAATTCAGGCCAGCACTCGATGTCGAGGAACCTGGTCGAGCCGACGACCTCCCCCGAAGGCGTGGCCACCAGGTAGGGGACCGCAGTTCCAGCGGCGTGATCGGCGAGTGCGCGGTCGACGTACGCCTGCATCTCCTCCATCGAGTCAGGGACCCGCGTGAGCCCGTACGTCGATCGGTCGGCCGCCGCGGCGGCAAGCAACGCCGGGGCCGATGTCGGGGTCATCGGATCGAGCCGGACGTGCCGGCCGGCCAGCGGGGGAATGGAGATCACCTGCGGGATTGTCGACGATGCGAGCCGCACTCGCGAACCGGTTTGTCGGGGAGCGGCTAGCCAGGTCGCGTTCCGGGTAGGACGATCTTCGGTGGCGGCGGATCTTCCCCTGCGCAACCGGCCGTGTGGAGGCAGCTAGTGCGTTCGATCTGGAAGGGCTCGATCTCGTTCGGGCTCGTGACCATCCCGGTGAAGCTGTACTCCGCGACGGAGGAACGCGACGTCCAGTTCAACCAGGTGCACGTCGAGGACGGCGGCCGGATCCGCTACAAGCGCATCTGCGAGATCGACGGCAAGGAGGTGCAGTACTCCGACATCGCGAAGGGCTACCAGCTCTCCAACGGCGAGGTCGTGGTGCTGACCGACGAGGATTTCAAGGACCTGCCGCTCGCCACCAACAGGGCGATCGACGTACTCGAGTTCGTGCCCCTGGAGCAGGTCGACCCGATCCACTTCGCCAAGAGCTACTACCTCGAGCCGGAGAAGGCGGGTATCAAGCCCTACGTCCTGCTGCGCGAGGCGCTCGAACAATCCGGCCGGGTCGCGCTGGTCAAGGTGGCGCTGCGGCAGCGCGAACAACTCGCCACCCTGCGCGTCAAGGATGGCGTCTTCGTCCTGGAGACCATGCTCTGGCCGGACGAGATCCGCACTCCCGACTTCGGGTTCCTCGACGACAAGGTCGACGTCCGGCCGCAGGAGGTGCAGATGGCGGGCGCTCTCATCGACAGCCTGAGCGCTGATTTCGACCCGTCCCAGTACGGCGACGTATACCGCGAGGCGCTGCACGAGATGATCGAGGCCAAGGTTGCCGGCCGTGAGGTCGTGCAGCCGGCTGAGGCGCCGTCCGACGGTGGTGCCGTTGTCGACCTGATGTCCGCTCTGCGGGCGAGCGTGGACGCGGCGAAGGCCAAGAGAGACGGCGTGTCGTCGGCCGCCTCTGGTCCCCAGAAGTCAGCGGCCAAGCCGAAGAAGGCTGCTGGCGCAAAGGCCGCCAGCCAGGCCGCGAAGAAGACCGCGGCAGCGGCGAAGCCGGCGCGGAAGGCGACCCGCAAGTCCGCCTGAGGCGCCAGGACGGCGTACCGTTGCTCAAGCAAACGGGGAACTGAACCGATTAACACAGTGGACAACAGTGTCCGACGTGCCTCGGCGGGGAGCCCCACGGTGACGGTGACCGACTACGACGAGATCGTGGCTGCGCTGCGCGCGATCCCCGGCGTTTCGGATGCCGATGTCCAACCGGACGCCGAAGGCGGTGGCCTCGGTCTGTTGCGACTCGGGCTGACCGCCGGTTACGACGAGGTCGAAGTCGCGACGACTGTCGGGCGCCTGCTGCGCGAGCGGTTCGGCCTCGGCGTCGACGCTCAGCGCGTACAACTCGTCGAGGACGCCGACATCAGCCCGGCGCCGATCGAGGAAGAGCCCGAGCCGGCCAACACCCGACCTGCCATTCAGCGCATGCACCTGGTTTCCTCAGGGCTCGACGTCACCGCGACGGTCACCCTCGGCCACGGCGGCCGCGACCCGGCCGGCGAAGCCACCGGCACGGCGACACAGTCAGGCGTACACAAGGCTGTCGCGCTCGCGACTCTGAACGCCGTCGAGGGCCTGATCGGCCAGACGGTGCGCTTCGAACTCGACCACCTCGAGGTGGCGCAGATGGGTCAGGCCCGTACCGTCGTTGCCGGTGTCACGCTGGTTTCCTCGCGGGGCGTCGAGCGCCTGACGGGTGCTGCAGTGGTTCGCGAAGACGTGCGTCAGGCCGTGATCAGGGCCAGCCTGGACGCGGTCAACCGGCGGATCGAGAAACTGCTCACCTGAGCACGCCGTTCACGCGTGGAGGCGCACCTGTCCTGCTGCCGCAGGAGGAAGCGGGCGCGGGCGGCGTTACTCTGGGGTGTGTTGCTGAAACCGTTGCCGGCAAAGGGGGAACGCTCCCTGCCGCCGTGGCCTGGCAACCCGGTAGAGGTCGGCGCGCAACGACTGTTCGTTCGCCGGGCCGGCGCCGGCGAGCCCGCGCTGTTCATCCACGGTCTCGGCGGTTCGTCGACCAACTGGACCGACCTGATGGCTCTGCTGGCCGGCGGGTACGACGGTCGCGCGATCGATCTCCCCGGCTTCGGCCGGTCCGCACCGCCGGTGAGCGGTGACTACGGGCTGGACAGCCATGTTGAGGCCGCTCTTGGCTTTCTCGAGCAGACCTGGCGCGAGCCGGCGCACGTGTTCGGCAACTCTCTGGGCGGCGCGGTCGCGGTGCGGCTCGCGGCTACCGCACCTCAGGCGGTGCGGACGCTCACACTCGTGTCGCCGGCGTTGCCGTCCTACCGGCCGAAGCTCGGGTCGGATCCGCGGCTGCCGCTGTTGCTGGTCCCTGGACTTGCCGGTCTGGTGACGCGGGCGTTGAGCCGGCACACGACCCGGCGGCGTACCCAGGCCGTCATCGACCTGTGCTTCGCCGACCCGCAGGCATTGCCGCCGGAGCGCTTCGAGGAGGCGCTCGAGGAAATGCGGAACAGGCGATCGATGCCGTGGTACTCCGACTCTCTGACAATGTCGCTGCGTGGACTCGTCCGCGAATACCTCTCGACGGGTCCGGCCAGCCTGTGGCGGCAGGCCGGCGGCCTGACGGTGCCGACGCTGGTCGTGCACGGGCGCAAGGACAAGTTGGTCCCGCTCGCGGTGGGCGAGCGCGCCGCGCGCGTCATTCCAGGGGCGGGCCTGGTCATTGCGGAGGGTTCCGGGCACGTTGCCCAGCTGGAACAGCCTTCGCTCGTGGCGCAGGCTTTCCTCGAGCACGTCGCTGGCCGGGCAGCAACGGCCCAGGTCTAAGCTCGACGGACCAAGATCGAAGCACCTCCCGGAGGACGATGTGGACGAGTACCTGCGACTTACGCCGTCGCCGACCGGCGCGGTCAGCGAACGCATGCAGGCTCTGCTGTCGCAGGCGGTCGAGGAGCAGGTCAACGAGCAGCGGCAGGTGCAGTCGCTGCTCAACGAGGTCCGCAGTGCGCTTGCTGAGGTGCAGCGGGACGCCCGCGTCTCGCCCGGCGGGCAGGCTGACCTGCGCGCCGACCTCGCCAATCACGCGGGCGAGACCCGAAGCCAGCTCTCGCTACTCGACGAGCGGCTCGAGGCGATCGTGCACGCAGTCGGGACCAGCGCCCAGGTGCTGCAAGGGATCTCGGCCCAGCTCGAGCACCTGGGCGAAACGCTCAGGGTGCAGACCGCTGATGGCGGCCGGACCGAACCCGTCGCACAGGTACGCCGCGAGGTGTCCGATCTGCGCACCCGCGTCGAGGGCTTCGAGAGCGCGGTGCGCGGCGACCTGTCCGCGTTGCAGGAACGGCTGGCAAGCGACGTCGATCGCCTGCACGGGGCAACCGAAGCCACCTCCCGCACGATCGCCAACCACGTCGACAATGCGGTCCTCGTCCTTGCGGAGGCACTTCTGCGCCGCCCCGCAGCGAGCACCGGCGCCGCACCCGGGGAACCTGTCGGCGCGAGCCTGTCCTTCGGGACTGTCGTGAGGCCACCGTTCGCCGCTCGCCCGGAGCCGGTGCCGGAGCCAGAGCAAGCGCCAGAGCCCGAGCCCGACGAGGAATTCGCAGCCGAGTTCCAGCGCGAGTCCGAGTTCGAATCCGAGGAGGCGGCGGCCGCGGCGACCGAGGCCGCGCCGTCAGAACTCACCGCTCGCGTACCAGCGGTGCAGGCCGGAGCAGCCGCGGTTTCTGAAGACGACCCGTTGTGGGGCTCGAGTCTCGGCGTTCCGCCCGCGGCCCCGGTCGAACACGCGCCGGGTACGTCGACCTGGGCCGACGAGACTGAGCAGGGTGCATCGACTCCGGCGACCACGCCGGATGCCGGCACCGCAGACGACGACGAAGCCGGCGGTCTGGCCGACGAAGATCGCTCGGACGCGCCCGCGTCCGGCGGCCGGCAGCACACCACCGCGACGGCGTACGACGATCCCCTGGAAGGGCTGCCCACAGCCGACGAACCCCACCCTTCCTTCGGGCTGCCGGACGCCGCGCCGTACGACCTCGAACGCGCCCTCTTCGGCGTCAGCTCAGGCGCAGAAGTGGAAACAGCCGACGGCGATACGGACCCCGACACGGACGCTGCGACCGACGGGTCCGACGGCTCCCAGACGGCGTACGAGCCACAACGCGAGGCGAGCCACGGCGCTTCGGGTCGGGGCGATGCGCATGCGCACTCACCCGAGTCCGCAGGCTCGCGCCGCCGGCCCTGGTGGCGCCCCAGCACCTGACGCTGCGTCGAGACCCCGCGTTCTTCAGGTCCGGCCAGACACGCAGTCCTTCCGGGCTTGTGCCTGCAAACAGGCCCGCCTTCAGATGAGGATCCGGATCCGGGCAAGGCGAAGGGCCCCGCCCTGGATCAGAGTGGAGCCCTCCGAGTTGCGGTTGACACTTAGTCGCGGAACGCGTCCTTGACCTTTTCGCCGGCCTGCTTGAGGTCGGAGCCAGCCTGGTCGGCCTTTCCTTCTGCCTGCATTTCCTCGTCGCCTACGGCGCCGCCGACGTGCTCCTTGACCTCGCCCTTGGCGTTCTCAGCGGCGTTCTTGATCTTGTCGTCGAGTCCCATTTTCTTCCTCCTCGTTGAGTAAGGACGGAGTACCCGCACACAACCCCGCAAACACCCTGATATCGCCGTTTTTCTCCGGACCGCCCGCGGCCGGGACAATGACCCGACCAGCCGACGTACGCCGTCAGGAATCTTCGCGACCCCCATGCGGGTTGCACGTCCCGACGGACGTCGCAAACGTAGGAGAACCGCACCGTGTCGCTGCCACCCCTGGTCGAACCCGCTACCGAGCTCTCGAAGGCTGAGATCGAACGGTATTCGCGCCATCTGATCATTCCGGACGTGCGCCTGGAAGGTCAGCTCCGCCTGAAGAACTCGCGGGTTCTGTGCGTCGGCGCCGGCGGGCTCGGCTCCCCGGCGATCATGTACCTCGCCGCTGCGGGAGTGGGCACGATCGGCATCCTCGAGTTCGACATCGTCGACGAGAGCAATCTGCAGCGGCAGATCATTCACCGCCAAGCAGACGTCGGCCATTCAAAAGCACGGAGCGCCGCCAACAAGGTGCGCGAGATCAACCCGTTCGTCAACGTGATCCTGCACGAGGAGAGGCTCACGTCGGAGAACGCGATGGAGATCTTCGCGGGCTACGACCTCATTGTCGACGGCACTGACAACTTCGCGACCCGGTACCTGGTCAACGACGCGTGCGTGCTGCTCGGCAAGCCGTACGTGTGGGGCTCGATCTTCCGATTCGACGGGCAGGCCTCGGTCTTCTGGGCTGAGCACGGCCCGTGCTACCGCTGCCTCTACCCCGAGCCGCCGCCGCCCGGAATGGTCCCCTCCTGCGCCGAGGGCGGCGTACTCGGCGTGCTCTGCGCCTCGGTCGGTGCGATCCAGGTGACAGAGGCAATCAAGGTGCTGACCGGCATCGGCGAGCCGCTCGTAGGCCAGCTGATGATCTACGACGCGCTGGAGATGAGCTACCGCAAGGTGCGCGCCCGCAAGGACCCCGAGTGCGCCCTGTGCGGCAAGAACCCCACGGTTACCGAACTGATCGACTACGAAACCTGGTGCGGGGTCGTTTCGGACGCTGCCGTCGAGGCGGCCGCAGGCTCGACAATCACGGCCTCGGAACTCAAGGCGATGTTCGACCGCGGCGACGATTTCCTGCTCGTCGACGTACGCGAGCCGGCGGAGTACGACATCGTGAAGATCCCCGGCTCGGTGCTGATCCCGAAGGGCGACATTCCCGCGAAGCTGTCAGAGCTGCCGCTCGACAAGCCGATCGTTCTGCACTGCAAGTCGGGTGTGCGGTCAGCCGAGGCGTTGGCGACGCTCAAGAACGCCGGCTTCGCCTCCGCGACGCACGTGCAGGGCGGCGTACTCGCGTGGATCAAGCAGGTGGATCCGAGCCTGCCGGTCTACTGACCGCCAACTCGGACGTGCCGGCCGCGGTTGCTGCCTGCAGGCCGGCGTCGATGTCGCGCAGGTGATGGATGAGTTCGTGCACGGTGTGCCTGCTGATCCAGCCAATCGTGCGGATCTCGGTTGTCGGCCATCTATAGACGCCGCTACGCCGCCACTCGTCATCTCCTAGCGCAGCCAGCGTCGTGGCCAGTGCGGCCGCAGCGGCGCTGAGCTGGCCGGCGACCACTGTCGGTGACTGCTCGTTGTAGTGCTCCCGCTGGACGCGCTCGTCGCGTTCCATCGATGCGAACGCGGGTGTGTCCTCCGTCAGGGCGAGCAGGATGCGTTCGCGCTGGACAAGGAGTACGTCCCTTACGTGGCAGCCGTACTCGAGCGGGGACCAGACACCTTCGGCGGGCCGCCGCCGCAAGGCACCGTCCTTCGCTGGCGTCAGCCGGTCGCCGATTTCTCCGGCAAGCAGGCGCAGTCTCTCCGGTACGTCGATCAGCGCCTGATCGTCGTACTGGAATGCACAAGCTGCGCAGCTGTTCATGCCCTCATCCTCGCGCCGGGCCTGCCGCCCGGCGAGCGGTTTGCGGAGCCGGTACCGTGACGCGACGCAGGGAAGGAAGCCGATGCTGCAGCTCACTGCCGTGCTGCTGGACTGCACGCTCATGCCGGACCCCATGCCCTCTGAAATCGAACCGCGGCTGCGCACGGCGCTCGAGCGGTACGCCGCCATGGACGTGGCCGGCGAGCTGGTGCGCGTGACGAACTTCGCGGTGCGGTTCGGTCTCACATCGGATGAAGGCAGCGGTGACGAATGGCCGCTCATCCTGGCAAGGATCAAGGCCGCGGACATCATCGTGTTCGGCGTTCCCACCCGGTTCGGCGTCGGCGCGAGTGTTGCCCGGATGGTGATCGACCGGCTCGAAGGAACGATCGACGAGAGCAACGAAGTCGGCCAGAACCCCTTGTACAACAAGGTCTTCGGTGTCGTGCGCAACCAGGAGAGCGCCGGCGATACGCTCGCCGCTGATATGTCGCGGCTGGGTTGCACCGTCGTGCCGAATGCTGACGCTGACAATGAGCACACGACCAAATTGATGGCGCTCAACACCGTGCATCTGGCCCGCCTGCTCAAGACCCAGCAGTTTCCAGCTCCGGTCAGTCCTCTTGACGAGGGCAACGGGCCAAATCCGTTGCCGCACAAGCTTTTCGGCGACCTTGCCACCGGCACTGAAGACCTCGATCCGTCGGCAGTCGAGGCGGACAGACTCTCCGCGGAGGAGGGCCGGCTGCTCGAGCGCCGCCGGCTGCTCGATCTGACATGGCGCGAGAAGGGCCTGCCCGAGAAGCGCGCGCCTCGGCCGCCCCTCGACCCCACGACAGGCGACTTTCCGCAGTCATGAGTGTCGGCGACTTCGGCAACCCGTCGGCGTACGCCGAGCGGGTGCTTGCCGTCGTGGTGCAGATCCCGACCGGGCGGGTGATGAGCTACGGCGACATCGCCGAGTTCATGGGCGAAGGTTCGGCGCGCGGCGTCGGGCGGGTGCTCTTCCGGTGGGGCTCCGACGTGCCCTGGCAGCGTGTCGTGATGGCTGGTGGCGCGCCGAAGCCGCACGGCAGCGACGAGCACCTGGCCCGGCTGCGCTACGAGGGCACACCGCTGAGCTCTGACGGTTCCCGTGTCGACATGGTGCAGGCCCGCTGGGACGGCCGCTGATCCGCCGCCGTGTCGGACCCACGTGATGTCATGGCTGTGTTCCGGTCCGTCCTGGTCCTGACCGTTCGCAGAACCGAGGTGTCCTGATGCCCGACCCGTCGCCGTACCGCCTGGTGCGCGCGCCGGCCGGACCGGTGGTTGCCCCGGCGCTCGACGATTCGCAGCAGCGCGTGGTCGACCACCCGGGCGGTCCACTGCTCGTGCTCGCCGGGCCGGGCACCGGCAAGACGACCACGGTGGTCGAGGCGGTCGTCGACCGGGTCGAGCGACGGGGCTTGCAACCCGACGAAGTGCTGGTCCTCACGTTCAGCCGGAAGGCCGCGGCCGACCTGCGGCAGCGCATCTCGGCGCGGCTGGGGCGTATCACCAGGGGGCCAGCCGCCTGGACGTTCCACTCCTACTGCTTTGCCCTCGTACGCCGCTACGACGACGGATTCGCGCAGGCCCCGCGGCTGCTTTCCGGAGCCGAGCAGTTCGCCCGCGTGCGCGAGCTGCTCGCAGGCGACGCGGAGAGCCGGCCGACGCGCTGGCCCGCCGATCTGCGCCCGATCCTGCGCACCCGCGGCTTCGCAGAGGAACTGCGCGACCTGCTCCTACGGGCCCAGGAGCATGGCATCACCCCGGCGGCTCTCCAGCGGCTCGGCGTCGACCGGGGTCGTCCCGAATGGCAATCGGCCGCGGGCTTCTACCAGGACTACCTCGACGTGCTGTCCTTCGAGCAGACGCTCGACTATGCGGGTCTGGTGCAGCGCGCCGGCGACCTGCTGTCCGAACGTTCGATACGTGACGCGGAGTCCGGCCTTTACCACGCCGTGTTCGTCGACGAATACCAGGACACGGATCCGGCGCAGGAGCGCTTGCTGCAGCTGCTGGCCGGCGGGGGCCGTGACCTCACGGTCGTGGGTGATCCGGACCAGGCCATCTACGGCTTCCGGGGCGCCGACGTGGCCGG
>JBDTYE010000096.1:0-12019 GCA_040005895.1 Actinomycetota bacterium | reverse complement strand
GCCCGGGCAGCGCGGTTCGATAGTGGTTGCCGCGCACGTCGACCTGAACGGACAACGCGGCGTCTTCTTCGACCTCGTCGACAGCCGGCGCGGCGACACGGTCGTCATCACCCTGGGTACGACGCGCCATCGATACCGGGTGGTGAGCCGCACGCAGGTGGCGAAGACCGACGTCGCGAATGCCGGCATCTTCAACACAGAACGCCCGGAAACGTTGGTACTCGTCACCTGTGGCGGGCAGTTCGACCGCGCCGTCCACTCATACCGAGACAACGTCGTGGTGACAGCGGTGCCGGCATGAAGCGGCATCTGTTGACATCGCTCGTCGCCGCGATCGGCGCGACCGCGTTGTCGACATCGCTCGCCGCGGCCGCGCCGACGCCGCAGGCGTTGCGTACGGCGGTGGTGACGCGTTTCGGCGACAAGGTCAGCGTGCAGGTCGCCGTGCCGACGCTGCTGTCTGGTCGTCCTGTCCCCGCCACCGCATTCACGATCACCGATAGGGGAGCGACTGTCCCGGTCAAGGTCACCCAGCTACCGCTTGCTGGTTCGGAATTCACCGTCGTCGCCGATGTGCCGGTCGCTGATGCAGCGCAATTGTCGACGGTCCAGGGCGCGCTGGCCGACTTCGTCTACCACCTCTCGCCCGACATCGGTCTGGCGATCGTCCCGGCTGGTGCTGGCGATACCGCCAGGCCGACCCTCGACCGTGCGGCGGCGCTTGCCGCGCTGCAAGCCATCCGTCCGCAGGACGACTCGACGATGGGTCCGGCGGTGTCCCGCGCGCTCGCTGACGTCGGTGCCCGGTTGGGCGTCAGGTCGGTCGTGATCATAGTGTCCGCGCGCAGCAGACACTTCGGTGGTCAGCTCGCCGACGTCCGGCCCGGCCAGCCGATGGTCTACGCGCTGGTCACGCAGGCTGGTGGCAACAGCATCGCGACCGTCGCCGCGCTGAAGGCGACCGGGACCGCGATCCAGTGGAGTTCGCCGGCGGATCTGCTTGCCGCGCTCGACACGGTGACCGCCGACTTCATCGGTCAATACCGGCTCGACTTCGAGACCCAGCGGGACAGCGGGACGGTGCAGGTCGCGACGGACTACGGCGGCATCCACGCTTCCGCCGTGGTCGCGATTCCGGCGCGGGAGGCGACGGCTGCGGCCCAAACCGTCGCCCCCAGCGCTGCACCGCCCGCAGCGAGCCAGCCGAAGGAGGTCAGCAAGGCCCTCGGTGGCACTTTTGGCCTGGCCGTGAAAGCGATCGTCGGCTGGTTCGCGGTGATCGGCATCGTTGCCGTCATGCGGCAGCGCACTGATCGCCGTGGCGGCTTCTCGCAAAGACCGTCTGTCGATGTCGAGCGGCGCTTGCGCCAGCCGCAGGTCATCGACCTGACCGACCGCGAACGCCAACAAGCCGATCTCTTTGACAAACCTTGAGCCGCTCGGCGTACGGGGTTCTCAGCTACAACCTTGACAAAGAGATCATCTTGGGGCGGCTACTCTTGCGGTGAATCCGTAGGAGGTCTTCATGAGCGGCACCGAAGTTGTCGACGTCGCGCGCCGCGCGAAAGTTGCGGCGGCGGGACTGGCGTTGTTGCCGCGCGGCGTCAAGGACGCGGCGCTGGCCGCGATGGCCGACGCGCTCGACCAGTCGCACGACCGCATCCTCGAAGCGAACGCGTTGGACGTCGAACACGCGACGGCCGAGGGGGTGGCTCGGTCGGTGATCGACCGCCTGGCCTTGACCCCCGCCCGGATCGGCCAGATGTCGGCTGGTCTGCGCGATGTGGTCGCGCTGCCCGATCCAGTCGGTGAGGTCGTCCGCGGCTCGACGCTCGCGAATGGCTTGGAACTGCGGCAGATCCGCGTACCGCTTGGCGTAGTCGGCATGATCTACGAGGCTCGCCCCAACGTGACGGTCGACGCCGCCGCCTTGTGCATCAAGAGCGGAAATGCCGCCCTGCTAAGGGGATCTGCCTCAGCGCTGCACAGCAACGAGGAACTAGTCGCCATCATCGCGGCAGCCGGCGAAGCCGCCGGGCTGCCGCCCGATTCCATCCAGCTCGTCCCTGGGGTCGACCACGATTCGGTCAAGGTGCTGATGCGCCTGCGTGGCCTGGTCGACGTACTGATTCCGCGGGGTGGTGCCGGCCTCATCAAAGCGGTCGTCGAGGAATCCACCGTCCCGGTGATCGAGACCGGCGTCGGCAACTGCCATGTGTACGTCGACGAGTCGGCCGACCTCGACATCGCGGAACGCATCGTGATCAACTCCAAGACCTCGCGACCGGCTGTGTGCAACGCAGCGGAAACGCTGCTGGTACACGTCGATGTCGCCACGGCTTTCCTGCCGCGCATCCTGGCCGCGCTCGCGAAGTCGGGCGTCACGGTGCACGGCGACAACGCGGTGGCGTCGTACTCCCGCGACGTCGTCGCGGCGACGAACGAGGACTGGGAGAGCGAATACCTCGACCTCGACCTGGCCGTCGCCGTCGTGCCCTCGCTCGATGCTGCCGTGGCGCACATCCGTCGCTGGAGCAGCGGCCACACCGAGGCCATCGTCACCCGCGACCAGGCTGCGGCGCGCCGGTTCACGGCAGCGGTCGACTCCGCGGCGGTGATGGTCAACGCTTCCACGCGCTTCACCGACGGTGGCGAATTCGGGTTCGGTGCGGAGATCGGTATCTCGACCCAGAAGCTGCACGCCCGGGGGCCGATGGGACTGCCCGAACTCACCTCGACGAAATACGTAGTGACCGGCGACGGGCACATCCGCGAATGAGGCGGCGCGCCGCTAGTCTCGAAGGGTGACAGTGCAGGACGGCCGCTACCGGCTCGGCGTGATGGGCGGCACGTTCGACCCGATCCACAACGGCCACCTGGTCTGCGCCAGCGAGGTTGCCAGCCTGTTCTGGCTCGACGAGGTGGTTTTCGTCCCCACCGGAACGCCCGCTTTCAAGCACGGAGCGGATGTCTCGCCGGCCGAGGACCGTTACCTGATGACGGTCATCGCGACGGCCAGCGATCCGCGTTTCACGGTGAGCAGGATCGACATGGACCGGGGCGGCACGACGTACACCATCGACACGTTGCAGGACATACGCCGCGAGCGGGGTGGCGACGTCGACCTCTTCTTCATCACTGGCGCCGACGCACTGATGGAGATCCTCACCTGGCGGGCGGCCGACGAGCTGTTCGCACTCGCACACTTCGTCGGCGCCACCCGCCCCGGCTACCTCATCTCCGATGCGGAGTTTCCCGAGGGGGCTGTCAGCATCGTCGAGATACCAGCCCTCGCGATCTCCTCCTCCGACTGCCGCGCCCGCACCGGGCGGGGGGCACCGATCCGCTACCTCGTGCCTGACGGTGTCGGCAGGTACATCGAGAAGCGCCGCCTGTACGCCGCCGGGCCGGCCACATCCACCCCCGCAGCGCAGGCGTCCGCGTGACCAACGGGCCGCTGCCCGGCAGCCGAAGCGAGCGGCACGAGAGTCGCCGGGCGCGAAAGCGCCGGGCCGATGCGGTCGCGGCGTCCGCTCGCCCGATGACGCCGGTCATCGAGGCGCTGCAACCGGACCCCGCGCGAACGGTGCGGCGGGCCGAACAACGCGGTGGCCGGCGTCGTCGTCGCAGGCGAATACTTGCAGCCCTCCTGGCCGTCGCCGCGCTGGTCGCGGCCACCTTGGGTGCCACGACCTACCGTCGGCACCACGACAAGTCCTCCGCGCCGGCGGCCGTGAAGTCACGTACCCAGCGGACGCTCCTCCTGCAGATCCCCGGCCCCGACAACGAGGCCAACGCCAGTGCGTTGTTCGTCACCGATCCGGCCGGTGGCGCTGCGTCGATGATTCTTGTGCCGTCGCGCGTTCTCAGTCATGTGCCGGGCTACGGCTCGGGCGTCTTCGGAGATGCGCTCAAGCTCGGCGGCATGCAGCTGTCCAAGGACACGCTCACCAACCAGCTCGGCGTCATCGTCGATGACACGTGGCTGCTCCCGCAGGCCGCTCTGGCGGCATTCGTCGACTCGGTCGGCGGTGTCGACGTCACGGTCGACGTCGAGTTGCCAGGCGGGCCAGAGTCTTCCGGCGTCGCTCTCCTGCAGGGACCGCAACACCTTGACGGCCCGTCCGCGGCTGCATACGCGACGTATGGCGTGGCTCGCGAACCCGAACTCGGCAGGTTGACCCGGCTGCAGGTCGTGCTCGCCGGCGTACTGGACAAACTGCCGAAGACCGTGGCAGGCATCACGCCGCTGCTGCCGGCAGCCGACGCGTCCTCGTCAAGCCCCAAGATCCTGGCCGAGTCGCTGAGCTCTCTCGCGCAGGCCAAGGCGGCGCAGAAGCTCAGTTACAAGGCCGTGCCGGTGATCGACATCGACAACGGCAGCGACGAGGAGACGACCAGGATCGATTCCGATCAACTCGCTGCGATCGTCGCATCCGATTTGGCCGGCTCGGTGCCACCCAACGCGTTCCGGCCGGACAACCGCGTCGTCGTCTACAACGGCGTCGGTACAGCGGGTCTGGGCCAGATCGTCACGCGGCGACTGAACGTTGCCGGGTTCAACGTCGTGCAAACGGGCAACGCCACTTCGTTCGACAACAGCCCGTCGCGTGTGACGGTTTTCCAACAGAGCGTCCGCGCGACCAGCGAGGGTGCTGCGGTGGCCGCCGCGCTGGGCCTTCCGGACGACGCGGTAGAAGTGTCAGACACCGAGCAGGACGTGGCCGACGTGATCGTCACGGTCGGCGCTGACTTCGTGGCGAGCGTCTCCACGGGGACCAGTTCTCCCAGTGTGGGACCCTAGAGGGACTCCGGTACGACGGCCGCACCGGAGGAATTGATCCAAGGACTTGTGCCCGTGACTGCATCACCGCGTTCGATCGAGTTGGCCCTGGCTGCTGCGCAAGCGGCCGCCGACAAGCAGGCGCGCGACATCGTCGTGCTCGACGTCAGCGAACAACTCGTCATCACCGACTGTTTCATCATCGCCTCCGCACCCAACGAACGGCTGGTCAAAGCCGTCATCGACTCGATCGAGGACAGGCTCATCGGCCTCGGCGCCAAGCCGGTACGCCGCGAGGGCCTGAGCGATCTGCGCTGGGTGCTGCTCGACTACATCGACTGCGTGGTGCACGTGCAGCACGCGGACGAGCGCACCTACTACGCTCTCGAACGGCTGTGGAAGGACTGTCCACGGGTCCCGTTCGAAGATGCCGCCGTCCGCAGAGAGGGCCTCGAGGCCGCGGGCCGGTGAGCCGTCGGCTGATCATCGTCAGGCACGGGCGCACCGCCCACAACGCCGACGGCCGTTTCCAGGGCCACCTCGACACCCACCTCGACGACACCGGCCGGTTGCAGGCTGCCGTCGCGGCGCGACAGCTGACCGCCTATGCGCCCTCGTCGATAATCTCCTCGGATTCGATGCGGGCGGCCGACACGGCGGCGCCGCTGGCAGCGCTGACCGGGCTTGCCGTCCATCTGGACGAGCGGCTGCGCGAGGTCGACATGGGTTCCTGGACGGGTCTCACGGGCGAGCAGGCAAGGGTGCAGTTCCCCGATGAGTACGCCGATTGGGTCGCCGGTGTGGACACTGCCCGTGGCGGCGGTGAAACGTTCAAGGCGGTCGCGGACCGTGCCGCCGCGGCAGTGGGGGATCACCTCGGTGAGGTCGCCCCTGGCGGCGCGCTGGTCGTGTTCACGCACGGTGGCACCGCGCGTGCGCTGACCGGCTGGCTGCTCGAATTGCCGTGGGAATGGTGCTGGCGGCTGAGCGCGCTCGGGAACGCGCGGCGTACCGTGCTGGCCGAATCGAAACGAGGCTGGCGACTGCTCGAATTCAACGTCGGCACCGCTGGCCCCTGAGGCCACACTGGTTACACACGCAGTTACTCACCGTGACGTTACATCGTGGTAGCCGGGGTTACGAGACGCGGGTGCGCCGTCGTACCGTCGAAAGGTGCGCGATGAGGCGCACTTTTCCATGGAGGGACTTCCCACATGCACATGACACCCAACTGGCGTCGCGCGGCCGTCATACCGGTCGTTGCCGCGTTCGCCCTTTCTGCGTCGGCCGCTTACGCGGCGACCGCCGTCGATGTCCAGGCCAACAACCCACAGGTCGCGGGCGATCCCACTTCCGGCACGACCGCCAGATTCCCGACCAAC
Organism: Actinomycetota bacterium; assembly: GCA_040005895.1. Lineage (GTDB taxonomy): Bacteria > Actinomycetota > Actinomycetes > BP-191 > BP-191 > JBDTYE01. Next base: position 5,854 of record JBDTYE010000096.1, on the reverse strand, counting down.
AAGCAGAACGAACCGACGATCGCGGTCAACCCGGTCAACAACCAATTGCTGATCTCCGGCTCGAACGACGAGCAGGAGCAGCCGCCATGCGGGCCGGGCCCTGTTCGCGGCGCAGGCGCGCCGGCGAACGACTGCTCGTTCTTCCCCAACGTCGGCACGTCCGGCGTCTACACCTCCTCTAACGGGGGCCTCACCTGGATCAACCGCGGCCTTCTCGACGACCAGGCCAGCTGGAAGGCGAGCGCGCTCGTCTCCGACGGTGACCCGGTCATTGCCTACGGACCTAAGCCGGACGCGACTGCGCCGCACGGCTTCTCCTACGCGAACGGTGCTCGCGCCTACTACGCCACCCTCGCGTCGTACAAGAACAACGTCGGGCCGTTCCCGGCCAATCACGCACCGGAGGTCAACGCTGTTTCGCACTCCGACGACAACGGCCTGACCTGGAGTGCTCCGGTCATCTCCAGCACCAAGCACAACCCGAACAACTTCAACGACAAAGAGTGGCTGACGGTCGACGACGAGCCGACCAGCCCGGCGTTCGGCAACGTCTACGTGTCGTGGACGTCATTCCGTTCGTTCACCTTCACGGGCTTCGGAAACGCGCCGGTGTTCGTCACGCGTTCGACCAACGGCGGTGCGTCCTTCGACGGTGGCAACCAGCTCTCGCCCGCCGCCAACAACGGCACGGGCAACGGCCGGCAGGGATCGTTCGTCATCACCGGGCGGGACGGCAGCGTCTACGTCGCGTTCGAGCAGGCCAATCTCCAGGTTGTTGCCATCTCGCGTGACGGCGGCGTCACGTATGGCCGGCCGATCACCATCGGCGCGGTCGCCGACATCGCCGACCCGATCCCGGGCGCGAATTTCCGCACCGACAGCTTCCCGACGATCGCCGACGACCCGCGGCCCGGCAGCACCACGCTGTACACGACGTGGGTCAACAGGACGGCCGCCGGCGGTCGCGTCGTGGTCTCGACGTCGACCGACAAGGGCCAGTCCTGGGGTGCGCCGGTGACGGTGAGCACCGCAGCCGAGGGCTATGCCTTCTTCCAGGGCATGGACGTCGCCGACAACGGTCGCGTCGACATCGGCTACCAGGCTCTGAAGGCGGTCAACCCCGCGGCGTTCGGTACCGGCAACGCGTTGGTCGACGCGTTCTACGTCAGCAAGCCGGTTGGCGGTGCGTGGACTGCTCCGATCAAGACGAGCAGCGTCTCGAGCGACCCCGCAGCCAGTGCCCAGAACAACCTTCAGCGCCAGTTCTGGGGCGACTACAACCAGCTCGTCTCGACGAACGGTCGGGCCTGGTTCATCGACACCGATTCCCGCAACGGGGTCGGCTGCCCGGCCGTCGACGCCTACCAGCACTTCCTGGTGGACAACGGCCTGGTGGTGCAGGAGGACGAAGAGCGCGACCTCGGTCCCAAGAACGACAAGTCCGCTCCCGATCCGAGCGTCAAGCCGGCACCGCCGGTCGACTGCCTGGCTCAGTTCGGCAACACCGACATCTATGTTTCGGTGATCACTCCGTAAGAGCTGCGTGATCAAGGGCCCCGGCGCAATTGCCGGGGCCCTTGTTTTGGCCGGTCCGCGGCGTACGCGAGAGACTGCGGGCATGAGAGAGAGCGCGGACCACCCTGCCGACGAAGAGTCCTACGATCCGCAGGCCGCCCAGGAGCGCTGGCTGCCGGTGTGGGACAAGCTCGCGCTGAACCAGGCGGGCAGCGCCTCCGACGAGCGGCCACGCAAATACATCCTCGACATGTTTCCCTACCCCTCGGGCGATCTGCACATGGGGCATGCGGAGGCCTTCTCGATCGGCGATGTCGGCGCCCGCTACGCGATGATGCGCGGCTTCGACGTCCTGCATCCGATCGGTTGGGACTCCTTCGGGTTGCCCGCCGAGAACGCCGCCATCAAGCGCGGTATGTCGCCGGCCGAGTGGACCTACAGCAACATCGACGTGCAGGCCGACAGCTTCCACCGCTTCGGCATCAGCTTCGACTGGCGGACCCGGCTGCACACCAGCGACCCGGAGTACTACCGGTGGACGCAGTGGCTCTTCCTGCGGTTCTACGAGAAGGGTCTTGCCTACCGCAAGGCAAGCCCGGTCAACTGGTGCCCGAACGACCAGACGGTGCTGGCCAACGAGCAGGTGATCGGTGGCCGGTGCGAGCGTTGCGACGCAGTGGTGACCAAGCGAAACCTGACGCAGTGGTACTTCCGCATCACGCAGTACGCCGACCGGTTGCTCGACGACATGGTGCAGCTCGAAGGCAGCTGGCCGGACCGGGTGCTTACCATGCAGCGCAACTGGATCGGCCGGTCGACCGGCGCCCACGTCGACTTCGCGATCGAAGGCCGCGCCGAGCCCGTCACCGTCTACACGACACGGCCGGACACGTTGTACGGCGCGACCTTCTTCGTGGTCGCGGCCGACAGTGCATTGGCGACCGAGTTGGCGGCCGGGGGTGGGCACGAGGCCGATTTCGCTGCGTACCTCGAACAGGTCAGGCTGGCGACGGACATCGAGCGGCTGGCGACCGATCGCGTCAAGACCGGCGTTTTCCTGGGCCGGCACGCGACCAACCCCGTCAACGGCGAGCGGATTCCGATCTACGCGGCCGACTACGTGCTCGCCGACTACGGGACCGGCGCGATCATGGCGGTGCCCGCGCACGATCAGCGCGACCTCGATTTCGCTCGGGCGTTCGACCTGCCGGTGGTCGCGGTCATCGACACCGGCCTGGAAGACCCTGCAGTCACGGGGATCGCGACTGTTGGCGACGGCGTACTCGTCAACTCCGGGCCCTATGACGGGCTACGCAAGGCCGAGGCGATCGATCGGATCACGACCGATCTGGTAGCGCGCGGCGGTGGCAGCGCGGCGGTCAACTACCGGCTGCGCGACTGGTTGCTGTCGCGGCAGCGCTACTGGGGTTGCCCGATCCCGATCGTGCACTGCCCGTCTTGCGGAGAGGTCGCGGTCCCCGACGAGCAGCTGCCGGTGCGGCTGCCCGATCCGACGACCGTCGACCTGCGGCCGAAGGGCACATCGCCGCTGGCGTCCAACCCTGACTGGCTCAATGTCGAGTGCCCGAAGTGCGGCGGGCCGGCGACCCGCGACGCCGACACCATGGACACTTTCGTCGACTCGAGCTGGTACTACCTTCGCTACTGCTCGCCCGACTACAGCGACGGGCCGTTCGACGTGGAGGCGGTACGCCGCTGGATGCCCGTCGCGCAATACACGGGCGGCGTCGAGCACGCGATCCTGCACCTGCTCTACTCGCGCTTCTTCATCAAGGTGCTGCACGACCTCGGCATGGTCGATTTCATCGAACCGTTCTCCTCTCTGCTCAACCAGGGCCAGGTGATCAACCAGGGCAAGGCCATGAGCAAGTCCCTGGGTAACGGCGTCGAGCTGCAGAGCGAGCTGGCGGCGTACGGCGTCGACGCGGTCCGCGTGACGATCCTGTTCGCCGGCCCACCCGAGGAGGACATCGACTGGGCGGACGTCTCGCCGACGGGCGCGGGCAAGTGGCTCGCCCGGTTGTGGCGGCTCTCCGGCGAGATCGGCTCGGCCTCGGCGTTTTCCGTCGACGACGACGGGTTGCGCAAGCTGACCCACCAGACGATCGACGAGGTCACTCGACTAGTTGAGCTGTTCCGCTACAACGTCGCCATCGCCCGGCTCATGTCACTGTCGAACGCGATCCGCACGACCGTCGACAAGAGCGGTGCCGGCACCCCGGCGGCGCGCGAAGCACTGGAAGCCCTGGCCAAGATGGTGTCGCTGTTCGCGCCCTACACCGCGGAAGAACTGTGGTCGCGGCTCGGGCATGAGCCGTCCGTCCATCAGCAGTCCTGGCCCTCGTTCGACCCGCTGATCGCGGCCAACGACACGGTGACGTGCGTCGTGCAGGTCAACGGAAAGGTCCGCGACCGGCTGGAGGTGCCACCCTCCATCGACGCTGAATCGCTACAAACGCTCGCGTTGGCCAGTGCGACTGTGCACAAGGCGCTCGGGGACATGGCGGTGCGTCAGGTCATCTCCCGGCCACCGCGGCTGGTCAACATCGTGGCGGGCTGACCGGGTTAGTCTGCCGACCATGGCAAAGCAATCGGTCACGGTCGTCACCGACTCGACGGCGTACCTCCCCGCCGGCGTTGCGGAGCGCTACGGCTTGAAAGTGGTGCCGCTGCACGTCCGGCTCGGGGACCGCGAGTTCGAAGAGGGCGTCGAGCTCGCGCCGAGCGAATTCGTTGACTGGATCAAGCGCCCTGGCCGGCGAGCCCTGACCTCGCAACCGTCGGCGCAGGCCTTCGATGCGGCGTACTCCGCTGCCGGGGATGCGGTCGTCTCGGTGCACATCTCCAGTGTCCTCTCGGGCACGTGCGGCGCTGCCCGGCTGGCTGCCGAACGCTGCGGCAAGCCGGTGCGCATCGTCGACTCGCGCAACGTGGCGATGGGCCTGGGGTTCGCCGTGATTGCCGCAGCGGAGGCTGCAGCGAATGGTGCGGGTCTTGCCGAAACCGCTGAGGCAGCCGAGCACGCGGCGGCCCGCTGTCGAACGACGTTCTACGTCGACTCGCTCGAATACCTGCGCCGGGGCGGGCGGATCGGGGCCGCGCGTTCGCTGGTGGGCGCGGCGCTGTCGGTGAAGCCGCTACTGCACATCCTCGACGGCGAGATCGCCGTGCTGGAGCGCATCCGGACCTCGTCGAAGGCACTGGCCCGGCTGGAGGACGTCGCGGCGCTCACCGCCGGGCACGCGCAGATCGATCTGGCCGTGCAGCACCTCGGGTCGCCCGATCGCGCCGCCGAGGTGGCCGATAAGCTGCGCGCGCGCATCAGCAACCTTCGGTCGCTGCATCTGAGCGAACTCGGCCCGGTCGTCGGCGCGCACGTCGGTCCGGGAACAGTCGGGGTCGTCGTACACCTCACATAGCAGGTCCGCGGGGCGTTCCTACCTTGGCAGCAGTCGAGGAAAGTGCGGTGACGACCGAACAATGTGTCATCTAACGTGGTCGCAATGACGACGACAGTGCAGGAACGCGCCGGCACCCGAGGCGGTGGGCAACCGACCCGGGCGGTTGTCATCGCAGTGCTGGTCACCGTCACCGCCTGGGCGTCCGCGTTCGTGGCGATTCGGGGCGTGAAGAACTCGTTCGAACCCGGCGCCCTGGCTTTGGGTCGGCTGGGCGTCGGGAGCATCGCGCTGGGTCTCGCGGTGCTGGTCCGCCGCGCCTGGGTGCGGCCGTCCCGCCGCGAGTTCGGTCTGGTCCTTGTGTGCGGCGTGGGCTGGTTCGCCGTCTACAACGTGGCGCTGAACGCCGCCGAGCGCCGCGTCGACGCGGGCACTGCCGCGATGCTCATCAGCGTCGGGCCGATCTTCATTGCGCTCCTCGCCGGAGTGCTGCTCGGCGAAGGGTTCCCGCGCCGGCTGCTGATAGGGACCGGCGTCGGTTTCTGCGGTGCTGTCGTGATCGCCCTTGCCACGTCGCGGACCACGAGCTCGGACGTCGTCGGAGTGCTGATGTGCGTCCTCGCCGCGTCCTCATGGGCGATCGGGGTGGTGGCGCAGAAGCTGGCTCTGAAGCGGCTGCCCGCTCTACAGGTCACCCAGATGGCGTGCACGATCGGGCTTGTCGCCTGCCTGCCGTTCGCGGGTCAGCTGGTGCGCGGACTTCGCGATGCCTCGGGCGGGGCGATCACGGGGGTGGTCTACCTGGGGCTGGTGCCGACGGCGATCGCCTTTGGCACCTGGGCCTACGCGCTGTCGCGGATGGATGCGGGCCGACTCGCGGTCACGACGTACCTCGTCCCGCCGCTGACGATCCTGCTGGC
>JBDTYE010000095.1:0-12111 GCA_040005895.1 Actinomycetota bacterium | reverse complement strand
CCTCGACTACGGCCGCACCGCCTACCGCCCGCCCGCCGACCTCGTCGAATTCGTCCTCACCCGGGACCGCACCTGCCGCTTCCCCACCTGCAACCGCCCGGCCCGGCACTGCGACATCGACCACGCCCACCCATGGGAAGCAGGCGGCACAACAAGCGCCCGCAACTGCGGCGCGCTCTGCCGCAGCGACCACCGCCAGAAAACAGCCGGCAACACCCAACTCGACCCGCACCCCGACGGATCCGCCACCTGGACCACGGCCAGCGGCCACACCTACCACCAACCCGCCGTCGACCACTGCCCCGAACACACCGCGCGCATCAAGGCGACCCGAGAAAGTGCACCTGAAAGGCCCGACCCCTGGGACCCCGACGCAAGCTTCGCGACCGACAACGAAGAGGCAGCAGCCACTGACAGCGTGCAAGATCCTGTGACTGACCGGACGGCCGCAGCGACGGTGACTGAACCGGATCCCGACACAAGCAGCGGCAACGACCCACCGCCGTTCTGAGTGCGGGGAGTTGAGCCGAAATCAGACGATCGAATAGCCCCAGTTGTTGAGCGCTGCGACAACATCGCGACGCCGGGCATGGCAGCGGAGGCAACAAGAACGGAACGGACCCGCCGCCGTTCTGAAGCGCGTGCACCTAGTGGCCGGCGTCGTCCCAGGTGCGGCCGACGCCGACGGAGACGTCGAGCGGCAGGTTGAGCGGGTAGGCGTTGCCCATCTCGCGGCGTACCAGCGCCTCCAGCGCCGGCCGTTCGCCGGGCGCGACTTCGAACAGCAGCTCGTCGTGCACCTGCAACAGCATCCGGCTGCGCAACCCCTCCTCGCGCAACGCCCGGTCGACACCGAGCATCGCCAGCTTGATGATGTCGGCGGCGCTGCCCTGGATCGGCGCGTTGAGCGCCATCCGCTCGGCCATCTGGCGACGCTGCGCGTTGTCGCTGGTCAGGTCGGGCAGGTAACGGCGGCGACCGAGGATGGTTTCGGTGTAGCCGTCCCTGCGGGCCTGATCGACCACGTCATGCAGGTAGTCGCGAACGCCGCCGAATCGCTCGAAGTAGGCGTTCATCTGCTGCCGCGCCTCGTCCGGCGTGATGCCCAGCTGCATCGACAGGCCGTACGCCGAAAGCCCGTAGGCCAGGCCGTACGACATCGCCTTGATGCGCCGCCGCAACTCCGGGTCCACCTGCTCGGGGGGCACGTCGAAGACCCGAGAAGCGGTCGTCGTGTGCAGGTCCTCGCCCCCGGTGAACGCATCGATCAGGCCTGCGTCCTCGGACAGGTGAGCCAGGATGCGCATCTCGATCTGGCTGTAGTCGGCGGTGAGCAGTTCGTCGAAACCGGGGCCCGCCATGAACGCCTGCCGGATCTCGCGGCCCTGCGCGGTGCGGATCGGGATGTTCTGCAAGTTGGGGTTGTCGCTCGAGAGCCGACCGGTCGAGGCGACCATCTGGTTGTACGTCGTGTGGATCCGTCCGTCGTCGCCGACCATCGGCAGCAGCTGCTTCTCCACCGTCATCAACAGTTTGGCGAACTCGCGGTGCCGGAGCAGGCAGTCGATGACTGGATGCGCACCCTGCAGACCCATCAGGGCTTCCGCGTCCGTCGTGTAGCCCGTCTTCACCTTGCGGGTCTTCGGCAGGTTGAGCTCGTCGAACAGCAAGGCCTGCAGCTGCTTTGGCGAACCGAGGTTGAACTCCTTGCCGACGCTGTCGTAGGCGTCCTGCGCGGCCTGCCGCACCTGATCGGACAGCTTCGACTGCAGCGATTCGAGGTGGTCGACGTCCATCGCGATACCGGTGCGCTCCATCTGCGAGAGCACCCGCAACAACGGCAACTCGACATCGCGCAGCAGTTTGGTGGCACCACGGCGTTCGAGATCGAGATCCAGGGACTGCGCGAGATCAGCGACGGCGCGGGCGCGCAGAATCGCGTCCTTCCCCTCGTCGAAGTCCTCAGTGCCTTCGAAGCTGAGCTGGCCGTTGTCAGGCTCGTCGGTGCGCAGTTCCCGGTGCAGGTAGCGCAAAGCGAGGTCGCCCAGATCGAAGTCACGCTGCCCCGGCAGCGCCAGGTAGGCGGCCAGTGCGGTGTCGCTGGTCAGCCCCTCAAGCGTCCAGCCTCGATCGGCAAAACCGAGCAGCGCCATTTTGATGTCATGCCCGGCCTTCGGCGCCCGTTCATCGGCCAGCCACAGCGCGAGTGCCTTGTCGTCGGCGTCGGTCAGATCGATGGGGTCGATGAACGCGCCGCCGCCGTTCTCGACGGCCAGCCCCAGGCCGGTGATCTCGCCATGACCGCGACCGAAGCCGCCGCGGACGGTGAGCCCCACACGCGTGCCCGGTGTCAGGCCGGCCAGCCAGTCGGCCACCTGTCCCGCTTCGAGCCGGCGACCGGTCACGTCGAAACCCTCGTCCGCTTCGGGCTCGACCGACTGCAGCGTCGTGTAGAGCCGCTCGCGCAGCACCCGGAACTGCAGGGAGTCGAAGAGCGTGTGCACCTCGTCCCTGTCCCACTGACCCATCCGCAGGTCTTCGGGCCGGACCGCGAGTACGACGTCGCGCGTGAGTTCGGTGAGCTGGCGATTGCGCATCACCGATGACAGGTTGGCGCGAACCGCGTCGCCCACTTTGCCCGGGATCTCGTCGGCCCGGTCGACCAGCGCACCCAGGTCGCCGAACTGCTGCACCAGCTTGATCGCGGTCTTCTCGCCGACGCCCGGGATGCCGGGCAGGTTGTCGCTCGGGTCGCCGCGCAGTGCCGCGAAGTCCGGGTACTGCGAGGGCGTCAGGCCGTATTTGTCCATCACTTCAGCGGGGGTGAATCGGGTCATGTCGCTGATACCCCTACGGGTCATCAGCACGGTGATGCGGTCGTCGACGAGCTGGAAGGCGTCGCGGTCGCCGGTGACGATCAGGACGTCCATGTCGGCGTCGCGCGCCTGGCAGGCCAGCGTCGCGATCGCGTCGTCGGCTTCGTAGCCCGGCGCTTCGACCATCGGGATGCGCAGCGCCTCGAGGACTTCCTTGACGAGCGACACCTGGCCGCGGAAATCCGCGGGCGTTTCGGACCTGGTGGCCTTGTAGTCGGCGTACGCCTCATGCCGGAAGTTGCGACCGGGGAGGTCGAAGGCGACCGCGATGTGCGTCGGCTGCTCGTCCCTGATGACGTTGATCAACATCGAGGTGAATCCGTAGACGGCGTTGGTGGGCTGGCCGGTCGTGGTCGAGAAGTTTTCGACCGGCAGCGCGAAGAACGCGCGGTAGGCCAGCGAATGGCCGTCGAGCAGCAGCAGTCGGTGGCGGCTGCCCGGCTCAGGGTTTGCCGGGTGCGCCGTCGGCCGTCGTGCGCTCGGCGCCACAGGCGTCCTCTCGTCGGGCTGATTTCCTCCCATCGTAGTGTCGCGGGAGGAGCCGACAGTTCCGGGCACCGGGTGGATCAGTGGCCTTCGCGACTCGCCCGACCGGCCGTTTCGCTGACGCGCGTACCCCCCACGAGCGCGCTCCGGCGCAGCCGCAACTCGCGCCGAAGGACACCGGGCACGCCAGGTCCGGTCGGCTCGTCGGCGGCGAGCTGCCGGCGCAGGACTGAGAGCGGAGCCACGCGGCGTACGACGGTTGGGGCGAATCCGAGCCTGGCGTAGAAGCGGTTGGCCTCGCGCAGTCCCGGCGCGACACTCACCATCACCTGGTCGACGCCCCGCTCCCCGGCGAACACCGCGGCCGCCGCAATCAGGCTCTTGCCGACGCCCCGCCCGCGGTGCCCGTCGACGACGTATATATGGCTGGCATGGACCGTGGGGACGTCCAGCAGCGTGCTCGAACTCACCACCGTGAACAGCGCCATGCCGAGGACCACGTCGCCGGCGACCGCGACGACCAGCCGGCACGACGGGTCGACGATCGCCTCGACAAAACGGTGCGCAACTTCCGCAAGCAGCTGATCGGATGACGCCCTGGTGTTGCGACGGACGGCGTGATGACGCAGGTCGGTCCACATGTCGAGCAGCACCGGAATGTCCTCAGCGACCGCCTCACGGACGCTGACTGCGGCTCTGTTCAACCAATGCTCCCGACGGATTCTCTGGTCGCGCGACACCCGGACCCCCCCGAAGCCATGCGGCAGCGTACTCCGCGCGGCGACTTGTGCACAGACACCCGTGAGTGCTAGTCGATAGCACACTTGGGCCATTGACAGAACGCCGTTTTGTCCTTGTTGCACAACGGATTTCGTTGCCGAGGGGGCGCGTTGACGCTCGGTATCGGAGGGCGGTAGCGTGCGCACGACTCCGACGCCGGACGTGACTACAACGCCGGGGTCGCGGAGCAGGAGCCCGAGCAGCCGAGTAGAAAACATTCAGGGTCGGGGAAGACTTGGATGGCACCAAAGGCTGCTCGGGCTTCCGCTTGCTCGCCGGGCAACCCACAACTGCCGGCCGCGCTACTCGCCGAGGTAGGCCTTGCGGACGTCCTCGTTGCCGAGGAGTTCCTGGCCGGTGCCTTCGAGCACGATCCGCCCCGTCTCGATGACGTAACCACGGTCGGCAAGGGCCAGCGCGGACTGGGCATTCTGCTCGACCAGCAGGATTGTCGTGCCCTGCGACTTCAGTTCTTTCACGGTCTCGAAGATCTTCTGCATCATGATCGGCGAAAGGCCCATGGAAGGCTCGTCGAGCATCAGCAACTTCGGGCTGCTCATCAACGCGCGACCCATCGCCAGCATCTGCTGCTCACCGCCGGACAGGGTGCCTGCAGCCTGGTGGCGCCGTTCACGCAGCACGGGAAAGAGCTCGTAGACCTTTTGGATGTCCGCCGCGATGGCGTCGCGATCCCGCCGCGAGAAGGCGCCGAGCTCGAGGTTCTCGGCGATTGTCATGCGCGGGAAGATCCGCCGACCCTCTGGCGACTGGGCCATTCCCTTGTTGACGATGTCGTGGGCAGGCATCTCGTCGATCCGCTCGCCGCGCAGGTGCACGGTGCCGGATGCCGGCCTGATCAGACCCGACAGCGTACGCAGCGTGGTCGTCTTTCCCGCGCCGTTGCCGCCGATCAGCGTGACGACTTCACCCTCCGCGACCGAGAACGAGATGCCCTTGACGGCTTCTATCTGGCCGTAGCTGACGTGCAGGTCGCGCACCTCGAGCATGTTCGTCATGGCGCCGGGGTTCCGAGGTAGGCCTCGACGACGCGCGGGTCGTGCTGCACTTCGGCGGGCGAGCCTTCGATGAGTTTTTCCCCCTGAACCAGGACCGCGACCCGGTCGCACAGATTGAAGATGAAACGCATGTCGTGCTCGATGACGAGGACCGACAGACCCTGATCCCGGATCTTGAAGACCAGCCCCATCGCCGACTGCGTCTCCTGCGGATTCATGCCGGCGGTCGGTTCGTCGAGGAGCAACAGCCCAGGCTCGGTTGCCAGTGCCCGGCCGATCTCGAGACGCCGCTGATCGCCGTACGGGAGGTTCTTTGCCAGCAAGCTCTCGACCCGGCGTAGTCCGACGAATTCGAGCAACTCACGGGCGCGGGCCGTGGATGCGCGTTCCTCGCGGTAGAAGGCAGGACCGCGGAGGACCGCGGATACGGCGTTGACCTTGGTGCGGCAGTGCGTGCCGACGAGCACGTTCTCCAGCGCGGTCATGTTGGGGAACAACCGAATGTTCTGGAAGGTCCGCGCCACGCCGGCAACGGTGACGGCGTCGGGTCGCGTCGGCAACGGCTTGCCCTTGTACTGGATCGTCCCGGCTGTTCGAGTCTCCATGCCGGTGATGCAGTTGAAGAACGTTGTCTTACCGGCGCCGTTCGGCCCGATCAGCCCCACGATGTCACCGGCGCCGACCGACAGCGAGACATTGTTCACGGCCGTCAGGCCGCCGAACTTCTTGACGATGGATTGCGCTTCCAGGATCTGCTCGGTCATGTCGCCACCGGCCCACCGGGCGCTGCCGACATGGCGTCGCCACCACCGGTCTCGTCGTGGAACTCCCTGCGCCTGCGCTTGTTGGGGACGATGCCCTCCGGGCGGAATCGCATCATCAGGATCAAGGCGATACCGAAGACGAGCAGTCTCTTGTCCTGCAGGAATCGGAGCTTCTCGGGGATGATCGCGAGGGCGGAGGCGCCGAGCAGCGCACCGGGAATCGTGCCCATGCCGCCGAGCACGACGGCCGCAAGCAGCAGCACAGATTCGATGAAAGTGAACGACTCCGGCGACACCTGCGTGCCGACGTGCGCCGACATGCTGCCTGCAGCACCCGCGAGGCAGGCGCCGATCGCGAAGGCCAACAACTTGAGCTTGATGGTGTTGATGCCCATCGCCGCCGCTGCGGTTTCGTCCTCACGGATCGCCACCCAGGCCCGGCCGATCCGGCTCGCATTGAGCCGGCTGAAAATCACCATGACGATGACGAGCATCAGCAGTTCGAGGAAGTAGTAGTTGGCGAAATACGGCAGGTCGACACCGAATACCGTGTGCGGCGCGCCGATGTCCAGCGCCCCGATCTTGAGGTCGGGAATGCCGGAGATGCCATTGGGTCCGCGGGTGACGTTGGGCCCGGCGGTTCCGTCGAGGTTGTTGGCGACGATCCGGAAGATCTCGCCGAACGCCAGCGTCACAATCGCGAGGTAGTCGCCGCGCAGTCGCAGCGTCGGCGCGCCGATGATCAAGCCAAACGTGCCGGCAATCAGGGCCGCGAGCAGCATTACGACGAGGAACGGCAGGTGTACGTGGATGGAGGAGCGTCCCGCGCCCGAGAAGATGCCTCCGACGTAGGCGCCCACGCCGAAGAACGCGATGTAGCCGAGGTCGAGCAGGCCCGCCAGGCCGACGACAATGTTGAGGCCGATGGCGGCGACGGTCAGCGTGCCGATGGTGGCGGCTACGCGCAGCCAGGTGGCGTTTCCGTTCTGGGTGAAGGGGAAGGCGATTCCGGCAAGCAGGATGAGGCCGAGGGCGACCGGCTGATGCCGGTTGTAGAGCTTGGGCAATAACGCCATCGCGCCGACGGCGGATGCGGCTGAGACCGCGAATCCCAGGAAGACGAGGTACGAGAGGAACCGGCTCGGTTCGCCGATCGCGAGCGCCACGACCACGGCGTACAGACCGAGTCCGACGACCCCGGCGAGGAGCGCGTACTCGACCGCGCGGGGCCAGTGTGGCCGCAACGCGACGGGCTCGTCATCCGGCAGCGCAGCGAAGGCCGCTACGCCGAGCGCTCCCCCGACGGCCGCGAGCCACACACCGTACGCGACATTGACCAGTCCGCCTCCCTGGCCGGTGATCGACCAGGCGTTGGCGAGCGAGATGGCCACAATCCCGGCCGCGCACAGCAATCCGGCCCGCCGACGGCCACCGACCGGGCGCAACAGGGCGGCGACCATCCCGATGGCCAGCAACAAGGTGAAGATGCGCGCGCCACCGGGGAAGCCCGCGAGGCTCGCTTTTCCCGGGTAGCCCGAGAATGTCGCCCACGGCGTGAACGACCCGGCGACCGTGAGCGCCGTCGCGGCAATTCCCACTGGCAGCACCCGGGCCGCCAACCGCTGCCGGGACAGCGCAGTTCCGCGATCGAGGAGTTGGCGTAGGTTCATGAGCGGCTCGCCACCCGCTCGCCCAGCAGGCCGTTCGGCCGGAAAACCAGCACCATGATGAGTACGACGAAAGCCCAGACGTCCTTGTAGGCGCTGCCATGCGGCATGTAGTTGGTGGCCATCGACTCGACGATGCCAAGAACGAAGCCACCGAGGACTGCGCCCTGGATGTTGCCGATCCCGCCCAGTACGGCTGCGGTGAAAGCCTTGACGCCCGCGGTGAAGCCCATCAGGTGGTCGACCGTGCCGACTCGCATGCCCTGCATGACACCCGCGACAGCGGCGAGAGCAGCACCGATCACGAAAGTTGTGACGATGATGCGGTCGGTGTCGATGCCCATCAACCTGGCGGTGTCGGGGTCCTGGGCGGTGGCCCGCATCGCCCGGCCAGTCCTGCTGCCGCTGATGAATCCCTGCAGGAGGACCATCAACGCGATGGCGACCACGACGATGAAGATCGAGACGTAGGCGATCGTTATGCCGCCCGGGTGGATCGCGCCTCTGGAGATCAATCTGGGAAAGGGCACCGGCGCTTTTGCGCCCGGATAGTTGAGCCGGATGAGTTCCTGCAGGGCGATCGAAACGCCGATTGCAGTGATGAGCGGAGCCAGCCGCGGCGCGGCGCGCAAAGGCCGGTAGGCGAAGCGCTCGACCAGCAGGGCGACGATGATCGAGCAGAGCATCCCGAAGATCAGTACCAACGGCAGCGCGATCGCCGCCTTGCGCTGGAACGAGTCAGGTAGCACGTACTTGTACATCGTGAGGCCGGCGAATCCGCCGATCATGAAGATCTCGCCATGGGCGAAGTTGATCAACGAGATGATGCCGTAAACCATCGTGTAGCCCAGAGCGATGAGCCCGTACAACGCGCCGAGCACAGTTCCATTGCTCAGCTGCTGCAGGAAGAGCGTCACGAGTCCTCCCCACTTGCGTGCGTGAGGGGCGGGGCCAGGCCCCGCCCCTCACACCGACTTGCGGACAGCATTACCGCAGGTGCGGCTCGCGTCTAGGAGAACTCGCCCGACTTCTCAGGATTCCACTTGCCGCTGGTCACCTTGTAGACGGTGAGCAGCTTGGTTGTCGTGTCCCCGAACTTGTCAAACGCCACCTTGCCGGTGACGCCGGAGAAGTCGGTTTTCTGCACCTCGTCGATGATGGCCTGGCGGCCCGCCGCGTCGAGTGTCTTCTTGCCCTTCAAAGCCTTGGCCATCGCGTTGATGATGACGTTGGCTGCGTCGTACGCCTGCGCGCCGTACGCCGAGTAGGGATCCGCGAACTTGGCAGCCGCGTAGTCCGTGACGAACTGCTTGGCACTGTCGAGCTTCTCAGTGGCCGCGCCGACCGAGGTTGCCAGGTCGCCCTCTGCAGCATCCTTGGCGACCGTGATGTAGGTCGGGTCGTAGACGCCGTCGCCGCCCATCAGCGGAATCTTCAGACCGAGTGGCTTGGCCTGGCTCGACAGCAGCGACATCTCCGGGTACTCGCCGCCGTAGTAGATGAGCTCAGGACCGGTCGGCTTGATCTTGCTCAGGACCGAGGAGAAGTCCTTGTCGCCCGGGTTGACGGTCTCCTGCGAGACGACCTTGCCGCCGTTGGCCTCGAACTGCTTGGTGAACGCCGCGGCCAGACCCTGGCCGTAGGCCTTCTTGTCGTGGATTACGGCGACCTTGGTCAAGTGCAGGTCCTTGCTGACGTAGTTGGCAGCGAACGGGCCCTGGATGTCGTCGGTGGTAGCGACGCGGAAGTAGTTGGCATAGGGCCGCACCTGCGCGTCGATCTTGTCCCGCCCAGTCAGTCCGATGGCGGTGTTGGCAGGCGAGATCATCACGATGTGCTGCTTGTCGAGGATCGGTGCGGCCTGCAGGGCGACGCTGGAGTTGAGGGTTCCGACCACGCCCGCGACCGCTGCGTCGGACGCGACCTTGGCGGCCACCTGCCCGCCGACATCGGCCTTGCCGGTGTCGTCCTGGGCGTCGAGTTCGATCGTGAAACCCTTGACGGTGCCCTTCGTGTTGGCCTGGTCAATGGCGAGCTTGACGGAGTTCTTCATACCGACGCCGAGAGCGGTGAGTGATCCCGACAGCGGTGCGATGAAGGCGATCTTGACGGTCGTGCCGCCCTTCCCGCTGCCGCTTTCCTTCTTTTTGCTGCCACAGGCCGAAAGGCCGAGGCAGATGATTGCCACAGGCGCGACGGCGCGCAGTATTCGACGGTCAAGCACAGGGCCTCCCGGGGTACGCGATGCCGACGACACGCCGACACGCCGACAGTAGCGACACACCCGGCAGAATCAAGACGCCGCAACATTTCCTGCCAAGACGTAACTCAGTCGTTACTCTTCCGGCCGGTCCGTGCCGGCCAGCACCGCCTCCGCAAGGGCGCGCATCGTGAGCCGTTTGTTCATAGATGTCCGTTGAATCCACCGGAACGCTTCGGGCTCGCTCATGGCGTGCTCTGACATGAGGACTCCCTTGGCGCGTTCGACCAGCTTGCGCGCTTCCAACCGGGCTTGCAGGTCGTCGACCTCGGCCTCGAGGCCGATCAGTTCGGTGTAGCGGGAAAGCGCCATCTCGATGGTCGGCAGAAGATCCTTCTTCTGAAACGGCTTCACCAGGTAGGCCATCGCGCCCGCCTCCCGGGCCTTCTCGACGAGGTCGCGCTGGGAGAAAGCCGTGAGGATCACGACTGGCGCGATGCGCATCCGCGCGATCTGCTCGGCCGCGGCGATGCCGTCCAGGATCGGCATCTTGACATCGAGGATGATCAGATCCGGCTTCAGTTCGGCGGCAAGCGCGACGGCCTGCGCCCCGTCGCCGGCTTCGCCGACGACCTGGTAGCCCTCCTCTTCCAGCATTTCCTTCAGGTCGAGGCGGATCAGCGCTTCGTCTTCCGCGATGAGCACGCGGCGGGTCGGCTGGTCAGACTGGGCAGTCACGGCGGCGTCCTCCGGTTGGTCGGGCAGTCGTCGGTCGATGCAACCTCGGATGAGGCGCGGCGCAGCGGCGACGGAAGCCTATCCGGCTACGATGATCAGGCTGCATCCGGTATCCCGGCGCAGCGTGCACGGCCCCGCCGGGGTGATGGAATGGCAGACATGGGCGCCTCAAAAGCGCCTGCTCGAAAGGGCGTGCGGGTTCGAATCCCGCTCCCGGCACCCCGCACCCCCGACAACGCCCGCCCGCCGATGTGTTCCGCGGTGGTGGATCGGCAGACCGCTGCCCTTCTGCCACGATGATCAACATGGACGCCCCGACTGCCGGTCAATACCACCAGCATTCCTCAGCCCAGGCACGCGCGATCGCGGAGCGCGGAACCATACTGCGCACGCAGGTCGGAAGCGGTGCGCACGGAACATCGATCACCGGGCAAGACGACCGTGACGAAATGGGGGTCTGCCTCGAGCCGCCCCAGTTCATTACGGGCATCGCCCGTATCGGCGACGACGTGCCTGGCACCGACCGGACAGTGCCTTTCGACCAGTACGAGTACCACAGCGCGTGGGAGCGACCCGGTGGGCTCGACAACCGGTCCGGCGCCGGCGACCTCGACGTCATCATCTACTCTGCGCGGAAGTACCTGCGGCTCGCCCTGTCGGGAAACCCGACCGTGCTGATCCCGCTGTTTGCATCCGGTGATGACGTTGTCGCCATCAACGACGCCGGCCGCGAACTCCGGGACAACGCGCACCGGATCGCCTCACGGCGCGCAGCAAGCAGGTTCATCGGCTATCTGGCCAGTCAACGGCGGGCGATGACCGGCGGGTCGGGAGCTCATACGAACCGCCCGGAACTCGTCGCGCTGCACGGGTACGACACCAAGTTCGCGATGCACGCTCTTCGCCTCGGCGTGCAAGGCGTCGAGTATCTGCGCACGGGTCGCATCACGCTTCCCATCCCAGAGCCGAATCTGACGCGGCTGCGACAGGTCCGAGCAGGCGAGTGGCAGTTGCCGACGGTTCTCGACTGGGCGGACTCACTCGAAAGTGAACTGCGAGACCTCGAAACAGGTTCGCCGCTGCCCGACCTGCCGGACTACGCATGGGTGAACCAATGGCTGCACCGCTCGTACACCGTTTTCTGGCAGACGCTCTGAACGTGCGTCTGTGCTGTGCTGCTTGGCGCTGGCGATCAGCCCCAGATGAGCGAGCCGTCGTCCCATGTGTTGCCGCTCTTGCTGATAATCTGCGCCGCGGGTGACGGCGCCGGAGATGTCAGGAGCGTGCCGTACAAGGAGCTGCCGCGAATGAACACGTTGCGGTCGATGCGCACGTTCTTGGTGACCCAGGTCGCGGTGCTGAAGGCGTAGACCGTGTAGCTGCCGCCCGACAGGTAGTTGTCGTGGACATTCACGCCGTCGATGTTGCCGAGGTCCGCCTTGATGATGATTGCTGAAGTCTGACCGCGGAACGGACCCTCGAGCCGGCAGTAGGCGATCTCCGTGTTTCCTTCACGCCCGCCGACGAGCTGGATCGCGTCCACGTGGCCGCCGTTCGCGGTGATCAGGTCGTGGATCCACATGT
>JBDTYE010000094.1:0-12136 GCA_040005895.1 Actinomycetota bacterium | reverse complement strand
ACCTCGGCGGCATGGGGTCTCGACAGACCAACTTCTACGCCGCGCTGGCCGGTCGCTACGGATTCGCCGAGCAGGCCGCCACCGTGCAGGCAAGCTATCTGGCGCGCGACTACGAAGCTGCGATGGCGGCAGTGCCGCTCGGGTTCCTCGACATGACTTCGCTGCTCGGCCCGGTCGAGCGCGTTGCCGACCGGTTCCAGGCTTTACTAGCCGTTGGTGTCACAACTGTGAATGTCTCGCTGTTCGGTGCCACAGTGCACGAGCGCATTGCCCAACTGCGGGCCTGCGCAATCGCGTTCGACACGTCAGGAGTGGGTCATTGACAGGCGCGTTGCTCGCAGCGTCAGCTAACTGCGTTCCGCATACGACGTTCCACGTCAGCACCGTGCAGGCCGCAATTCTCGGGGTCACCCAGGGCCTGACCGAGTTCATCCCGGTTTCCTCCTCCGGCCACCTGATCCTGGTGCCGTGGGCGTTCGGCTGGAAGGCCGTCTACTGCGCGAAGGAGGGCAACAAGTTCTTCGACGTCGCGCTGCACATCGGCACGTTCGTGGGGGCGGCCCTCTACCTGCGCCGCGATCTCTGGATTCTCATTCGCGCGTTCTTCGCCAGCATCGCCGCCCGGTCGGTCCGGACGCACGAGCAGCGGATGGCCTGGTACCTCGTCTTCGCCACGATTCCCGCCGCGCTCGTGGGAGCCGCGCTGGAAAGCCCGATCACCGACCACCTCGGCAAGCCCTGGCAGATCGCGATCTTCCTCGCCCTGTTCGGAGCGTTGCTGTACGTCGTCGACAAGCGGTCAGCGCAGCAGACGCCGTACGAAGACATGAACCGCAATCAGGCACTGGGCATGGGCCTCGCCCAGACGCTGGCACTCGCGCCCGGCGTGTCCCGATCGGGCGCGACGATAACGACGGCGCGTGCGATGGGCGTCACCCGGGACGGCGCCGCTCGGTTCTCATTCCTGCTGAGTCTGCCTATCACGCTCGGAGCCGCTCTGTACTCGGCGACCAAGCTCGGCAACAGCGGCGGCCTCAATGGCCAGGGCACCCAGTTCGCGGTCGGCATCCTGTTCTCCGGAGTCAGCGGCGCCTTCGCCGTCTGGGGTGTCCTGCGACTCATCAGGACCCGTTCCTACGGCGACTTCGCCCTCTACCGGGTGCTGGCCGCGGCTGCCATCCTCATCGTCATCGCGACCGGAGTACGCCCGGGATCATTCTGATGACCACAGTGCTGCTGGTCAGGCACGGGCTGACGAGGATGACCGGCCCGGTCCTCGCCGGCTGGACTCCTGGCATCGACCTCGACGAGCGCGGCGTGGCGCAGGCGGCGGCTGTTGCCGAGCGGCTGTATCCGGTTCCGCTGGCCGCGATCGTGACGTCGCCGCTGGAGCGGTGCGCGCAGACGGCAGCTGCGATCGGCGCCGGACGTGACGTCACGCCGATCGTCGACGACCGCGTCGGTGAGGCGCGGTACGGCGACTGGACCGGCGGCGAGCTGAAGAAGCTGTCCCGCGATCCCTTGTGGCGCAAAGTGCAGGTGCATCCGTCGGCGGTGACGTTCCCAGCCGGAGAATCGCTGCGCGCCACCGCAGCCCGTGCTGTTGATGCGGTCCGTGACTGGAACGGCAGACTCGGTGAGCACGCAACGTACGCCGTCGTCAGTCATGGCGACGTGATCAAGGCGGTGGTGGCGGACGCTCTGGGAGTGCACCTGGACCTCTTCCAGCGAATCCAGATCGACCCCTGCTCGGTGACTGTGATCCGCTACACGGAAGTGCGGCCAGTCCTCGTCCGGCTCAATGACATCGGCAGCCTTGGTGACCTGTTGCCACCGAAGAAGAAGAGCCGGCGCAAGGCGAGCTCGGATGCGGCCGTCGGTGGCGGCGGCGGCGCCCAGCTGTGATGCTGCGCACGACCTGATCAGAGTGGAGTATTCGTGGCACGCCAGATTTTCACCTTCACCGCGCCCGAGCGGTTCATCGTCGGGACCGTCGGGCAGCCGGGCGAGCGCGTGTTCTACCTGCAGGCCAAGGATGGCGCACACGTGGTCTCGGTAGCGCTCGAAAAGGTCCAGGCACAGGTGCTCGCCGAACGTCTCGACGAGCTCCTCGACGAGGTACGCCGCCGGGGCAGCGACATCCCGGTCGTCGCGGACCTGGAGGACGTCGCCCCGCTCGACCAGCCGATCCTGGAGGAGTTCAGGGTCGGCACGATGAGCCTGGCCTGGGACGACGACGCGGACATGGTGGTCATCGAGGCGCTCGCGCAGGCCGAGGACGGCGCCGACGTCCCCGAGGACGACGCGGCCGAAGGGCCGGACATGCTCCGAGTCCGCATCGCCGCCGGCTACGCCCGGGCGTTCGTCAAGCGCGCTGTGCGGGTGGTGCAAGCCGGCCGCCCGCCATGCCCCTTGTGCGGCCTGCCCCTCGATCCGGAAGGCCACATCTGCCCACGTCAGAACGGGCACCGGACGTAGCCGGTGCGCGTCCCGGCGGCGTCGATGACAATGACTGCATGACGTCCGACTTCCCGTCCGAGAGTCCGGCCGAGGCCGTGGCCACGGTCGATCTCGACCGCGCGCTGGCGTTGCTGCGCGACGGGGAGCTCGAGATCGAGGGCCGGTTGGTCGACGCCTCCAACACGACGCTCTTCTGCGCGGTCAGTGACGGGCACCTGCGGACCGCGTGCGTCTACAAGCCGATTCAGGGCGAGCGACCGCTCTGGGACTTCCCAGATGGCACCCTGGCGATGCGGGAGGTGGCGGCGTACGCCACCTCCGTCGCGACCGGTTGGAACGTCGTACCGCCCACGGTGCTGCGCGACGGACCGCTCGGGCCCGGCATGGTGCAGCTGTGGATCGACATCGACCCGGCCGTCGACCTGCTCGAACTGTCCCGGTCGACCAGCCCCGCGCTGCGCCGGATGGCGTTGCTCGACGCGGTCATCAACAACGCCGACCGCAAGGGCGGGCATCTGTTGCCGCTGCCCGACGGCCACGTATTCGGCGTCGACCACGGGGTGTGTTTCTCTGTCGAGCCCAAGCTGCGCACCCTGCTGTGGCAGTGGCGTGGTCAACCTCTGCACGCCGAGGAGATCGGTGTTCTGGCCGAGTTGCGCGACGGGCTCGGCGCCGAGTTCGGCGCGCTGCTGCGTTCGCTCCTCGGCGAGGACGAGGTGCGGGCCACCCTCAAGCGGATTCGCTCGTTGCTGAAGGCCGGCTGCTTCCCGTTTCCGAGCCCCGACTGGCCCGCGATTCCCTGGCCGCCGTTCTAGCGGCCGCGCTGCACGTCCTGCCGTCCGCACCGACCGAATAGGTACGCTCACCGACATGCAGTCCTGGTACGCCGCCCCGCCGGCTCCCGTTCCCGGCACGCCCGTTCCCGTCCGCGTCTGGGACAGCGCCACCCGCGCGCTGAAACCCGCCGCCGAAGGTGAGACGGCCACGATGTACGTGTGCGGCATCACGCCCTACGACGCCACGCATCTCGGCCACGCGGCGACGTACGTCATCTACGACCTGCTCCACCGCGCGCTGCTCGACAACGGCAAGCGCGTCGTCTACGTGCAGAACGTCACCGACATCGACGACGACATCCTCAAGCGCGCCCGGTCGAGCGGCCTGGACTGGGCCGTACTCGGCAAGCGGGAGACCACGTTGTTCCGCGCCGATCTGGCCGCGCTCAACGTGCTGCCGCCCACGCAGTACCTCGGCGCCGTGGAGTCCATGCCGGCCATCGTCGATTTGATCGCGCGGCTGCACGATGCCGGGGCGGCGTACGAAGTCGAGGGCGACATCTACTTCTCGGTTGCCAGCGCTGACGGTTTCGGAACCGTGGCCGGGCTCGATGTGGACACGATGCGGGCGCTGGCCGCTGAGCGCGGGGGAGACCCCGACCGGGCCGGGAAGAAGGATCCGCTAGACCCGTTGCTCTGGTTCGCACAGCGGCCCGGCGAGCCCGGATGGGAGTCGCCCTGGGGCCCGGGCCGGCCCGGTTGGCACGTCGAATGCGCCGCAATCGCGCTCACGACGCTGGGGATGCCGATCGACGTACAGGGTGGCGGCACCGACCTCGCGTTCCCGCACCACGAGATGTGCGCGGCCGAGGCGCAGGTCGCTACCGGAACGTGGCCGTTCGCCCGATCGTTCGTGCACAGCGGCATGGTCGGGCTGGCCGGGATCAAGATGAGCAAGTCGCTCGGCAACCTCGTGTTCGTCCGCGATCTGCGGGCCGCCTACCCTCCTGCGGCCGTGCGACTTGCGCTGCTGGCGCACCACTACCGGACCGACTGGACGTGGACCGAAGCCGAGATCGCTGCCGCGGTCTCACGCCTGGACCTGTGGCGTGCCGGCGCTGCAGCCGCCGGCCCGGACAGCATCGACGAACTGATCTCAGCCGTCCGCCGCGCCCTGGCCGATGACCTCGACGCGCCGGCCGCGCTACACGCCGTCGACGATTGGGCGACCGCTTCGATGGCTGCCGCAGAAGGCGACCCGCGGGCCGGCAAATCGGTGAAGCAGGCGCTCAACTCGCTGCTCGGCGTAGCCCTGTAGTGCCAGGTTCAGGACTCGCCGGCGCCGCGCTGGCCGCCGCGCCGGCGTAGGTACTTCTCGAACTCCTGCGCGATGGCGTCGCCCGAAGTCTCCTGCAGGGTGTCCTCGGGTTCGCGCTCCTCGAGCGAGCGCACGTATTCTGCGACCTCACTGTCATCGGCCGTGAGTTGGTCGACCTGCTGGCTCCACTCGCTTGCCTGTTCGGTGAGGCCACCCAACGGCACCGCCACGTCAAGGACCTCCTCGACGCGTTGGAGCAGCGCCATCGTCGCCTTGGGGGCGGGCGACTGCGCGACGTAATGCGGCACGGCCGCCCAGAAGCTCACGGAGGAGATACCTGATCTCCCGCAGGCGTCATGGAAGACACCGACGATGCCGGTCGGCCCCTCGTACCGCGACCGGTCCACGCCCAGGTGTTCCGCCGTGGCAGGGTCACTCGCCGTGCCGGTGACCGGCACCGGACGTGTATGGGGTGAATCCGACAGCAGTGCACCCAGGGTCACTACAAGCTCGACGCCGATGTCCCTGCTGATCTCGATGATCTCCTCGCAGAACGTCCGCCAGCGCATATTGGGCTCGAGACCGCGCAGCAGTACGACGTCGCGCGCGGGCAGGCGGCACAGGGAGAACCTGGTCGTCGGCCACTGAATGCGGCGGGTCAAGCCGTCGACGAGCGTCACGGTCGGGCGGTTGACCTGGAAGTCGTAATAGTCCTCCGGGTCGATCGCGGCGAACGGTTCGGCTTCCCAGACGAGTTCGAGATGTTCGACTGCAGCCGTGGCTGCGTCGCCGGCGTCGTTCCAGCCCTCGAAGGCAGCGATCATGACCGGGTTGCGCAGGTCATGGACGCCGTCGATTTCAGTCATCGTGAAAGGGTACGACGTCCCGGCAAGAGAGGGGCCGGAGCGCGCGGCGGCTATTCTGGTGCTTCACGCCGCCTGCCGAGAGATCATGTCTACATGCCGCACCAGCCTTCCCTGCTCGAGACCCTCCGCGAACGCGTCGTAGTCGCCGACGGGGCCATGGGCACGATGCTGCAGGCGGCCGACCCGTCGATGGACGACTTCGAGGGACTCGAGGGCTGCAACGAGATCCTCAACGTCACCCGGCCGGACATCGTACGTAGCGTGCACGAGGCCTACTTCGCGGCCGGATCCGACGCAGTGGAGACCAACACCTTCGGCGCCAACCTGGCCAACCTCGGCGAATACGACATCCCCGAACGCATCCACGAGCTGTCGCTCGCAGGCGCGCGCATCGCCCGAGAAGTCGCCGACGGTTTCGCCACAGCGGACTACCCGCGCTGGGTGATCGGTTCGGTCGGTCCCGGCACGAAGCTGCCGACCCTGGGGCACCTGCCCTACGCGACGCTGCGCGATGCCTACCAGGCCAACGCCGCCGGCCTGATCGAGGGCGGCGCCGATGCCGTGCTCATCGAGACGTCGCAGGACCTTCTGCAGACGAAGGCAGCTGTGGTCGGTGCCCGGCGCGCGGTCACAGCGTCCGGGCTGGCCATTCCGGTCTTCGCCCAGGTCACCGTCGAGACCACCGGCACGATGCTGCTCGGCTCGGAGATCGGCGCCGCCCTGACCGCTCTCGAGCCGCTCGGCATCGACGTCATCGGGCTCAACTGCGCAACGGGCCCGGACGAGTACGGCGAGCACCTGCGCTACCTCGCAAACCACGCGCGGATCAATTTGTCGTGCATGCCCAACGCCGGCCTGCCGATCCTCGGCAACCGGGGTGCCGAATACCCGCTGTCGCCCGTCGAACTCGCCGATGCCCTCGACCGGTTCACCGCCGAGTTCGGCCTCGGCCTCGTTGGCGGCTGCTGCGGCAGCACTCCCGAGCACATCCGCCAGGTCGTCGACCGGGTGCGCGGCCGCGAGGTCGTCAAGCGCAAGCCGCAGCACGAACCGGGTGCGTCCTCGCTCTACCAGCACGTGCCCTTCCGCCAGGACACCTCGTTCATGGTGATCGGCGAGCGCACCAACGCCAACGGTTCACGCGCGTTCCGCGACGCGATGCTCGAGGCGCGGTACGACGACTGCATCGAGATCCTGCGCGGCCAGGTCCGGGACGGCTCGCACATGATCGACCTCTGTATCGACTACGTCGGCCGCGACGGCGCGCAGGACATGTACGAGCTCGCCAGCCGGTTCGCCACCGCGTCGACTCTGCCGATCGTCCTGGACTCGACCGAGCTGCCGGTGCTGCGTGCCGGGCTCGAATGCCTCGGCGGCCGTGCGGTCATCAACTCGGTCAACTACGAGGACGGCGACGGCCCGGACAGCCGCATGGCGAAGGTCATGCCGCTGGTCATCGAGCACGGTGCCGCGGTGATCGCGCTGACGATCGACGAAGAGGGGCAGGCGCGCACCCGGGAGTGGAAGCTGCGCGTCGCCGAGCGGCTCATCGACGACCTCACCAACAACTGGGGCATGGACGAGGGCGACATCCTCATCGACTGCCTGACGTTCACTCTGGGCACCGGTCAGGAGGAGGCACGCAAGGACGCGATCGAGACCATCGAGGCAATTCGCGAGCTGAAGACCCGGCATCCGGACGTGCAGACGACGCTCGGACTCTCGAACGTTTCATTCGGCCTCAATCCGGCGGCCCGTGTCGTGCTCAACTCCGTCTTCCTTGCCGAGTGTGTGAAGGCCGGACTCGACTCCGCGATCGTGCATGGCTCCAAGATCCTGCCGACGTCCCGGATTCCGGATGCGCAGCGCGAAGTCGCGTTGGACCTCGTCTACGACCGCAGGCGCGAGGGTTACGACCCGCTGCAGAGTTTTCTCGACCTGTTCGCCGGCGTCGACGCGGCGGCGACCCGCAACACGCGGGCCGAGGAACTCGCCGCGCTGCCGCTGTCCGAGCGGCTCGAGCGTCGCATCATCGACGGCGAGAAGAAGGGATTGGAGGCCGACCTCGACGAGGCGCTGCAGACCCGGCCGGCGCTGGAGATCATCAACGACAGCCTGCTCGGCGGCATGAAGGTCGTCGGCGAGCTGTTCGGATCGGGCGAGATGCAACTGCCGTTCGTGCTGCAGTCCGCCGAGGTCATGAAGACCGCGGTCGCCTACCTCGAACCGCACATGGAAAAGACGGACGACGCAGGCAAGGGCAAGATCGTGCTGGCGACGGTCAAGGGCGATGTGCACGACATCGGGAAGAACCTCGTCGACATCATCTTGAGCAACAACGGCTACGACGTCGTCAACATCGGCATCAAGGCGCCGATCTCCGCGATCCTCGACGCGGCGCAGGAGAGCAAGGCCGATGTCGTCGGCATGTCCGGGCTCCTCGTGAAGTCGACCGTGATCATGAAGGAAAACTTGCTGGAGATGAACTCCCGCGGCCTCGCGCACTCGCTGCCCGTCGTACTCGGTGGCGCTGCCCTGACACGCGCCTACGTGGAGCGCGATCTGGTCGAGATCTATGACGGCACGGTCCGGTACGCGCGGGACGCGTTCGAGGGCTTGCGCCTGATGGACTCGATCATGGCCAACAAGCGCCACGGCACGCCGCTGCCGCAGACGAAGGTGGAGCGCGACGCCGAGGAGGCGGCCGCGTCCGGCACCCCGGTGCGGGCGGCGAAGCGTTCCGCGCACGTTGTGGACGAGCCGCTGCCGGCCCGCTCGGACGTCGCGATCGACGTACCCGTGCCGGTTCCTCCCTTCTTCGGATCGAGGGTGGTCAAGGGCATTGCGCTGGCCGACTACGCGTCCTACCTCGACGAGCGGGCCACGTTCATGGGGCAGTGGGGCCTGCGCGGCGGACGGGCCGGCAAGGGCCCGTCGTACGAGGAGTTGGTCGAGACCGAGGGCCGGCCGCGACTGCGCATGTGGCTCGACCGGATCCAGGCCGAGGGCATCATGAATGCCGCGGTTGCCTACGGCTATTTCCCCTGTGTCAGCAAGGGCGACGACCTGATCGTGCTGACCGAGGACGGCAACGAGCGCTGCCGGTTCACCTTCCCCCGGCAGCGCCGTGACCGGCACCTGTGCCTGTCCGACTTCTTCCGGCCGGAGGAGTCGGGCGAGATCGATGTGGTCGCGTTCCACGTCGTGACAATGGGCAGCCATGTCTCCGAGGTGACGGGGGAGTTGTTCGGCAAGGACTCCTACCGCGACTACCTCGAACTGCACGGCCTGTCCGTGCAGTTGACCGAGGCGCTCGCCGAGTACTGGCACCATCGGGTCCGCGAGGAACTCGGTTTCGTCGCCGAGGATTCCAGTGACCTCTCAGCTGTGCTGTCGAAGCAGGCCTACCGCGGCTCCCGCTACTCGTTCGGCTATCCGGCGTGTCCCAACCTCGAGGACCAGACGATGATCGTCGACCTCCTCGACCCGGCGCGGATCGGCGTCGAACTTTCCGAGGAGCACCAACTGCACCCCGAACAGTCCACGTCGGCGATCATCGTGCACCACCCCGAGGCCAAGTACTTCGCTGCCCGATGACGGCGGCCATCGGCGTCCTGTTCGACATGGACGGCCTGCTCATCGACTCCGAACCACTGTGGACGGTTGCCGAGAAGGAACTGATGCGCGCCCTGGGCGGTGAGTGGGATGCGTCGCTCAAGCCGCTCTTCGTCGGAAGACACATCGACAGTTCTGCCGAGTTGTTCCTGGAGATCACTGGCAGCGACAAGTCGCCGGAGTGGGTCGTCGACTACCTGCTGACGCGGGTGTCCGCGCTCTTCCGCCAGGAGCTGCCGCTGATGCCCGGCGTGACCGAGCTGCTGGACGAACTCGGCCGGCGCGGCGTACCGCTCGCGGTTGTTTCCGCCTCGCACCGCGTCCTCGTCGACGCTGCGCTGGAGGACCTGGGCGCCGAGCGGTTCACGGTCACGATCGCGGGCGACGAAGTGTCGGCCGCCAAGCCCGACCCCGAGGCGTATTTGAAGGCGGCTGCCGCGCTCGGGGTCGAGTCCGGCTCCTGCGTGGTCATCGAGGACTCGGCGCTGGGCGTAGCCGCAGGGGAGGCGGCCGGCTGCGTCGTACTCGCCGTCCCGTCGGTCGCGTCGATCGCGGCCGCGCCGCGGAGGTACGTCGTCGCCTCACTCGAGGGCATCGACGTCGACTGGCTGCTGGCGCTGCCGTCCGTTGTCACCCAGGGGGAGCGTTGACGGACCCGCCGGCAGTAGCTCTGCGCGGTCTGCACAAGAAGTTCGGGACGACGTACGCCGTCCAGGGCATTGATCTCGACGTGCCGGTGGGCAGCTTTTTCGGACTCGTCGGGCCGAACGGCGCCGGCAAGACCACCACGTTGTCTATGACGACCGGACTGCTCCGGCCCGACTACGGGACCGCTTTCATCAACGGCTTCGACGTGTGGGCCGACCCGGTGCGCGCGAAATCGATCATCGGTGTGCTGCCCGACGGGCTGCGGCTGTTCGAACGGCTGACCGGCCGCGAACTCCTGCTGTACGGCGGCCTGCTGCGGTCGATGCCACCCGCGGTGGTCGGTCAACGAGCCGACGAGCTGATCCATGTGCTGGGTCTCGATGACGCGGCGGGGTCCCTCGTCGTCGACTACTCGCACGGAATGCGGAAGAAGATCGGTCTGGCCGCGGCGCTGCTGCACGGCCCGCGCGTGGTCTTCCTCGACGAGCCTTTCGAAGGCGTCGATCCGGTGTCGGCCCGCACGATCAAGGCCGTCCTCGAGAGTTTCGTCACCGGCGGCGGCACGGTCGTCTTCTCCAGCCACGTGATGGAACTCGTCGAAAACCTCTGCGATCGGCTGGCCGTCGTCGACAGCGGAAAGATCGTGGCGACGGGCACCATCGATGAGGTCCGCGGTGGCCGCCGGCTCGAGGACGTCTTCGCGGATCTGGTCGGCGCTGAGGACACCAGCACCGAGGGCCTGGCGTGGCTGCGGTCTTCGTCCGGCTGAAGCTCCGCCTGCTGCTCAGCGGGTTGCGGTCCAGCCGTAGCAGGCTCGCGTTCTTCGTCATCGGCGTGCTGTTCGGGCTGGGCGCCGCGCTCGGCGGCTTTGCGGCAGTCGCCGCGGCCGGTAGCGCGCAGGACGACCGGATCGTGACTCTGCTGTTCGCGTTGCTCACGTTCGGGTGGCTCGTCCTGCCGGTGTTCGCGCTCGGCGTCGACGAACTCCTCGACCCCTCCCGTCTCGCGTTGTTTCCGCTGACCGGCCGGCAGTTGACCCGCGGTCTGCTCGCTTCGAGCGCGGTCGGCGTACCTCCTCTTGCGACCTTGCTGGCGCTGTCCGGTGCCTTCCTCGGATTCGCGCACACTCCAGTGGCCGCGCTCTTTGTCGGCGCTGGGGTGGTTGCCCAACTGCTGATGTGCCTGCTGCTGTCGCGGGCGGTGACCACGGCGTTGTCGGGGTTGCTGCGATCGCGCCGCGGCCGGGATGTCACCGCGGTGATCCTGGCTCTCGTGGGCGGCAGTGCTGGGCTGGCCGGCCCGATATTCAGCGCGGTCGCACTTGACTTGGACAGCCCGGCCGGCCGGACGCTCTTCGCGGCCGCGCGCTACTCGCCGCTCGGTTCGGCCGGGAATGCGGTGGCCGCCGCAGGGTCGGGGCGATACGGCACGGCAGCCCTGCAACTCTGCTTGAGTGCTGCGTACATCGGCGGGGCCTTCTTCTGGTGGCAGCGCGGGCTGCAGACGGCGTTGACAACCGTGGAGCAGACGTCGCGCAAACGGGTCGCGGAACGCGGCGCGGACCTGCGGCCGCGATGGGCCCGTCGGTTGCTGCCCAACACGGCCATCGGCGCCATCGCCGCCAAGGATCTGCGTTACATGTGGCGCGACCCGATGCGCCGCACCGCGCTGCTGGCCACCAGCGGACCGATGAGCGTGACCCTGGTCAGTGTCTTCGCCTCCGGCAACGGCAATCCGCACACGGTGCTGTTCGCCATGGTCACGGCGACGATGTTCTCGATCATCGCGCTCAACCAGTTCGGGCTGGACGGAGCGGCGTACTGGATGAACGTCGTGGCCGGCAACGACCCGCGCCGCGACCTGGTGGGCAAGAATCTTGCAGTCGCTGTTGTCGCGATGCCAGCAACGGGGGTGGTGGCGGTTGTCTCCGCCGCGATCACCGGCGGTTGGGTCTATGTGCCGCTGGCCCTCCTGGGCGGGTTGGCGGGCTGCGGCGCCGCGCTCGGCGTCGCCAACGTCGTGTCGGTGCGGGCGCCCGCCCCCCAGCCCGAAAACATCACGAACGCATGGGGCGGTCGCGGCGGCGGCCAATCCATGGCCGCCGGATTGACGCAGTTGGCAGCGCTGCTGCTGGTTGCCGTGGTGCTCGCACCGCTAGGCGCGTTCATCTGGTTCTCGGCGCAGAACTGGACACCTGGTCTGTTCGTCGCCGCGCCACTGAGCGTCGCGTACGGCGCGCTGATCTGGCAGGTCGGGCTGCGGTCGTCGGTGCGCTGGCTCTGGTGGCGGCAGGCCGAGCTGTTGCAGGCGATTCGCCCGCAACAGGCGGCGTGATCGAGCCGCCGGCCCTTTGTGGGGGCCGACGGCTCGCCGGTCCAGCTGGGCCGGCCCTTCGTGGGAGCCGGCCGGTCGTCGTACCCGCTCGCCTATGCCTTGCAGAAGGCGATCTGGTC
>JBDTYE010000093.1:0-12158 GCA_040005895.1 Actinomycetota bacterium | reverse complement strand
AAGTGATCGACGCGCACTGCCATCTCGACCTGATGGCGGGCGATGTCGCTGCCCTCGTCGCGCAGGCGCAAGCGGTCGGCGTACGCCGCCTGGTCACCATCGGCATCGACGTGCCGTCGTCGCAGTGGTCTGCCGACACAGCAGCGACATACGACGACGTGTTCGCTGCAGTCGCGATCCATCCCAATGAGGCCTACGGCGCGGATTCCCTTGCGCTTCAAGAGATTGCGCGGCTTGCCCAACTTCCACAAGTCGTCGGCATCGGCGAAACGGGGCTCGATTTCTACCGCGACACCGCGACCGAAGAGCAGCAGCAGGCGAGCTTCCGCGCCCACATCCAGATCGCGAAGGACAGCGGCAAGGCCCTGATCATCCACGACCGGGAAGCGCACGATGCAGTGCTGCAGGCACTCGTCGACGAGGGCGCGCCCGACCGCGTCGTCTTTCATTGTTTCTCGGGCGACGCGGCGATGGCGCGGGTCTGCGCGGACCGCGGCTACGTCATGAGTTTCGCCGGCAACATCACGTTCAAGAACGCGGAGAAGCTGCGGGAAGCGCTCCGCGAGGCGCCACTGGAGCTGCTGCTGGTCGAGACGGACGCGCCGTTCCTGACGCCGATGCCGCATCGCGGGCAGCCGAACTCGTCGTACTTGATCCCGCTCACCGTTCGGGCGATGGCGCAGGTCAAGAACGTGGACGAGGATGAGATGGCGGCTTCGATCGCCGCGTGCGCGCTCGCGACCTTCCGTTTGCCCTCAGCTACCAGAAGCTGACGGCGGGTGAACTTCCGGCAAAAGCTGGACTAACGAGACTCGGTCCCGTTACCTTTCCGTAACTGTTCGCCGGAGTGGGGAAGCTCCTGTGCGCGCCACATCGTCGTGCGCGCCCTCACAGACCGGGCCCTCGACCACAATTCGGAGCCCAGTGCGCGCACGTATCGTTCATGGCGCCGTACTCGCCGCATTGACTGCCACTGGCGTCGCCTGGGTCAGCTCCGACAAGTCTGTCACGGTCGAGATCGACGGCCAGCCGCGGGTCGTCGTGACGCACGCATCAACGGTCGCCGAGGTGCTCGACCGGGTTGGGGTCACCGTCGACGCGCATGATGTGTTGGCGCCCGCAGGCAACACCTCTGTCCGGAACGGATCGCGGATCATCATCAGGCGCGGCCGGCTCGTGACGGTACGTGTCAACGACGTCGAGCGCGGGGTCTGGGTCAACGCATCGGATGTCGATCAAGTACTCGCAGAAATCGGCATCAACGCCGACGAGCGGACCTACGTATCGGCGTCTCGCTCGTCGCGCGTTCCGTCATCGGGGGCGTTCTCGCTGCAGGTCCGGATGCCGTCCGAGGTGCGATTGGTCCTCGAAAGCGGGACGCGCACGGTTGTCACGACCGTTCCGACCATCGGCGATTTGCTCGCGGCCGAGGGCGTCACGCTCACGGCGACCGAGGTCGTCAGCCCGCCGCTCGACTCGTATCCGGCCGAGGGCACGACCGTCATCGTGAGCGACGTGCGCGGTGTCCGAGTCTCCCGCACCCGGCCTATCGCGTTCAGGACAATCGAGACCGTCGACCTCAGGCTGCCCACTGGTACGACGCGGGTGCGCGCTCCGGGGGCACGCGGCGTACTCGTGCAGTATTTCCGCGAGCAGAGCCCCAGCACCGGTCCGATGATCGTGGTACCTGACGGCAGCCGCGTCGCCCGGCCACCGAAGGAGCGGATCCTCATCATCGGCGGGGCCAAGCCGGCGGCACCCGTGCAGAAGTCTGTGGTGAAGGCAACGCTGCCACCCGTCAAGGTGCCGGCGCTCAAGCCCGTCGTCGTCCGCAAGCCCGTCGTCGTCCGCAAACCGGTCGTCGTCACCCCGCCGAAGACCGGGCCGTCCCACAAGCCGGCCGTCGACAAGCTGAACTGGGGCGCACTGGCGGCCTGCGAATCGGGTAACAACCCGCGCGCCGTCTCTCCTGGCGGCACCTACCGCGGTCTGTACCAGTTCATGCTCGCCACCTGGCATGGAGTCGGCGGCGTCGGTGACCCGATCAACGCGTCGCGCGACGAGCAGACCTACCGGGCGCAACTCCTCTACCGGCGCGTCGGCGCGGGCGCCTGGGGCACCTGCCGTTCCCGGCTTTTCCGCTAGGTGACGGCAGCCCCCGACGGGCTGCTCGGACCGGCCGACGTACGGCGGCTCGCCGCGCAGCTCGCGGTTCGCCCGGCCAAGTCGCTCGGGCAGAACTTCCTCATCGACGCCAACACGATCAGGCGCATCGTCCGGATCTCCGGCGTTTCGGCCGACGACGTTGTCGTCGAGGTCGGACCCGGCCTCGGGTCCCTGACGTTGGGACTGCTCGCCGCGTCCAACCGGGTTATGGCGATCGAGATCGACGAGCGGCTGGCAGCGGCCCTGCCGTCGCTCGCTCGAGACAGGGTGCCGGCGTACGCCGATCGCCTGCAGGTCATCGCCGCCGATGCCCTCACCCTGCGCGAGCTGCCCGGCCCGCCGCCGACCGCCCTGGTGGCCAACCTGCCCTACAACGTCGCCGTGCCGGTGCTGCTCGGGATGCTGGAGCGCTTTGGCACGTTGCGGCACGGCCTGGTGATGCTGCAACAGGAGGTTGCCGACCGGCTGGCCGCCCCGCCGGGCAGCAAGGTCTACGGGGTTCCGAGCGTCAAGCTCGCCTGGTACGCCGACGCGAGACTGGCGGGGTCGATCCCGCGCACGGTCTTCTGGCCGGCGCCGAACGTCGACTCGGGGCTGGTCGCTTTCACCAAGCGGCCCCCTCCGGACGCCGACAGAAGGACCACTTTCGCCATCATCGACGCCGCCTTTGCCCAGCGGCGCAAGACGTTGCGTGCGGCGCTCGCCGGACTGGTCGGAAGCCCTGCGCAGGCCGAGGCAGTGCTGCGCGCGGCAGGCATCGATTATTCGTTGCGCGGTGAGGCGCTGTCGGTCGGCGACTTCGCGCGGATTGCTTCTGCCGCCGCATCGCTACCATGGGCCAGCCACCGCAACGAATGAAGGAGCCTTCGCTGGCCGATCGCCGCGGCCTGGCCGGAGTGCCCGACCCGGTGACGGTAAGGGCGCCGGCGAAGGTCAATCTGCACCTGTCCGTCGGTCCCCGCCGGGACGACGGGTTCCACGACGTGACGTCGATCATGCACGCGGTCTCGATGATGGACGAGGTGACCGCGGTCTCCGCCGAGGGCATCGCTGCCGAAGTAACCGGTGAGGGCGCCGCCGAAGTGCCGACCGACATCGCCAATCTCGCGGTCGCCGCCGCCACCCGGCTGGCCAAACAGGCCGGCGTCAGCGGCGGCGTACTGCTGCGCATCGCCAAGACGATCCCCGTCGCGGGTGGCATGGCCGGCGGCTCCGCCGACGCGGCCGCGACGCTGGTCGCCTGCGATGCCTTATGGCACACCGGTCTCGAACGTTCCGAGCTGCTCGAGATCGGGGCTTCACTCGGTAGCGACGTGCCGTTCGCGCTGACGGGCGGCACGGCGTTGGCGACCGGGCGCGGCGAGAACGTCGCGCCGGTGCTGGCGCGCGGGCAGTTCCACTGGGTGTTCGCGCTGGCCGAACGCGGGCTCTCGACGCCGTCCGTCTACGCCGAGTACGACCGTGGCGATCCCGTTCCCGAACGTGACACGGACGGCGTACTCGCTGCTCTTCGGGCGGGCGATGCGACTGCCCTCGGCAAGTCGTTGCACAACGACCTGCAGGCGCCGGCGCTGCGCCTGCGGCCGGCCCTGCGCCGAGTGCTCGAATCCGGCATGGAACTCGGCGCTCTCGGCGGCGTCGTCTCCGGGTCGGGACCGACCTGCGCCTTCCTCGCGCGGTCGCAGGCGGACGCCATCGCACTGGCCGCGTCCCTCGCGGGATCGGGAACCTGCCGATCGGTGCGCCGCGGCTACGGCCCAGTCCCTGGCGCGCGCATCGTCGAGGCGCGCGAGCCGCAGTGAACCTGATCAACATCGAGGGCGTCACCAAGACGTACGGCACGACCCTCCTTCTCGACGGCGTCTCGCTGGGCGTCGAGGAAGGCGAGCGGATCGGGCTGGTCGGCCGCAACGGCGCTGGCAAGTCGACTCTGATCCGGGTGTTGACGCAGTTGGAGTCGCCCGACGAGGGGCGTGTCACGCACCGCGGCGGGCTGCGGGTCGGCGTACTCCAGCAGGAAGTGACGTTGCCCGCGGGCGCGACTGTCACCGAGGTCGTCCTCGGCTCGCGGGCCGAACACGAGTGGGCCGGCGACAAGCGGGTGCGCGACATCCTCGACGGGTTGTTGCTGACCAGCCTCGACACCGTCGTCGACGACTTGTCCGGAGGCGAACGCCGCCGGGTCGCCCTCGCGGCGCTGTTGATCGGCGAGCACGACGTGATCGTCCTCGACGAGCCGACCAACCACCTCGACATCGAGGCGGTCGACTGGCTGGCCGGGCACCTCGCCGAGTGGCGCGGATCGCTCATCGTCGTCACCCACGACAGGTGGTTCCTCGACGCGGTGTGTACGACGACGTGGGAGGTCGCGGACGGATCGGTGCACCGCTACGACGGCGGCTATTCGGTTTACGTCCTCGCGAAGGCGGAGCGGTCTCGCGTTGCCGCCTTTACCGAGGCGCGCCGGCAGAACCTGCTGAAGAAGGAGCTCGCCTGGCTACGGCGCGGACCGCCCGCGCGCACCAGCAAGCCGCAGTTCCGCATCGACGCGGCCAATGCGCTGATCGATGACGAGCCGCCCGCCCGCGACGAGTTGAAGATGGTCGAGTTCGCGACGGCGCGGCTCGGCAAACTCGTGCTCGAACTCACCGAAGTAGGCGTCCGGTACGGCGACAAAGCCGTTCTGCACAACGTCACCTGGCAACTCGGCCCAGGCGACCGGATCGGCGTACTCGGACCCAACGGCGCCGGGAAGTCGACCCTGCTCAACCTGCTCGCCGATCGGCTGCAGCCGACCTCGGGTTCGATCAAGCGCGGCACGACGATCCGCGTCGCCACCCTCGAACAGGAGCCGGTGCCGGTCGATCCCGAGGCACGGGTGCTCGAGTCGGTCGAGGAGATCGCCCGCGAGATCTCGGTGCCGGGCAAGACGATGACAGCCGGCCAGCTGCTCGAACGCTTTCTCTTCCCCTCGAGCCGGCAATGGACCCGGGTCGGCGACCTGTCCGGTGGAGAGAAGCGCCGGTTGCAGGTGCTGCGACTGCTCATCGCCGAGCCGAACGTGTTGCTGCTCGACGAGCCGACCAACGACCTCGACATCGAGACGCTCACCGCCTTGGAGGACTACCTCGACGGCTGGCCGGGGTCGTTGGTCGTCGTCAGTCACGACCGCTACTTCCTGGAGCGCACCTGCGACCGGATGCTGATGGTCGGCGGCGGCACGCTGCGCGACCTGCCCGGCGGCGTCGAGCAGTACGTCGCGGTGCGGCGTAGCGCTATGGCCGGTGCCACGTCGCAGGGCGTGAAGCCACTCCGCGGCGGCGACAGCCGGACCGCGAAGAAGGAACTGACCAAGCTGGAGAGGCTGATCACCAAACTCGACACCAACGAGGCGAAGCTGCACAAGGAGATGGCCGAGAAGGCATCCGACTACGCCGCGATCCAGGAACTCGACGCGAAGCTGCGCATGCTGAAGGTCGAGCGCAGCGCGGCCGAAACCGATTGGCTCACGCTAGCCGAGGAACTCGGCTGACCCGCCCGCCTCCGGCCCAGGGTCAGTGGCAAACGTCGACCCCTGGACCGACGTTTGTCACTGACCTACCCGCGGTTGGTTCAGCGCCGGACGATGCTGCGGGATGACCGTGCACCATCTGCCCGAGAGGCTCGTTCGCGCGATGAGCAAGCGAGCCTTGGTGCTTTCCGCAATCACTGTTGAGGCATTCGGCGTTGCCGTGACCGCGAGTTCGCTCCTGGAAGCGGTGGCGTTTTCACTACTTCTGTGGATTCCACTGTTGCTGGCGCTCGCCCTGCCCGGCCACTTCGGGACGGCGCTGGGAACGCTGATGGCGTTGCACGCCTTGATACTCGGGTTCGCGCTCGGCAACGCGGATTCCGCATCGGTAGCGATCGGCTGGGCGTCCGCGCTGATCGCCCACGTCACGGTTGCCTTCGTGTGCTGGATGATCACGTACGCCGTGCGCTGGCATACGGAAGGCTAGAGAGCGCGGCCGCTCGAGCGCGACAACCGTGGTGGGCTCCTCATCCCGGATATGCCGGGATCAGGAGCCCATGATCATGGACGCTTGCTTGGGCGAGGCGCTGAGACCCAGCAGGGCGACTCGGGGCGCTTCGAAGCTTGGACCTCCAAACATGACGCGGTGCGTGACGTTTGAGGGTCCAACCTCTTCACCTGCAGGCACCCTCCCCGGCGCAGGGCAACGCGTGGGAATGGGGTGCGGCATGGTCAGCGGCTGGGGTGCGGCTGGGGTGCGGCTTGGTTAGCGGCTGGGTTGCGGCTTGCTCAGGACTGGCTTGGGTTCGAGGTGCGAGAGGCCGTTCCAGCAGAGGTTGACCAGGTGTGCGACGACCTCGTCGCGGCGCGGCTTGCGGGCGTCCATCCACCACTGGCCCGTCAAAGCGACCATGCCCACCAGAGCCTGCGAATAAAGCGGCGCGAACTTGGGATCGAACCCGCGGCTCTTGAATTCGCTGGCCAGGATGTGTTCGACCTGGCTGGCGATGTCGCCGATGAGCGAAGCAAAAGTGCCGCTCGAGGACGCGACCGGAGAATCGCGCACCAGGATGCGAAAACCCTCGGTCTCGTTCTCGATGTAGTCCAGCAGCGCACCGGCTGCCTGCTCCAGTAGCTCGCGCGGGTGACCCGCCGACAAAGCGCTGGTGAAGCGGTCGATCAACCGGGTCATCTCGCGGTCGACCACGACGGCGTACAGACCTTCCTTGCCGCCGAAGTGCTCGTAGACAACCGGCTTCGAGACCTTTGCCCGGTGGGCGATCTCCTCGATCGAGGTTGCCTCGAAGCCGCGCTCTGCGAACAGCGTTCGCCCGATGTCGAGCAGTTGCTCGCGTCGTTGCTGGCCTGTCATGCGCACGCGTGCGACTGAGTTGCTGCTGTCGCCGTTCTGACTCATCGGTCTCCCGTCGGCAGCGAGCGCCGGTTCGCTCAGGCGGCGGCTCTGCGCGTCGCCAGCCGGTCCTGATTGGGCCAGCGGACGTCGTACGCCCAACCGAGCTGCTCGAACCAGCGGATCACGCGGGCACTCGCATCCCACTGATGTTTGTCGACGCCGTGCCGTGCGCAGGTCGGGTCCGCGTGGTGCAGGTTGTGCCAGGACTCACCGAACGACAACACCGCGAGCGGCCAGAAATTTCGGCTCTTGTCCCGGGTCTTGAACGGCTGCTCGCCGAAAACGTGGCAGACCGAGTTGATGCTCCACGTGACGTGGTGCAGCAGGCCGACCCGGACCAGACCGCCCCAGAAGAAACCGGTGAGCGCGCCCTGCCAGCTCCAGGTGAGCAGGCCGCCGACGATCAACGGCAGGCCAAGCGTGACGGCAACGATCGCGGGGAACAGCGCATCGATCCTGCGGATGTCCTTGTCGGCAAGCAGGTCGGGTGAGTACTTCTCCTGCGGCGACTGCGATTCGGCGAAGAGCCAGCCGAGGTGCGCGAAGAGCAGACCCTTGGTGAGGTTCCAGACGCCGGGGCCGAACCGGTGCGGGGAGTGCGGATCCCCTTCGACATCGCTGAACGCGTGGTGCCTGCGATGGTCGGAGACCCAGCGGATGACCGGGCCTTCGATCGCGAGTGATCCCATGACCGCCAGGGCAATGCGCAGCGGCCGCTTGGCCTTGAAGGAACCGTGAGTGAAATACCGGTGGAAGCCGACCGTGATGCCGACGCCGCCGACGAGGTACATGACGGTGAAGATCGCCACGTCGGACCAGTTGATGCCCCGACCCCACATCAGCGGGACCGCAGCGATGAGGGCGATGAACGGGAGGATGACGAAGAACAGCAGCGCGATCTGTTCCTTGCGCGCCTGCCGCGGCTTGGGCTGCAGATCAGGCGTGGGTCGAGTGGTCGTCACCGTCATGGCGTGCATCCTCCGGGTTGATTCCTACGCAACCGTAACCTACCTCAGCGTAGGTACCCCCCACCGCCAACTAAATGCGCGAGGGTCATGCCTGGTATCGGCTCAGTTCGCCGTGTCCCGAAGCCACCGCGGGAGTACCACCGCAAGGGTCACGACGAGTCCCGCGAAAAACGGTAGCTGACCCAGCGCCCACGCGCCGTACAGGAGAACGCCGGCCAGGTCGGTGCCGACTCCGGCGACCGAAGTGACCGTCGCGCGGGCCGAACTCTCGATCCGGTGCTGCAGCCTGGCGCCCGCGACGACGAGCACGATCCGGTACGCCGCGTAGTACGCCGTGACCGCGACGAGCCCGGCGAGCCCGGCGAAGATCGCCGCCGCGGCGAGCGCCGCACCGCCGGCGCCGAGCAGGAATCCGAGGGCCGCCGGGCGGAGCCGGTCGGCCGCGCCGCCGTACGCCGCTCCGATGGCGGCTACCAGCGGGATGCCGACCGTGGCCAGCGGAATGGCGGCGGTTCGCAAGCCCCAGTCGTGCGCGAGCAACGGCACGTACTCCTCGAACCCGTCCAGCGACGTCAGCAGCGCGACCGCGACGATGGCCGTCCGCACCGCGCGGCTGCGGGCGGCGTCGGTCACGCCGGTGCGCAACAGGGACAGGTACTTGGCCGGTTCTGCGGGGAGATCATCGTCGATACCGGCCGGGTGCGGGCCGGGGTACCGCGAGGGCTCGGGCAGTCGCCACCCGGCGTACGCCGCAGCGAGGCACACGGCGATGCTCGCCTGCCCCACCAGCAGGTACCCGCCGCGCGCGAACAGCACGCTTGCGGCCCCAGCTGCCGCGACCTGCCCTACCAGGCCGATCGCGGTGAGGCGCCCGTAGACCGTCGCGTAGTGATGCGCTACGCCGTCCGCGGCCAGACCGTCGTACAGCAACGCCTCGAAGGCGCCGGAGACGAAGGTCCCGCCGGTGCCCCACAGGATGAAACCGGCCGCGAAGCCGGCGAACGTCGGGAAGGCA
Organism: Actinomycetota bacterium; assembly: GCA_040005895.1. Classification (GTDB taxonomy): domain Bacteria; phylum Actinomycetota; class Actinomycetes; order BP-191; family BP-191; genus JBDTYE01. The sequence goes on along the minus strand of JBDTYE010000093.1, from coordinate 3,084 downwards.
AGCCAGCACGCGTAACCAGCCGCCTGCAGCAGGCTCGCCACCGCGATCGACAGTCGCCGCGAGTAGCGGTCGGCCACCGCTCCGGTGGGGATCTCAGCCACGATCCCGACCACGCACCAGATCGCGAAGAGAGCGGAAATCTGCGCGTCGGAAAGGCCGTTCTCGGCGAAGAGAAGGGCGTAGACGGCGTACAACGGGATCAGGTCAGCGAGCAGTGCCCACCAGGCTGTCCTGCGGGCCAGCCGGCGGGAGCGGGGCGGCAACGAGCGTCAACGGAATGGCATGCAACGAGGGTAGGCACGATCGCCGGCGGGTGCACGCAATTTCGCGGGTGCTCGCAGGAGCTGGAAGTGGGCCGCGACCTGGGCCCCTGCCGTCGGTACGATGACTGCGCGATTCCCGGTCGCCCATCGACCGTGGTGGGGAATGGTGTAACGGCAGCACCGCGGCCTTTGGAGCCGCTTGTCCAGGTTCGAATCCTGGTTCCCCAGCAGCGTCAGACCGGCGACACAGGAACAGAGGGAGCTCAGTGAGCAAGCCAGCCGCGGTCGTCGTTCTCGCGGCGGGTCAAGGGACCCGGATGCGCTCCGAGCTCCCGAAGGTCCTGCACCGGGTCTGCGGGCGATCCCTGCTGGGGCACCTGCTGGCAGCGACGCAGACCCTGGAGGCGGCCGAGACGCTGGTGGTCGTCGGGCACGGGCGCGACGCCGTCGCCGCGGAGGTCGCCGCGGCCGCACCGGCGGCCAGCTGCGTCGTGCAGGAGGAGCAAAAGGGCACCGGGCACGCGGTACGCCGGGCACTCGCCGAATTGCCGACGCTCGAAGGCACCGTCGTGGTCGTTCCGGGCGACGTCCCGCTGCTGACGGGCGCGACCCTGCAACGGCTCGTCGCCGAGCACGAGGCGGCGGGTGCCGTGGCCACCGTGCTGACGGCGAGGATGGCCGACCCCACCGGGTACGGCCGCGTTCTGCGGGACGTCGGTGGCGGCGTACTCGGCATCGTCGAGCAGCGCGACGCGACCGCCGAGCAGCGGGAGATCAATGAGGTCGGCACGTCGATCTACGCGTTCGATGCATTGGTGCTGCGGGACGCCCTCGGGCGTCTCACCACCGACAACGTCCAGGGCGAGGAATACCTCACCGACGTCATCGCGCTGTTCGTCGCCGGCGGCCGGCGAGTCGGCGCCGTGCTGGCCGGCGAGGCCGAGGTGGGCGGCGTCAACGACCGGGCTCAGCTCGGGGACGCGGGCGCGGCCCTGCGGGACCGGACAGTGCGCGAATGGCAGCGGTCGGGCGTCACCGTCGTCGATCGCGCTTCGACCTGGATCGACGTGACCGTCACCCTCGAACCCGACTGCACCGTCGAGCCGTTCACGATGCTGCACGGCCGCACGACGGTCGCGGCGGGGGCAACCGTCGGGCCGTATTCGCGACTCACCGACACTTCGGTCGGCGCCGGTGCATCAGTCGTCGCGGCCACGTGTGTCGGTGCGCAGATCGGCGCCAAAGCGGCCGTCGGCCCCTATACCTACCTGCGGGCCGGGACGGTTCTGGAGACTGCAGCCAAGGCCGGCGGATTTGTCGAGATCAAGAAGTCGACCGTCGGCGCCGGGTCGAAGGTGCCGCACCTGTCCTACATCGGCGACGCGACGATCGGTGCCAACGTCAACATCGGCGCAGGGTCCATCACCTGCAATTTCGACGGCCGGGACAAGCATCAGACCTACATCGGCGATGATGTGTTCATCGGCAGTGACACGATGCTCGTCGCGCCCGTCACCGTCGGCGACGGCGCCTACACGGCAGCCGGCTCGGCGATCACCAGGGACGTCCCGGCCGGCTCGCTGGCGGTGGGCCGGGCGCAACAGAGGACGATCGACGGGTGGGCCGAACGTCGCGGGCGGCGTACCGTGCACAGCGCTTCACCGCCGGAAACGGTGAGCACGCAAGACCCGGATTCGAGCACCGACCGAGGAGCCCAGCAGTGAGCGGCCAAGTCATCGCGAGCCTCAAGACGCTCATGCTGTTTTCCGGGCGCGGGTATCCCGAGTTGTCCGAGGAGATCTCACGCGAACTCGACACCGAACTCGGTGCTGTCTCGCTCGGCGACTTCGCCAACGGCGAGATCTTCTGCCGTTTCGAGGAGTCGGTACGCGGCTCCGACGCGTTCGTCATCCAGAGCCACACCACACCGATCAACCAGTGGCTGATGGAACAACTCATCATGGTCGACGCGCTGCGCCGGGCATCAGCCAAGCGCATCACCGTGGTCGCGCCGTTCTACCCGTACGCCCGCCAGGACAAGAAGACGCTCGCCCGTGAACCCATCAGCGCGCGGCTCGTCGCGGACCTCTACCGGGCTGCCGGCGCCAACCGGGTCATCTCGGTCGACCTGCACACCGCGCAGATCCAGGGCTTTCTCGACGCGCCGCTGGACCACCTGACGGCGTTGCCGCTGCTGGCGGACCACATCGCCAGCAAGGTCGACACGGAGAACCTGACGATCGTCTCGCCGGACTCCGGCCGGGTCCGGACCGCGGAGAAGTTCGCGGACCGGCTCAGCTGCCCGATCGCATTCATCCACAAGCGCCGGGACCCGCGGGTCGTCAACGAGGCCAAGGTGCACGAGGTCGTCGGTGAGGTCGAAGGCCGCGTCTGCGTGATCGTCGACGACATGATCGACACGGCCGGCACGATCATCAAGGCAGCCGATGCCTTGATCGACAAGGGCGCGACCGACGTGCTGGTCGCCGCCACGCACGGCATCTTCAGCGAACCCGCGATCGACCGGCTGAAGAACTCGCCGGTCAGCGAGGTCATCGTGACCAACACGCTGCCGCTGTCGCAGGACAAGCAGATCGACAAGATCACCATCTTGTCGATCGCGCCGATCATCGCCGCGGCGATCAAGGCGGTCTTCGACGACACCTCGGTATCCAGCCTGTTCGACGGCCAGAACTAGCCCGGGTCGATCAACTGGCGGCGGCGTCGGCGGCCCTCATCAAGGCGCCACGACGGCGTACGCAGTCCGGCCCCCGCCGGCCACTGCGACTGCTGTAAGCGCGCTGACACGAACGGGGACCAG
>JBDTYE010000092.1:0-12239 GCA_040005895.1 Actinomycetota bacterium | reverse complement strand
TGGTGACCAGTTCTTCCCGCTCGTCATGACTCCGTGCGGCCGTCAGGTCCGGCTGCGCCGCGCCGACCTGCAGTTGGTGCCGCCCGGCTCCGGCGGCCCGCTGCCGAAGGCGGCGTCCCAGGTGCTCGTGCTCGTCGATCCCGGCCACGGCGGCGTCCAGGACGGCGCGATCGGCGTCGACGGCAGCCGCGAGGCCGACCGCGTCCTGGCGCTGGGCACGGAAGTCTCGCGGCTGCTGGCGGCGAGGGTCGGGCGGGTCTACCTGACGCGCACCCGAGATGTCACCGAGACGTTGAAGTTCCGGGTCGCCCTCGGCGATGCCCTGCGCGCGGACGTCGCCGTTTCGGTGCATCTGAACGCCGACCCCGACGGCCGGCTCGACCGACCCGGAGTCGAGACCTACGGGTCGGTCGCCGACCCCCAGGGACGTCGGCTGGCCGGCGTGATGTACGAGGCCGAGCGGCGATTCCTGCAGACGGTGCCCGGTCCCTGGCAAGGCGACACGGACGCGGGCGCGAAGTTCCGGATCGGCCGCGCGGGCGGCGATTACTACGGCCTGCTCCGCCGCGCGCACCTGCCCTGGGTCATATCCGAGTCGTTGTTCATGACCAGCGCGCACGACATGCGCCTGCTCGACCAGGCTTCGGTGCAACGCGGGCTGGCGACGGCGATAGCCGATGGTGCAAGGGATTTCGCGACATCCCGGGTTTCCGGCAGCGGCTGGACCAAGCCGTACCCGCGCCTTCCCAATCCGGCTCCGGCCGGTAGCGAACGGCCCTGCGTCGACCCGGTCCGCTGACCTGGACTACTCCAGGGCTAGTCCGCCTCGATCGCGGCGCTGACCTCGCCCACGAGCAATTCGGCGTCGCCGGGCGTGCTGCGTTTCACCAGCGCCAGCGCGATGGGGCCGAGCTCGTAGTGGCGGCCCGACGAGGTCACGAAGCCGATCCGCGCACCGTCGGCGTACACATCCGTGTTGTGGGACGGCAGGTCGTTGGTGGAGCCGTCGAGGTGAAGCAGCACGAGCCGGCGCGGCGGCCGGCCCAGGTTGTGCACCCGCGCGACCGTCTCCTGCCCCCGGTAGCAGCCCTTGTCGAGGTGCACCGCGGTCTCGAGCCAGCCGACCTCATGCGGGATCGTGCGATGGTCGGTCTCGAATCCGAGCCGGGGCGTGCGGGCGGCGATGCGCAGCGCTTCCCAGGCCCAGCTGCCGGCCGGCACCGCGCCGTTGGCCGTCAGGCTGTGCCACACCTGCGCGAGCACCTGGCGTGGTACGACGATGTCGACGGCTCCATCCCCTGGCCAGGGCAGGCGGCGCGCGTAGCCGCCCCACGGCGTCGGCGCGGCCGACCAGGGCTCGGGCGAAAGCTCGATGCCGGACTTGTCGAGGAGGTCGTCCCGCTGCGGGCCGGCGATGGTGAGCTGGCCGTAGTCCGGGCTCTCGTCCTTGACGTCCACCCGGAGCATGAACCGCATCGCGGCAAGGAATGCCGCGGTGGGCTCGGCGTCCCCGGGTTCGACGTCGGCCCAGGTGGTGCCGCCGATGTCCGCCAGCTGCAGGTGGTGCTCGATGTGTCCGTGTGGCGACAGGATCAGCGTCTGGGTGCCGCTGCCTTCGGCGAGTGCGCTGAGGTGCTGCGACGTGAGGCTGTGCAGCCAGCTCAACCGGTCTTCGCCGGGAATCGCGAGCAGCCCGCGATTGCTGCGGTCGACGATCCCGGCGCCCTCTGCGAGGGCTCGCTGCTCGCGGGCGAAGTCGCCGTAGTGCGCGGCGATTCCGGCGTCCGGTCCCGGCAGCGCGACGCCGCCGGCCGCTTCGAGCAACGGACTGGTGTAAGCCGACGGATCCGGTTCCACGGGCAACTCGCTCATGTCGGCAGCTCCGCCGCGTCAACGCCTGCAGTGCACTCGCGGCACAGGCCGAAGATCGCGAGATGGCCTACGTCCGCGGCGAAACCCTCTTGCGCCGCAAGGCGTTCGACCAGATTGCCGACCACCTCGGGCACCACTTCCGAGATGTCGCCGCAGGTGCGACAGACGAGATGGACATGCGCGTCCTCGACGGCCGCGTGGTAGGTCGGCGCGCCGTGCCCGAGGTGCGTATGCCTTACCAGGCCGAGGGTTTCCAGCAGTTCGAGGGTCCGGTAGACCGTCGAGATGTTGACGCCGTGTGCGGTGGTGCGGACCGCGGTGAGGATCTCGTCGGGGGTCGCGTGGCCTAGTTCCGAGACCGCCTCCAGAACCAGCTGCCGTTGCGGCGTGAGGCGATAGCCGCTTGCGCGCAGCTGGGTCTGCCAGGAGCCGGTGGTCACGACACCCAGTCTAAGCTCGGCGCCATGAGTGACCGCGTGCTCGCCGTAGTAGGCCGCGGCGTTGTCGACCCGACCACACCGGTCATTCGCGGCGACGACGTCGGTGTGACGCGCGGCGATGGGCTCTTCGAATCCATGCGGGTGCGCAACCAGCAGCCCTTCCTCTTCGACAGCCACCTGGGCCGGATGCAGCTCGGCGCGGCGCGGATGTCTTTGCCGCTCCCCGATGCCCATGCCTGGCGGGCCACGCTGGCAGCGGCTCTGACGGCGTACGGCGACGACCTCGGCGTGCTGCGCCTGTTCACCACCCGGGGTCCCGACGGCGAGGACTCCCCGCTCTCCTACCTGCTGGTCTCGCCCGTGCCCACCACTACGATCGCGACCAGCCGGGACGGCACGCACGCGGTGACTCTTTCGCTGGGGATGTCCGCTTCGGCGCGAGCCGCGGCGCCGTGGCTCCTCGGCGGGGTCAAGGCGACGTCGTACGCCGTCCCGATGGCGGCCAAGCGCGAAGCCGAGAGCCGCGGCGCGGTGGACGCGATCTGGCTGTCCTCCGATGGCGAAGTGCTCGAGGAGGCCACGTCGTGCGTGGTCTGGGTCCGGGGCGGCTCGGTGTTCACCGTTCCGGTGGACACAGGCATCCTGAGCGGCACGACGCTGGAGTGCGTCCGTGCGCTGTCGGGAGCGGGCGGCGTACCGATCGTGGATCGGCACACCTCTTTGGATGATCTCCGCGGAGCCGACGAGATGCTGCTGCTGTCGGCAATCCGCGGCGTAGCGCCCGTCCTGACCCTCGACGGGAACCCGGTCGGGGACGGCCGGATCGGTCCGGTGGGGCAGTCGCTGCGAGCCGCCTTCGAGGAAGCCTTCACGGCCGCGACGCAGTGACTCGCCCTCCACTTGTGTAAAATTTGGTACGGAATCCTGCGTCAGCCGAGCGTGGCCGGCGTACGCAAATTCACACAAGTCACGCAAGGACCAATGGCGCGGCCGTCACGAGCGGTGCCAGCACTGCCAGTGCGGGTCCTTCGGCCAGTCTGCCGGTGGAATCCAACCGACAGGCGGCGTCCATCCCGGGGGCGGGACGGGCCACCCGTAGGCGCAGACCATCGCCAATCGGACCTCCATTGCCTCGCGGAGCGGGCGGTAGTCCACCAACCGGACGCGGCCACACCCAGACAAGCCAGGCCGACGAGGCCGAGCCACTTCAGGTCCGGGCCACAGTGGTCTCGGCTGCGACACGGATCTGACGGCGCACCTCCGATCATCAAAGAAAGGAAGCCGATGAGCCCGATGGTCACCCAGAGAGTTTTGAGCACGGCATAGACGAACCGGCGAAGGCCGGTCGCGGTTGGACGTTCCGGCATGATTCCCCCGGTCGCATCCTCGGGCGGGCGGTGACCGCCTGCGTGGCGCGTTCGCAGCGTACCGAGCTAGTACGCACCCTTGCCTTCGAGGACGGCGTACAGGGTGCGCCAGAGGATGAGGAAGTCGAACGGGATGGACCAGTTCTCGACGTAGTAGAGGTCCAGGCGCACGGTCTCCTCCCAATCCAGGTCGGAGCGGCCGCTGATCTGCCACAGCCCGGTGATGCCGGGCTTGACGAGCAGCCGGCGGCGTACGTCGTCGCCGTACCGAGCCGCTTCAGTGGGGAGCGGCGGGCGTGGGCCGACCAGCGACATCTCGCCGCGGAGCACGTTGAACAGCTGCGGCAACTCGTCGAGCGAGTACTTGCGCAGCCACTTGCCCTCGCGAGTGATCCGCGGGTCGGACTTGATCTTGAAGAGCAGGCCGTCGGCGTTCACGTTCTGGCTCTGCAACGCCGCGAGCTGGGCTTCGGCGTCAGCCCGCATCGTGCGGAACTTGATCACCGTGAACTCCTCGCCGTTGCGGCCCACCCGCGTCTGCCGGAACAGTGCCGGGCCCTTGCTCATCGCGCGGATGATGATCGTTATCGCGATCAGCACCGGCGAAAATGCCAGGACCAGCAGCCCCGCCACGATCCGGTCAAAAAGACCCTTGAGGATCCGGCGGGCGCCTGTGAGCTGCGGCTCCTCGACGTAGAGGAGGGGAAGGCCGGCGACCGGGCGGATGTGGATGCGTGGGCCGGCGATGTCGGTGAGTTGCGGCGCCACGACCAGGTCGACGCCACTGCCCTCGATCTCCCAGGAGAGCCGCCGCAGGGTGCCGGCCGTGACGCCCGGGGACGCGGCGACAGCGACGGTGTCGATGTCCAGTGTCTGCAACGCAGCGACCACGTCCGAGATGCCGCCCATGACCGGGATGACATCGCTGCCGACCATCAGGGTGCCCGTGTCGCCAGTGACGCAAGCCCCGACGACCACCAGACCGGCTCTGGGCTCGCGGCGGACCTGACGGATGAGCTCGATCACCTGCTGGCGGTTTCCGACGACGAGCACCCGATGGCAGAAGTCGCCCCGGGCGCGGTAGTGGTAGACGACCTGACGCGCGATGTGCCGGAAGGCCAGCGTGAACAGCGTCGCAAGCGGCAACGCGATGCCGACGTAACCGCGGGCGAGTTCGATCTTGGTGGCGTAGGCCAGGGTGGCGACGACTGCGGTGAAGCGGATCGCGGCATTGAATACCCGCTTGTACTCCTCGCTGCCGCCGCCGAGGAAGCGCGTCTCGTACGCCCGCCCGGTCGCCATCAGCAGCACCCACGCGGGGGCGAACGTCGCTGTCACCCAGTCGTAGGAGACGCCCCCGACGGCCGCCGGACCTTGCCCGAACCTCGTGCGCAACGCGATGAAAGCGGCGATGGTGACTGCGAACGCGTCAACGACGACGAGCGCGGTGGCGTAGCCAGTCTCCCAAGCCGGGCGTTCGACCTTGGACGGCTCACGCTGCTGGGGGCGGAATCGCTCGACGTCGACGGCCACGACAGTGATTCCTCCCTTCCCGGCGCACGGTTCTGTTCGCTCTTATGTCGGCAGGACTACGCCGAGCATGAACCGGTACGACGAGCGGTCGGCTAGTCCGCGTAAGCGGCGATGAAGCGCGGGCTGACACGCGCCTCGGGAACGGTGATGACGCGGGCCGGTGCGCGGCGCCCGGCGCCTACCTGGACGTGATACCGGACGGCGGCGATCACGAGAACGAACAGGAGACCGAGCAGCAGTCCGGCGGCGCTGCCGAACCCGCTTCCGGCGTGTACGGCTTGCACGGCGTTGACGGTGGCGGGCGAGGGTGCGGCGACGGCGGTGGTGACACCGGATGCGGCTGATGCCGACGCCATGAGCGTCGTCGCCGCCGAGAGCAGCGCCACTGCTGTACCAGCGGCCATTGCGTATCGGATCCGCACCTGAGTCCTCCTTCGGGCCCTGATCACCCGAACGGGTGACCCTTGCCCTAGATGAATCGGAGGTGAACTGGCGGGTCTGGACACTGCAGGTGCTCTTTGATCCTCCAACCACTCGCTGTGACTAGTCGCTCTCGCTGGTCGGAGGAAGGGGTGTCACCTATTTGGAGTAATGGCACCCGAAAAGGCCCGGCAATCCCGTTGTCACCGACCGCCCCGGCGACGTACCGTCTCAGTACACGCGAGAGGAGGTGGTCCGCTTAATGCATGATCAACGGACTCGTGAGGTGGCTGTCCGCTAGCCGCCGGTCGTAGCAGTCCGGTTCACACCGGCGCCTCCCGGCGCACGGCGTAGACCACGACAGACACCGACACCCCGGGCGCCGGCACTCGTCCAGCCGGCCCTCACTTACCGCTCTCGAGCGGGTTGTGAGGAAGTGCCCGGGGTTGTCTGTTGCCCGGACCAGATCTGCGTACGCCGTTGGGCGTCGTTGCCGCCGTGTAGTGGCCCGGTTGTGACGGCGTTGTGAGAGTCCTCCCGATCCTCTAGTTGTCAGCCACAGCGGCCGGCGGGGGCGAGGGGAACACGATGCGGGTAACCAAGGCGCTTGCCAGCCGAATCACGGCGGCGGCGCTCTTCGCACTCGTCCTGCTCCCGGTGCTCGCGACGTCCGCTGCGGCGGCAACCCCCCGGGTGGGACGCGCCCGGGCACTGAGCACCAACACGATCGGGACTCGCGCCAACCGCGAAATCGACGCGTGGGCGGCCTGGCTCAAGGCGAACGGCGCCAAGGGCCTGGTCGGCGAGGTCGGCTGGCCGAGCGACGACCCGCGCTGGAACACGGTCGCCAATTCCTGGCTCACCCGCGCGGACGCGGCCGGCATCGGTGTAACAACGTGGGTCGCCGGTGAATGGTCGAGCAGCATGCAGCTCTCGGGTTACGGCCGCAGCTCCTATGCGGTCAAGTCACTCGACACGGCGAATTCGAACGCGATCGTCGCCGAAGGCCACTTCGCGACAAGTACGGAGATGCGCGGAGTGAACGGCACCGGCCCGGAGATGGGCGCGGCAGCGAACGAGCCGACCAGCAGCTTCTCCAACGTCAACTACGGGTCGGTCGACCACACCTACCACTACGACAGCGCCGAGTCCTACGCCTTCCTCGCGGCCCGCGGGGTCCGCACCGTGCGGCTGCCGTTCCGCTGGGAGCGGGTGCAGCGCACGCTCTTCGGCGCACTGGACACCGACGAGATGTCCCGCCTCGGGGCGGCCGTGCACGCGGCACACGCCGCCGGCCTGCAGGTCGTGCTCGATCTGCACAACTTCGCGGGCTACTACCTCGCCGACCCCGTCACTGGCCTGGGTGTGCGGCAGACGATCGGATCCGCGGGGCTCCCGATCAACGCCTTCACCGACGTCTGGGCCAAGCTCGCGAACTACTTCGCCGGCGACACCGCAGTCTCCGCGTTCGACATCATGAACGAGCCGATCGGCATGGCAGCTCGCGGCCGGGTGCCCGCCTCCCGGGTCTGGGAGCAGGCCAGCCAGCAGGCTGTCAACGTCATCCGGGCGACCGGCGACACCCGTACGCTCATGGTCGCCGGCTACGAGTGGTCGAGCATGGCGAACTGGACCCGCAACCACCCGGTCAGCTGGATAAAGGACCCCGCCAACAACTTCCGGTACGAGGCGCACGAGTACTTCGACGCCCTGCACACCGGCGTCTACCGCAGCTATGACGAGGAAGTCCACGCCATTACGGCCCGCTGACCGACTGGATCAGCCGACGCTCAGGTGCGCGTCGCTGGTGCCGCCAGCCAGTTCCACCGCGGACCGTTCGACTCCGTGGCGAATCGCAGGCGGTCGTAGGGCCCTCCGCCATCCATATCGAAGAGCCGCATGTCGAGCTCGTCGACAAGCAGCGTGAAGATGTCGTCCGCCGAAGTTCCGTAGTGCTCGCGGGCACCCTTGCCGTGCTCGAAGACCAACAGCGGTCGGTGCTGGCCGAGGATGCGCCGGGCGCCACGCAGAACGCCGAGTTCGCCGCCCTCCACATCGATCTTGATCAACGTCGGCACGTACGCCTCGGGCAGGACGTCGTCGAGGCGGTGCACGTCCACCGTGATCAGCTCTACGTCCACTTCGCCGGGGTAGTCGCGTTCACGCAGGCCGCTGTACGCGGGCCTGGAGCGGACGTGGTGGAACGACGCGCTGCCCGGCTCGTCGGCCAGAGCGGCGCAATGCACCTCGACCCCCGGAAAGCGAGCGACCAGGGCTGCGTGGGCATCGGGGATGGGCTCGAACGCGACGTGTCTGCCCTGCGGTGCGAGCCGGACGAACTCCTCGAGTACGACGCCGGCGGAGGCGCCGACGTCGACGCAGTTGGAGTCTGCTGCGAGCGCCCAGGCCAGCAGCATCATCAGGTGCTCGTCGTCCCGCCGGCCCTGCTTGACCGCAGCGGGGCTGGCAGCCGCCCGCAGCCGGCGCAGGTGCGGCATCAAGCCGATCTTTTCGGCTGCCTGCCGGGCTGGCCCTAGCGGTAGAAGCCCCATACCCGCGGACCCTAACAACTCGGCGGCATGGTCGGCGGGCCGAGCGCGACCTAGACTCGTTAGTTGTGTCGACAACTCGTCTGCTCATCCTCGGCGCCGTGCGCATCTTCCAGCCCGTGCACGGCTACTTCGTCCGCAAGGAACTCGTCAGCTGGGAAGTCGATTGCTGGGCACACCTCAATCCGGGTTCGGTCTACAACGCTCTGCAGAAGCTCTCCCGAGACGGCCTCCTGGTCGAGAGCACTACTGACGCGAGCGCGCTCGGCGCGGCCAGGACGACCACATACAGCCTGACAAATGAGGGTGACCAGGAGTTCCTGAGCCTGTTGCGCGCTGCTCTCGGTACCGTCGACGAATACGCCGCCGACTCACTCATGGCAGGCGTCGCCTTCATGTGGGCGCTGCCGCGCGAAGAGGTCAAGGCAGCCCTGGTCGGCCGGCTCGACCAGCTGACCGTCCTCGAGGAGAACTCAGCACAGATCCTCGAGCACAAGTGCCTGGACCCCGAAACGCCCGACCACGTCCAGGAGATCCAGCGGCTGGTTTTCGCCCGGCTGCGCGGCGAAAAGGACTGGACGGGCGAGCTGATCGACAGGATCGGCGGCGACGCCTACGCGTTCGCCGGCGAGCCGACCGAGGGGCACTTTCCGCGCGACCCGCGCTGTTGACCCCGAGTTCGGGTGCTCAGGTCGACCGCTGACCTGCCGATCCTTACCGGGTGAGTCTCGAAACGGATCAGGCTGTCATCGGCACGGCTGCCGTCGACTTGATGCCCGCGGCGCGCAAGGCACGGAAGCGGCCGTCGCGGCGGCGCTTCTGGCTGCGCCGGACCGTCGTGCTGCTGATCCTGGTCGGGATCGGCAGCGCGGGCTGGCTCGGTGTGACAGCGGTGCTGGCGCGCAAGGCGCTTCTGCGCGCCCAGACCGCCACTGCGGAACTTCGCAATGACCTCGAGCGGGCCGACGGCACGCGAGCGGCGTCCCGGCTCGCCGAGATTCGCAGGGACACCAAGCGGGCGCGGACTCTGACCGCGAGCCCGGTTTGGACGCTTGCGGGCCGGCTCCCGGTGGCCGGTGAGACACCGCGTACGGTGCGCGGGCTGGCCCAGGAGGCCGATGTCCTTTCCTCCCGCGTGCTGCCGCGCTTCGTCGCCATCGGCGCACTGTCCGGGGGCGGCGGATTGCGTGATGGCGACCGGGTCAACATCGGCGCTCTGAAGTCCATGAACCTGCAGCTGGCCGCCGCGACGCCCGAGCTCGAGGGAGTCGTACGCCGCTCGCAGGCGCTCCCGAGCGGGTCGTTGCTCACGTCGGTAGCGATCGCGCGGCAGCAGCTGATCGACGACGCGGGCGGCCTGCTGCGCACCGCCACGAAGCTGCGCGACGCCACCGGGATCGCCCCCGCGATGCTCGGCGCCGATGGGCCGCGGCGTTACTTCGTCGCGCTGCAGACGAATGCGGAATTGCGCGGCAGCGGTGGACTCCTTGGCGCCTACGCCATCCTCGAGGCGGACGGCGGACGGCTCCGCCTCAGTCAACTAGGCGCGAACAAGGCGCTTCGCGACACCTACCCACAGACCACGGACGGCCTGGACGCCGATTTCGCGGCCAGGTACGACGCATTCGGCGCCGACGGCTTCTGGCTCAACAGCAACATGAGCGCGCACTTTCCGACTGTCAGCAAGATCTGGTCCTCGATGTACGAGCGGAGTGCGGGCGTCCACATCGACGGCAGCATCGCGGTCGACCCCATCGCGCTCGCGCAGATCCTGAAGGCCACCGGACCGGCGACCGGCCCGGGAGGCGAGTCGGTGAGCGCCGACAACATCGTGGCCCTGACCGAGCAGCAGATCTATGCGCGCTACCCGGCGTACGCCCAGGACGCGCTGCGCAATGCTCTCCAACTCGACATCGCGCGCAGCCTCTACGACCGCCTGGTCGCCCCGGTGAGCCACGACGTCGGCCTGCTCCCGCAGCTAGGCGCGGCCGCCGGCGGCGGGCATGTGCACATGGCCTCCAGCCACCCCATCGAGCAGGCGATCATCGAACGCAGCTCGGTGGGAGGCGCGCTCCCGGCCGCCGACGGTCCGTACCTGCAGTTGGCTCTCAACAACGCCGGCGGCACCAAACTGGACTACTACCTGAAGACATCGATCGACTACTCATTCGAGGCCGCTCACGGCAACAACGAGGACGTGTCCATGACGGTCAAGCTGCGCAGCGACGCGCCGTCAACAGGGCTGCCCGAGTACGTCGTCATCCGGCCGGACCAGCCGGGCAACAAGTCGCTGATCCCGGGCCAGAACCGGCTGCATGTGTCGATCTATGGCGGCCGCGGCGCCACACTGCGCGGGGCGGGTCTGGACGGCGTGCCTCTGCAGTTGGACGCCGGTACCGAACAGGGTCACCCGGTGTGGTCGGCGTTCATCACTCTCGATCCCGGCCAGGAGCGAACGATCGTCGTTGCGCTGACGGAGCGCGGCACCGACCAGCACGTCACGATCGTGCCGCCGCCGACCGTCACGCCCGCGACCGTGCAGATTCTGGGCGGCCTGCCGCGCTGACGGCGGCAGCATCATGGACCCGACCCGGCTCAGTTCGGCGGTGAACGCCGCGGCGCGCACCCTGATGGTCGATCAGGTGACCGCCGAGGTGGTGACAGCCCTGCGCGCACGCGGCGTCGAGCCGATCCTGCTCAAGGGCCCGTCGTTTGCCCGCTGGCTCTATACCGCCGATGTCCTGAGGCCGTACGTCGACACCGACCTACTGGTGGCGCCCGACCAGCAGAGGACTGCCGAAGATGTCCTGCTATCACTGGGTTTCCTGGACTTGATGGTGAAGGCGGCGGCGGCCGAGCTCGATGACCACTCGCGTACTTTTCACCGTCGGCGGGCTGGGGGCGGCGACGATGAAGTTGATTTGCACTTCACTCTCGCTGGCGCGCGCAGTAACCCGGCTGCTGTCTGGGCAGCACTCTCCGGGGATCTCGAGCACGTCGATGTGGCCGGCACGATCGTGACCGGCCTCGGGGTCTCTGGGCGGGCGATGCAGGTCGTGCTGCATGCGGCACAGGACGGCCGCGTGACGGACCAGCCCAGCACCGACCTGCAGCGGGCACTCGCTGTTGCCTCTCTGGCGACGTGGCGCTCTGCGGCAGCGCTGGCAACCGAACTCGATGCCGTCGCGGCCTTCGTCGCCGGTCTTTCTTCCACTCCGGGCGGTCACGAAGTGCTCGCCTCCCTGGGCCTTTCGGGGCATGCGGGCGGCGCGTTCGAGCGGTTGCGCGCGGCTTCGCCGCCGCCGATGTCGCTGGGCATCGCGCGGCTGTTCGAGCGATCCGACCGCCGGGGTCTGGCCCTTGAGCTGTTCCGCGAGGTGGTTCCGACCCCGGCTTTCATGCGGCTCTGGTCGCCGATGGCGCGGCGCGGCCCGCTGGGGTTGGCGGCTGCCTACACTTGGCGGCCGGTCTCTCTGCTGATCCGGCTGGCGCCGGCCGTGCGTGCCTACCTGCGCGCCCGGCGTACCCCGAATTCCCACTCTTAGCGCTGTCGCGACTCGACGTCTGACCCTTCGGGCCGTTTGGTCCTGGGGCGCGTTTCTACCGGCGGAAGTCGGCGGCCCTTCACCGCGCTCGCGCGGCGGAAGTGCCTGCGTGCGCGCTTGCTCAGCAGCCACCCTCGGATGCCGACCGCGGGCAGATCGCGGCCGTAGTAGGCGTAGTAGTGGTAGGAGTCCGGGCCCTTGGTCGGCGCCATGCTGAGTACCGCACCGACGATGTGGACGCTGACGCCGGCCAACGACTCAACAGCGCGGTCCAGGCGTTCCCGGCTGGTTGCGCCGCTCTTCACGACGAGCACGGCGCCGTCGGTGTTGACGCCAAGGACGGCGGCGTCCGTGACCGGCAGCAGCGGCGGTGCATCGAAGATCACCATGTCGGACATCGCCTCGAGCCGCCGGATCACCTCGGCCATGACACTGGAACCGAGCAGCTCGCTGGGGTTGGGAGCCAGGGTGCCGCCAGGCAGGATCTCGAGCAGACCGCCGCCCCACGGCTGG
>JBDTYE010000091.1:0-12292 GCA_040005895.1 Actinomycetota bacterium | reverse complement strand
TCTCCAGCAGCAGCATGCCTTCTGTTTTGTTCTCCAGCACTTCATCGATGCGGGTGACGATCACGTCGGCGCCGACCGGCAGGGTGCTCAGCTTGAGCAGCGCGAGCGGGCCCGGGTTGTTGACCGAGCCGGGGATCGGGTTGCCGTGCGGGCAGCTCCCCGGGTCACCGAGCAACGCGACGAGATGCTGCTCGAGAGTTTCGCTGATCGCATGTTCGAGGCGGCAGGCCTCCGCGTGCACCGCGTGCCAGGGGACATGGAGTACGTCGACGAGCAGCCGTTCGGCGAGCCGGTGCCGCCGCACCATGGATCGGGCGTAGTCGCGGCCCGAATCCGTCAGCTGCATGACCTTGCCGCTGTCCAGGGTCAGGTAGCCCTCGCGTTCGAGCCGCGCGACGGTCTCCGACACGGATGGGGCGGACACCCCGAGGCGCTCGACGATCCTGGCCCGGATGGGTGAGATGCCGGATTCCTCGAGCTCCCAGATCGTCTCGAGGTACTCCTCGACAGCCGGGTGGAAGTCGCCCATGGAGCCACCCTTCGCTGCGCACGTTTGAGGAACTCAGTCTAATCCGCGTGACGGGGCGGTCCGGACCGCTCGCGGAACGCCGCTGGTCGGGCGGGAATGCGGCGGGCGGTTCACACCGTTCTGCGGGGTGAAAGTTCGCCCAGTGTCCCCTTTCCAGGAGCGATCCCGCGATGTCGTTGTTATCGTGCCGTGCGTCGTCCCGGCCGCTCGTCTCGTCGTCCTGGCGGCGACCGGTGGGCCCGGGGCCGGGTCAGGCCCGCGTCGCGCCGCGACCGTCGTACCGCGTATCGTCTGCGCCGACGGGGGCTGCCGGCTTCGGCTGGCCCGCGTCGAGGATTGAGCCCGCGTATTCGATGGAGGTGAGAGCGGTCGAGGAGACCATCGAGCAGCGCGGCGCGCGCTTCGAACAGACCGCGCTCCCTTTTCTTGACCAGCTCTACTCCGCCGCCTTGCGCATGACCCGCAACCCGGCCGACGCCGAGGATCTGGTCCAGGAGACGTTCGTCAAGGCGTTCGCGGCTTTCCACCAGTTCCAGGAAGGCACCAACCTCAAGGCATGGCTCTACCGCATCCTGACCAACACGTTCATCAACACCTACCGCAAGAAGCAACGCGAACCCCAGCAGACCGGATCCGACCAGCTCGAGGACTGGGAGATGGCGCGGGCCGAGTCGCACATGTCGACGGGGTTGCGCAGCGCCGAAGTCGAGGCGCTGGACCACCTCCCCGACAGCGACGTCAAGGAAGCCCTGCAGGCGCTGCCGGACGATTTCCGGATGGCCGTTTATTTGGCCGACGTCGAAGGCTTCTCCTACAAGGAGATTGCCGAGATCATGGGTACGCCGATCGGCACAGTAATGTCGCGCCTGCATCGTGGCCGCAAGGCCCTCAAGGCTGCGCTCTACGACTATGCCGAGGAGCGCGGACTGGTGCGCGCCGGGGCGGTCGCGGCCACTGACGGCGCAGAGGTGGCGGAGTCATGAGTTGTGGCAACCCGCACGACATGGACTGTCGAGACGTCATCGAGGCGGTCTACCTCTATCTCGACGGCGAGATGGCCGATGACGACTGCCACCACATCCGAGAGCATCTCGACGAGTGCTCGCCGTGCTTGCGCCAGTTCGGAGTCGAACAGGAGATCAAGGCACTCGTCGCCCGCAAGTGCGGTTGCGAGATCGCGCCGAACGAGTTGCGGGTGCGCGTGCTCGCCCGGCTGCAATCGGCCCGCATAGAGTTCAGCCACACCGAGTACCGGGTCGACTAACCTTTCGGTTTCCAGCTGCTGACCGCCGCCTCTGCGGGGCGGACCGCCCGCTCTGTCGGAGGTAGTTCACTTGCGGTTGCTCGTCACCGGTGCTGCCGGTTTCATCGGCTCGACCCTGGTCGACCGAGCGCTGGCCGAAGGCCACGACGTCGTCGCGATCGACGACCTCTCCCGCGGCCGGCTGGAAAACCTGGCAGAGGCCAGGGCCGTCAACGATTCGCGCCCGGGTGCCTTCACGTTCGTCCGGCACGACATCACCGAGCCCGACGTGCGTGATGTCGTCCGCGCGGCCCGGCCCGAGGTCGTCTGCCACCTGGCTGCACAGGTCGACGTACGGGTCAGCGTCGCGGACCCCCTGTTGGACGCCCGCCTCAACATCCTCGGCACCATCAACGTCCTCGAAGCCGCCGTCGCTGCCGGTGTCCGCAAGGTCGCCTTCACGTCCTCGGGCGGATCGATCTACGGCACACCCGCGCAACTACCGGTGAGCGAACGCGCCAAGGTGGCGCCCGAATCTCCCTACGCTGCAAGCAAAGTTGCCGGTGAGGTCTACCTCGGCGTCTACCGGGCTTTGTACGGGCTCGACTACACAAGCCTGGCTCTGGCCAATGTCTACGGTCCCCGGCAGGACCCGCACGGCGAGGCCGGCGTCGTCGCGATCTTCGCGTCGGCCTTCCGGGACGGGCGGCCCACGAAGATCTTCGGAGACGGCACCTCGACCCGCGATTACGTCTACGTCGACGACGTGGTGGACGCTTTCATCCGCGCGCTCCAGCCCGGTTTTGCGAGCGGCCGGCGGCTCAACATCGGCACCGGCGTACAGACGTCAGTACGTCAGTTGCACTCACTCATCGCCAAGCTCAGCGACTGCCCCGACGAGCCGGCGACGGGGGAGGCGCGCAAGGGCGAACTCCAGGCGATTGCGCTCGACAACAGTGCGGCGCGCGCGGCCGGGTGGCAGCCGTGGACTTCGCTCGAATTCGGCGCGGCGACCACGGTGGCGTGGATCAGGTCGCTGCCCTCGGACTGAGCCGGGGGCCTCGGTTCGGACACGTTCGCCGGGCTGGGACTCAGGTGTTTGGGCGCTTGCCGTGGTTGGCCTTCTTCTTCGCACGTGCGCGGCGCCTACGGGTCTTCTTCGCCATGAGTTCTCCTCAACCGTGCGCGTCGAACTGGTGTCGCAGTCTCGCACACGTCCCGATTGAACCGCGTGGGCAGATGGAGCTAGGCGGGAATCCTGCGGTTGAGCGCGTCGAGTACGGCGCGGGCCACCGCTTCTGCCGGGTCGCCGCGGACGACAGCAGACCCGCTGACGACGACCTGCCCGCCGTTGACCGTGAGGTACTGCAGGGTGCACACGGCGACCTCGCGGCCACCCACCGGTATGACCTGTGCGTGATCCACCTCGGCCGCGTCGAGTTCGACCAGATTGGACACCGCGTCCAGGGTGGCGCGCGCGACGATTCGCGCTCGGTTGGCGGCACCCGCAGCGCCCCGGTTGTTTCCGATGACCTCGACGCCGCCGGAGGCGAGCGTCACGCTGACCTGGGTATGCGAGCCGCCCGACTCGACAGAGATGGTCGAAATGGTCACGCGGTTGGCTGCGGGCGCTGCCGCTGCCGGTGCGTCGTCCGCTTCGGTGGCCGGCTGGTCGGCGCTGTCGAGCTGCACCACGGAGATGATCCGGTGGTCGATCTCAATGTCGAATTCGGCCATTGCCAGCGATTGCACGTCTCGCGCCACCTGCTTGGGGGCCTTGTCGCCTGCCGCGAGCACGTGAATCTCGGTCGGCTTGCGGTCTGGTCCGGTGACAACGCGCACGGCTCGGACGCCAGTGAGCTGACGAAGGCTCGCCTCGAGTTCGGGCAGCAGCCGCAGAGACGTCGGGCCGGCCATCTCAGGCTCCGCTGGCGAGCCGGGCGGCGACGCTGCGCCGGCGTAGTTCGAGGCTGTCAGGCGGGGTCGGTTCGAAAGCCGACTCATCGAGCAGGAGCGCATCACCTTCGTCGATCCCGGCGGGATGCGCTTCCGCCCAGGCGCTCCCCGCGTCCTCGAGCGAAGCCTTCGCTTCCGACTGCGCGGCGCTGATTGCGGCAAGAGCCCCGGGAACGGCCACGGCGGCGTACTGCCGCAAGGAGGCAAGTGATTGCCGCTGCCAGTACCTCAGCTCGCGCCGCTGGGTTTCATCCAGTGGCATGCCACCGAGGCTTTGATCGAATCTCGCGCTCGCGGAGTCGGTGAACTGCGCCAAGATCTCGTCGGCAACGCGTACGTCGTCGGCCGGCACGGGCGGTCCCTCTTGCTCGGTGCGGATTGGTGAGAGGCGAAGGTTACCGCCGGGCTTGAGCCCCACGTGGGATGCCGTGGCGCAGAGCTGAGCTGGCTGGTGCCTGCACGCGCGTTGAGCCGATCGCCGACACCACTCGCGGTTGGACTGACATGCGCTGACCGTGCCCCGGAAACGAGGGGCGCGCTTCCATCAGCCGTGCAATCGATCCCACACCTCGCCGCTTGATCGCAACGATTGGTATGGACCTCCGCGCGAAATTT
The DNA here is from genome assembly GCA_040005895.1 of Actinomycetota bacterium. Classification (GTDB taxonomy): domain Bacteria; phylum Actinomycetota; class Actinomycetes; order BP-191; family BP-191; genus JBDTYE01. The sequence continues at coordinate 7,949 of JBDTYE010000091.1, read as the reverse complement.
GGGTGCGGATGTTCCGGAAGTGCTTGACGGATACAGATGTGAACGTTGAGACTCGCGCACAGTCAGCACGGCCGACCGCTGCGCTGCATCAACGGGGGCAAAGCGCACCGAAGACTGGCTGCTCACGCCGCCGCTTGATGCCCCCTTGCCCCGGGTCTCCTTGCGGTTGCGTCCATTGACAACTGCAGAGCGCGAGATCGGGATCGGCAGCGTGCTGCGCGATTCGTACGAAAAGCCCCATAGCGGAGCGGATGCGGCACGGCCTCCTAGCGTTGGCCGTGACTATTCGTAAGGGGTTGATGGTCAATGAAGCGAGTGACTGCAATTGTTACGGCTGCTATCGCACTGTTCATCGCCAGCGGCGCAAGCACCCGCTGGTAAAAGGTCACCTGCCGATCCCCATCTCGCGCTCTGCGGAGAGAAGGACCGCTTGCGAGAGCTTCCCCCTCGCGCTCGCTGGTATATCGGCTGCACAGCGGCCGTCGCCTGCGCCGGTTCCATCGTGTCCGTCGTGCGGTACGACGGCAGCTGGTTGACGCTCTTGGCACTGTTGGCACTCTTCGCGGTGGTCGACAGATTCCGCTCACGCACCACGGCGAAAGACGAGATCACCGTCTCGGTGAGCTTCATCGTGGGCCTTGCCGCAATCGTGGTGACCGGTCCCTACGGCGGATGTCTGGTTGCTCTCCTGGGCGGGGTGCTCAATAACGATCGCGATTGGCCGCGCCGCATCTTCAATCCAGCCCAATACGCGATCGCGACGCTCACAGCCGGAGTTGCGTACTCCGTCTACGGTGTCAGCGGCGCAGGGCTGGCTGCGTCCCCCCTTTGGCGATCGGTCATCGCTACCACCCTCGCAGCGCTCACGCACTACGTGGTCAGCCATGCGCTCATCGCCGGCATCGTCTCCCTCACGACCGGGCTGTCGGTACCTCGGGTCTGGGCCTCGAGCTTCTCCTGGATGGGTCTTTCCTATTGCGGATATGGACTCCTCGGGCTCCTGATGGCGGTGCTATGGACGGACCTTGGCGTTGTCGCCGCGTTCGTGCTGATGCTGCCGCTGTTGATTGCGCGGGCGGCGTTCGCCAACTATGCGGAGCAGCGGGCGGCGTACGACGCGACGGTGCGAGCACTGGTGCAGGCGGTCGAGACCAAGGACTACTACACCCGCGGCCACTCCGAGCGGGTATCGAAGATCGCGGAGCGGATCGCGCGCGAGGCCGGCATGCGCGAGGACCGCGTCGAGATCGCCCGCTACGCGGGCATGCTGCACGACGTCGGCAAGATGGGTGTCCCGACGAAAACCCTGCAGAAGCAGGGGAAACTCAGCGGTCCCGAGTTCGACGAGATCAAGCTGCATCCCTTGCGCGGCTACGAGATGCTCTGCGAGATCGACTTCCTGCGCGAGGCCTTGACAGGGGTCTACCACCATCACGAGCGGCTCGACGGGCGCGGCTATCCGATGGGCCTCGAGGGCGACGAGATCCCCGAGTTCGCGCGGGTCATCATGGTCGCGGACGCCTTCGACTCGATGACGTCGACGCGCAGTTACCGGTTCGCGAAGTCGGTGGACGAGGCGATCGCCGAGCTGCGCCGGTGCCAGGACATCCAGTTCGACGCGAAGGTTGTCGACTGCCTCGTCGAATCGGTTCGCAAGCACGGCTGGGAACCCACACCGGAGGAGTTCACCGGCGAGCAGGTTGCGCGCGACTCGTCGCCCTTGAACCGCGAGGCGACAGGGGGGTCCAGGCGTGCCGGGACCTGAGATGGGTGCGGCCGTCGTGGCACATCGCAAAGGGGTCTTCGGCACGCTGGTGTTGATCGCCGGAGTCGTGGTCGGCTCGACCGGCATCGTGATGACGGTCCGGGACGGCGGCATCGAGCGGCCGATGGTGGCCGCGATCTTCTTCGCGATGGTTTTCGTCGGGGAACTGGTCCGCATCAGCCTTCCCAACGAGCGCGACACCGCGCCGCTCGGGGGTTCCGCCGCCGTCGGCTACTCGCTGCTGTTGTTCCTCGGCCCCGGCCACGATCACCCGGCGGAGCACACGGCGTACGCCGTCATCGCCGTTGTCGCCGTGGCCAGCATCGCCGCCATCGCGCTGCAATCGGGCTTGGGTCGTGACCCGCGCGCCATCGACGTCGCGCGGCGGGTACTGGTCTGCGCAGCGATCGCCGCGTTCTTCCGCGGCACATCGGTCCAGCATTGGCTGGCCATCCACCCGCTGGGTTGGCACCCGAGCAAGAGCGGACTGCCGGTGCTCGCGATGATCGCCGCGGTGGTCGTCGGCGGGTTGCTCGACGTCCTGATTGCCGCGCTGGCGCGAGCCGAGCGGGAGCGGGCACCCGTCGTTCCGACGCTGCGCAACGAACTCCTGGCGTTCTCCGGCATCGGCTTCTCGATGTCCGCGATCGGCATGCTGATCGCCCTCGGCATCGCCATCATCGGCATGTGGACGCTGCCGATCATCGCGGTGCCGCTGCTGGTGACGCAGTTCTCCTTCCGCCGGTACGCCGCGATCCGCCGCACCTATCGGCAGACCATCCGCGCGCTGTCGCGAGTCACCGAAGTCGGCGGCTACGTGGAGCCGGGCCACTCCCGCCGGGTGACACGCATCGCGGTGGCGATCGGGCGCGAGTTCGGCTTGCGCGAGCAGGAGCTCCTCGACCTCGAGTACGCCGCGTTGATGCATGACATCGGCCAACTCTCGTTGTCGGAAGCGATCCCGCGCGGCAGCACGCTGCATGTAGCCCCGGCCGAACGTCGCCGCATCGCCGCGATGGGCGCCGACGTCATCAGGTCGACCGGCACCCTGGACCGGGTCGCGACCATCGTCGAGACGCAAGCGCATCCATACCGGCGGATGCGCGAAACCATGGACGCCGAGGTGCCGCTCGAGGCGCGCATCATCAAGGCTGCCAGCGCGTACGACGATCTGGTCACCGCCAGCGACAGCGACGGCAAGCAGGCGGCATGGAACGCCCTCGAGCGGCTGCGGATGGGGATGGCCTACGAGTACGACCCGCGCGTGGTCGAGGCCCTCACCAAGGTGCTGGAAAAGAATTCGGCACTCTGAGCTCGGTCTGGTCGGTCAGGTCGGTCTGGTCGGTCAGGTCGGTCAGGTCGATCTTCTCCGCCGTGTCGAGGCGACCACGGGACACCTGCCGAGCGCGGCGACCCGCCCCAGGCCGTTCCATCCCCGCCATCACGAGCAGGCCGATGCCGGCTGCCAGCACGATGTCGCCGGCACTGTAGACGTTCGACGCCCAACCCAACGGGCTCGCCAGGTGCAGCGGGATCACGTCGGCGAGCGGCCGCAACCGGGTGTCCGATGTCAACAGCTCGTGCTTTGCATCGGAGCCGTCGGCGGCCGCGTCGGTGCGTACGCCGGCAAAGTCCGCGGCTTGCTGGGACACGGGCATCGCACCGTTCGCGACGATCACCAGGGCGTTCAGCGCAAAGCCAAAAGCCACCAGCGGTACGCCGACGACGCGCCTGTTCGCGATCACGAAGATGGCGGCGAGGGTGACGCTGAGCAGCGTGCAGGTGACGTACGCCGACTGCGCCGGCAGACCGACCTGGCCGCCGTACTGACCGATCACCGCGAGCAGCGCCGCCGCGACGACAAGACCGGTCTGCGGCAGCCGCAGCGTCGCGAGCGTCCGCAGGCTGCCGCCACGCACCTTGCCGAACGCCACCGAGCCGAGCAGGACGGCGGCGATGAGGATCACGGTCGCTCCCGCTCCAAAGCTCGGCTCGAAATGGGTGTCGGCTCGAAGAGTCGCAGAATCGGTAGATTGCGCTGCTCGACCTGAGTCTGACGCTACCCGCTGCTAGCGCCCAGGAGGCCACGCACGTGTTCGACACAGTCCTGATCGCCAACCGCGGCGAGATTGCCCGCCGCATCATCCGCAGCGTCCAATCGCTTGGCATCAAGGCGATCGCCGTGCATTCGGAAGCCGACGCCCATTCGGCGCACGTACGGGAGGCCGACGAGGCCGTGCTGATCGGGCCGGCGCCCCCGGCGCAGTCCTATCTCGACGGCGTACGCATCATCGAGGCGGCGCGCACGACGGGCGCCCAGGCGATCCACCCCGGCTACGGTTTCCTGGCCGAGAACGCCGACTTCGCCCGCGAGGTGGAGAAGGCCGGGCTGACCTGGATCGGGCCCTCGCCTGACGCGATCGTGTCGATGGGCGACAAGATCAACGCCCGCAACCTGATGGAAGCCGCCGGCGTACCGGTCGCAGCAGGCACGGCAGAACCCGTTGCCGACGTCGAACTCGCGGTCGCCGCAGCAGCCACCATCGGGTATCCGCTGATGGTGAAAGCCGCGGCCGGCGGCGGCGGCATCGGGATGGGCGTCGCCCAGGACGAAGGTGAGCTGCGTACGGCGTTCGAGACCGCTCGCACCCGGGCCGAACGCTTCTTCGGATCGCCGGCGATCCTGCTGGAGCGCTACCTGCCGAATGCGCGGCACGTCGAAGTGCAGATCCTCGGTCTCGCTGACGGCCGGGTCATCGCTCTGGGCGAGCGGGATTGTTCGGTGCAGCGCCGGCACCAGAAGGTCGCCGAGGAAAGCCCGTCACCAGGTGTCCACGATGCGCTGCGCGCCCGCATGATTGCCGCGGCAATCCGCGCGGGCGAGGCCGTCGGGTACCGCAACGCCGGGACCGTCGAATGCCTGGTGTCCGGCAGCGACTTCGTGTTCCTCGAGATGAACACCCGGCTGCAGGTCGAACACCCGGTCACCGAGCTGGTGACCGGACTCGACATCGTGGCCGAACAGTTGCGGATCGCCGCCGGCGAGGACGTCTCCTTCGACCCGGGTTCGGTGCGGGTGCGCGGTCACGCCATCGAACTGCGGGTCTACGCCGAGGATCCGGTCCGGTTCCTCCCGGGGCCAGGAGCGATCACCGTCTGGCGCGAGCCCGCGGGTGAGGGCATCAGGGTCGACTCCGGCTATGCCGAGGGTGACACGGTAACGCCCTTCTACGACCCGCTGATGGCCAAGCTGTGCGCGTGGGCCCCTGACCGCGCGGGCGCGATCGAGCGGCTGCGCGCCGCGGTGGCCGGATTCGCGATCGAGGGTCCAAAGAACAATCTGCCGTTCTTCACCGAGTTGCTGTCCAACGAGAACTTCGTTTCCGGCCACTACGACACGGGGCTGATCGGATCCATGCGTGCCTGACGCGAAGCCGCGGCGGATCGCGTTGCTGAGCGGCACCGCGGAAATTGATCACCATGGGCTATCAAGTTATGGCCCTCTAGTTCATCGGCGTCAGCGTGTCAATACCTATCGGGCCCTATTTGTCCGCATCCGTAGACGCATGCGCGGCATGCACCCCATAGTGGCGACGTGATCGGGTGGGTTCTGCTTGCTGCCGCGGTGTCCACGTCTGCTGCGTGGTACGCCGGCCGCGCCATGTCCGAGCGGTCGCAACGGACCGACGTACGCCGCCTGCGCGAAGTCGTCTCGACGGCGGGCAGCTGCCTGTCGATCAGGGACGATGCCGAGCTGGCCACGACGCTGGCAGGCCGGCTGGCTGCCGGACTCGGTGCGGACGCGGTGACGGTCCGCGTCGTACGTGGCCACGGACTCGAGCTCATCGGTTGCTACGGCGATGCCTGTTGGTCGCAGTCGGCGCCGCTGGCACTCGGCGAGGGTGCTCCCGGCTGGGTTTGGGCGACCGGCGAGGCGACAACGGTGGACGATCTGCTGAAGCATCCCGGCAGCCTCCCGGGCCAGATCTCGATGCGCAGCGGCGCCTACCTGGCCGGGCACGTCGACGGCCAGGTCGTCGCAGTCCTCGGCATCGAATCGCGGCGTGAGGCCGCGTTCGGCCCGGACGACCTGCACCTGCTCGCGCCGGTCGCGACGCTTCTCGCCACCGCGCTGCACGGCCGCCGGCTGTTGCGGGAGGCCGAACGGTTCGAAGACCGGTTGCTGACCCTGGTCGGCCATGAGATGCGAACGCCGCTCACGGCGGTGATAGCGACCTTCACGATGCTCGTCAACAAGGGCGACCGGCTCAGCGACGAGGTACGGGACAACCTGCAGCTGCTCGGCCTGCGCTCCGGCCGCCGGCTCGAGCGGGTGATCCAGACGATGTTGATGGCCGCGCAACTCGAACGGGACCTGATCAGCTTCGACACCACAGCGGTCGAGTTGGCCGACATCGTCAACGAAGCCGTCAGGTTGTCCGGCAACGAGACGATCGTCGTCGACTGCGCGCCCGGCCTCTGCGTCGTCGCCGCACCGCACCTGCTGACGACCGCTCTCCAGCAACTCGTCGACAACGCCTTGCTGCACGGCGCCGCGCCGGTGAAGCTGACGGCGAGCGTGCAGGGGTCGATGGTGCGGGTTGAGGTCAGGGACCACGGGCCGGGCATTCCCGAGGACGCGATCGCGGAGGTGCTCGGCCGGTTCCGGCGCACCGAGGACGCGATCCTGACCAGGCCCGGGTCGGGGCTCGGGCTGTACGTGACGCGCCGACTGGTCGAGGGGATGGGCGGCGATCTCGAGATCTGGTCGGAACCGGGACGCGGCTGCCGCGCCTCGGTCCGGCTGGCGGCGTACGTGCCGGCGGACGGCGAGGTCGACAATTCACCCCGCGTCATCGAAGGCGTCCACGTTCCTACGCCGCTGCCGCACTGACCACGGGCGCCGGGGCTGGCACAATGCCCGGCATACGTCCGTCGACATGGAGGAGCGCTCGTGGCCCTGGAAATCTGCGCTGAGATGGTCGCGAACGTCTGGAAGGTCGTCGCGGCCGAAGGCGACAACCTGGCCGTCGGCGACACGATCGTCATTCTCGAATCCATGAAGATGGAGATTCCGGTCAATGTCGAGCACGCCGGCACGCTCAGCGAGCTCCGGGTGGCCGAGGGCGACGTCGTCCAGGAAGGCGACGTGATCGCCGTCATCGGCTAATCGCCGCGAAAGTCGGGCCGCAAGGGTCAAGACCTTTGCACTACCCGCCGATCCCAACTCTGAGGTCGTTGCCCAGCGAACCTCCCGGACGCGTCGTCCGGCCGGAGCGAAACGCGGGAGCGGACTTGTCCAACACGATCGAGCCCTTCCTTCGCGCTCTGGTCGAATCCGGCGGATCCGACCTCCATTGCAAGGTCGGCTCAGCCCCGCGCGTCCGTATCGACGGGCGCCTGCGCAAGCTGCAGACCCGCGACCTGACGCCCGCGGACACCGAGGCGATGGTCATCGAGGTCCTTCGCGCAGACCTCGTCGACGAGTTCCGGCGCAAGAACGAGGCCGACTTCGCCTACTCGCTGTCCGGCGTCGGCCGATTCCGTGTCAATGCCTTCCGGTCCCGCGGTTCGGCCGGTCTGGTCTTCCGGCGCGTCAGCGTCGGCGCGATCCCGCTCAGCGACCTCGGCCTGCCGCCGGTCCTCGCCTCGCTGGCCATGGAACCGCGCGGTCTGGTGCTGGTCACCGGACCGACCGGCTCGGGCAAGACCACCACTCTCGCCGGCATGATCGACCACATCAACGAGAACAAAGAGGCGCACATCGTCACGATCGAGGACCCCATCGAGGTCCTCCACTTCGACAAGATGTCGATGATCAACCAGCGCGAGGTCCGCGTCGACACGGAGGACTTCCAGATCGCCCTGCGTGCCGCGATGCGGCAGGACCCCGACGTGATCCTCGTCGGCGAGATGCGCGACACGGAGACCGTCAAGGCAGCGCTGGCCGCATCCGAGACCGGTCACTTCGTGATGTCGACGCTGCACACCACCGACGCGCAGGAAACGATCAGCCGCGTCATCGACTTCTTCCCCCCGCACGAGCAGAAGCAGGTCCGGCTCGCTCTGGCGGGCGCGCTCCGCGGAATCATCTGCCAGCGCCTCGTACCCCGCGCCGACGGTGAGGGTCGCTGCGTCTCGATGGAGATCTGCGTGAACACGGGCCGCGTCGCCGATGCGATCT
>JBDTYE010000090.1:0-12411 GCA_040005895.1 Actinomycetota bacterium | reverse complement strand
CCGCGCGGGCGTGTTGCGCGGAAACCGCACCCATCTCGATGAGCGAGAGCATGAAAACTGCGAGGACCAGCAGCATGCTCAACACCCAGACGGACCCTGAGCCCGAATCCGAGTCGAGGTAGCGACGCATCACGGTGCCCGGCCCGTCGGCTCGAGTTCCGCGACGGCTACCGCGGAAACCGGCAACGCCGGCAGCAGTCCGGCGGCAGTCCGGCGGCCGGTGACTCGCGCTGTGACCGTCGATCCTGATCGCGACAGCTGAAAAACGGCGTCCGCTCCCACTGCAGCCCGCACGTGTTCGGCGATTGCCCCCGCGCGCTCGCCGCGGGCGGCCGCCAGCGCGGCCGAGCGGGCCGCCGTTGTGCAGCGTGCCTGCAGGCTTGCCAAGCCGAGTCCCCACATGCCGGCACCGAGAACCACGACCAGGGCGGGCAGCGCGATGGCTGCCTCTGCGGTGACCGAACCCGAACTCCGGGTCGCGCCCCGGGATACGCGGGATCGCGGCTTCGTGCGTAAGACTGAGCGCGGAGGCCCGCAGGAATGTCTGGAACGCATAACGCCGATCTCGGCATCGATTCCCCCGACGCCCCACCGTCTGATCGCCCGCCGCCAGCGGGTGGCGCCCCCTGGTGGCGGCATCTCGCCGTTGTGCTGCTCCTCGCCGCGTTGACGCGCGTGGGTTTCTACTTCGCCGGACTTGTCGCGATGCTGCTGTTCCTGACAGACCTGCGCCGGCATCCCTATACCCGTCTCGGTGGGACGCTGGTGATCGCCTGGTGGACGTTCGTCTGGGCCCGGGCGAGCGTGCCACCACTGATCGGGCTGGGGATGCTGCTGGCAGCGGGCGGCGCCTACGTGGTCGCCGTGGTGCAACAGATCCGTCGGCCGGTCGCAACGATGCGAAACGGCGCACTGGCTGCGGCATGCTTCGCGCTCGCGCTCCTCAACGTCGTGCCCTATGGCCTGCGGTCCCCGGATTTGACGAAGCAGCAGGCGCTGAACCGAGCGGTCGCCGCCAGCCGCGGGGACGTGCACGCCACTCAGGCCCAGATCGCGCGCACGCGGCGACGCTTCGATCAGCGGCCGGTCTTCCTGGTGCTGCTGTTCGAACCGAACGCGGTGGCGGCGACCACCCAGGACGGCGAACCCTGCTTCCGGCGGGAGGAAGTGCATGTCGTCGACGGCCTCACCGGGGCGGTCGACCAGCGCGGCGTCATCGACCGGCTGATGCTCGCGCCGGGCAGCTACCAACTGGCAGAGGCGCGCAAAAAGGATGGCAATTGCCTGCCGCTGCCGCGCGGCACGAGCAAGGACGTGGTGCCCATCCCCGGTCGCTGACGCGGTCACATCAGAACCCCGTCCGCAATGCACGACCGATCAATGCAAGCAGCCAGGCCGCCACCTGGCTGCTCGTCACGATCTTGTAGAGAACCCCGCCGAAGCCGCAGGCGGCCACGGTGCCGACGGCATATTCAGCGGTCGTCATCCCGTCCTCGTTCGTGCACATCGCCAGCCGGCGCCGACTCATCTCTGCCTCCCAACCCGGCGCCTCTCTGGCGCGCACGTCGAGCGTCGCGCGGCCGGGCTGCCTGGAACGCCGGGCGGTCGGATCTGTGGATAGCGATGATGAAAATGGGGAGCCGGGTCACCCCGGCCCCCCACGTTGATGGATTCAGGGGCAGCTGACGCGCGGGTTCCAGTCGTCGAACATTCCGCGCGGGTTCTCCTTCCAGATCCAGGCATGCAGCTCGTAGAACGGCGGAAGGCCGTAGCGGTTCCCGGCGGGGACGAGTTCGAACTGCTGATCGAACAGAGTTGGAGGCGCCGCGTGGCCGGCCTGTTCCCACGCAGACTGCAGTACGACGTACTCCAGGGCGACCAGTCGTAGCCGGCCGTTGCTCTCCGGCGCGTAGACGAGTACCTCTGGCTTCGCGGCATTGAGCGCCGGGTCAGCCACGAGTGCGCCCTTTGCGTAGTGGATTCCCATCCCCCCGACCCCGGGGTTGTCGATGCAGGCGATACCGGCGGCATCGGTGAGCAGTCCATAGCCTTCGCGACCGGCCGCCTCGAAGTTCCGGTAACGAGCGGTGCCGGCCCGAGCGCGGTCAAGACTGGACGATTCTGCAGCAGCAGTTCCCACCTGGGCGAGCAAGCCGGTTGCGAACGTCGCAACCGCGACCGCGAGCGCATGCTTCTTCATGTATGTCCCCTTCGGATCAATGGTTGAAGTACGGATCGAGTACGCGCACCTGGGTGATCTGGTCGACCGGCAGGTCGTCACGCCCTGCGGGCTTGCGGATCGCCTCGGGGCTCAGCGCCTCGTAGAGACAGAACGTCTTCTTCGCTGCGTTCATCGCTCGAGCATGCGAGCGGGGCGGCCGCTGGGCATCGGGAGAACTGCCTAAATTGGAGTACGCGGCTACCTAGATTGGGACGGGCGGCAGCGCTACCAGCCGTCGCGGAGTACGCCGAGTCGATCTGCTTCGACGGCGGCCTGTCCGCGCGTGCGCACCTCGAGTTTGCGCAAAATTGCCGACACATGATGGTGGACTGTCTTATCCGCCACGAACATTCGGTCTGCTATTTCGGCGTTGCGAAGGCCCTGCGCCAGCAGCTTCAATACGTCCACCTCGCGCGTTGTCAGGTTCGCCGGGTTCCGCCGTGTCGACTGCCGGGGACCGCGCGGCACGTTGTTGGCCCCGCGCTCGCGGAGTCGGCGCGCAACTATCGTCGCGGCCGGCCGAGCGCCCAGCGCTCGTAGTTCGTCCAGCGCGCGGCGAAGCGCGAGGTCGTCGTCCGCGCCGCCGAGCGAAAGCGCCGCCTCGTACGGGCAGCCCAGCGCGGTCCACCGCTCGGCCGCTGCGACGCAATGGCCAGTCAGCTGAAGGGCGAACGGTTCGGGAATGCCCTCCGGCACCTGTTCATCGACGCCGGCCAACCGCCGCCAGAAGGCGAGTTCGCCGCTCACCCAACCGGCTCCTCGCCGCCTGGCGAGTTCGACAACGCCGTCGGTAGCCTCGGTCACCGCCTCCGCGCCGAGCCCTTCGAGCCAGGCGGCTTCGGCGCGCGCCAGCGCCACCGGCGCGACCCATTGCAGCTCGTCACAGCCCGCTGCTATGTCCAATGCCTCGTCCAATGGCTCCCAGCGTGCAGGGTCGCCGCGTCGCGCCCGCACCAGACCGTTGATGCACAGCGCGAGGAGACGGAGCAGAGGGGCGCTCCTCGGATATCGCAGAAGCATCGCGGCGGCTTCGCTCGCTTCTGCCCAGCGACCCTGGTCGAGGCTGAAGCGAGCGCTGTACGCCGCGACGTAAAGCGACCACAACTCCAGGCCACGTTCATCGCAAGACTCGATGCCGCGGTCGAACCAGTGCGCCAGTTGGTTGGAGCGCGTGCGGCTGATCGCCCAGGTCAGATTGATGAACGCGCGGCCTACGTGATCGTCCAGCCCGGCCCGTTCGGCGAGCCGCAGGCTCCGCTCGAGCTGTTGGCTGCTGCCCCCTGAGAGCAGCTCGATGGTGCCCATGTTGTTGAGGCTCTGGGTAATGATCTCCACGTCCCCGAGCTGCTCCGCCAGGAGCATCGCTCGCGTTCCCCAGGTCAAAGTCGCCGTCGCGTCTTCCGCGTTCAGCGCGAGCTGCGAGTACAGGCTGTACGCCAGCGCCAATTCGCGGCCCGGCGGCTGGGTCTCGAGGAGCTGTAGGGCGGCGCGACCGGCCTCTTCGGCTGCCGCCTTGTCGCCGGCACACCAGAACCGCGACGCGAGAGCGCACAACGCGGCTCCGCCGCCCCGGCTGTCGCCGAGTTCGCGTCGACACGCAACAGCCCGCTGCAGGGCGTCGATCGCGTCATCCATCTGGTCGGTCAGATAGCACTCCTGCGACAACCGCTCCAGGAGATCGGCGCGCAGTTCGGTTGTCGCGTCACCGGCGAAGCGCAACGCGCGTGCATACTGCGCTGCCGCTTCACGGTGCCCGCCGCGTGAGGCGGCGTGCAGGGCGGCCGCCGGCGCGTAGCGCAAGACCGAGCCGGCGTGGTGGGCTCCTTCTGCGTGGTGGGCGAGCCTCGCCAGGTCGGGCGCTCCCGCCATCGGGACAGCCAACGCGTTCAACGCCTTGCGATGCAGGTCCGCAAGCCGATGCGGCGGCACCGAGTCTTCAACCGCGCGCCTCGCGAGTTCGTGCCGAAATGCGATCCCACCGGCCACCGGTGTGACCATGCCCGCGCTGAGACACTCGTCGACCGCAGTGGATGCCTCGCCGACCAGCTCTCGAAGAAGCCACAGTTCGGCGCGTGGAGGAGTGACGGCGACGGCGTCCAGAACGGTGCGCGCGCCGGCGGTGAGGCGCGCGGTGCGGCCGAGAATGGCATCGCGGACCGTATTCGGTATCGCCCCCTCCGGAGCGGCTAGGACCTCCGTGACGAAGAACGGATTGCCGGCCGTAGCGCGATACAACTCGATCGCATCGATATTGGAAGCCGTCGCAAGCTGCTGAACCGCGTCGAAAGTCAACGGCTCGACCGCCAACCGGCGGATCGTCGGTCCCGGTCGAAGCTCACCCAGCACGAGCCGAAGCGGATGCAGTCGATCGAGTTCGTCGTCGCGATAGGTGGCGACGAGCAAGGTCCGCATCTGCTCGATCCTGCGCGTTAACAAGCGCAGGACGTCGAGGGTTGCTTCGTCCGCCCAGTGCACGTCCTCAAGGACAAGGATCGTCGGCTTGTCTCGCGCCACTTCGCGAATGAGGGCCGCCGCGACCTCAGCCGGCTTCGCCGCTCCGGTAACGACGGCTTCGAACTGGCCGGCGGTCCCCTGTGCAATCTCGAGGAAGGGCCCGAGAGGGCGGGGGGTGAACAAGGCGTCGCACGCGCCCCAAAGGATTCGTTCGGTGTTGCGCCGCCGGTCGCAGAAGCTACGCAGCAGCGCAGTTTTCCCAACTCCGGCCTGGCCGCTCACCAGCAGCAGGCAGCCCCGGCCGCTATCGCGCACCGCTGCCATCGTCGCGTCGAGCGCCGCCAGGTGAGCTGACCGCTCCAGCAGCTCGCCGTCCGGCTCATCGACGCTCAACACTGCGCCTTGACTCATGGTCACCCCCGTTCATTGTGCACGGACCGGACCGGGACGTATACGAACGCTGGGAGGGCGAACCATTGCCTATTCACAAGGACAAGCGGGAGAGCAGGCCCGCGACGACCGGCAATACGCCGACGAGGATGAAGGCCGGCAGGAAACAAATGCCGAGCGGTGCAGCGGCCAGGACCCCGACACGACGCGCCGACCGGGCCCGCGCAAGTTGTAGGAGCTGGCGTTCATCTGCGGCGAGAGCGACCAGTCTCGGAGCCAGCGCGGCCCCTGACCGCTCCGCATGCACGAAGCTCTCCGCAGCGCGTTGCATCGACGGAAGGCTGCCATCGGCGACGGTTCCCCAGGCCTGCCGAGCGGATGACCCGAGTTGGAGCGCACGGGCGACAACTGACAAGTGGGCAGCAAGCGCTCCGCTACAGGCGGCGCCGACGTGCGAAAGAGCATCCGCCGGAGTCGCGCCGCCCGACAGGCAGACCGCAATGAGGTCCAGCGCGAGCGGCAGCTCCGCCGCGCGGATCTGGCCGGGGGCGGCGCGAGCCGACTGACTCTCGCGAGCCGTTCGACTCCCGCCCGTCCACGGCAGCCCGGCCGGCCAATCGCTGTCGTCGCGGACCGGCCGCCCGATCCGCGACAGATGCCGTCCACCTTGCGGCACAAGAAATCCGGCCGCGGCGGCGCACCCCAGCGCGAGCAGAGTCATCATCGCGCCGCACCTCGAGCCAGTCTGCCGATCCACCACACGCCTGCGCAGTCGAGCGCCGCCGCGAGGCTCAGAACGATTCGCCCGGCCGGAGTGCCAAACAGAAACTGCAGTGGGTCGGACCCAAGCGCGGCCCCGAGGGCCAGTCCGAAGATGGGCAGGCACGCCATGACCGCAGCGGACAGCCGGACACCGGCGAGCTCCGCGTCGATGACGGCGCTCGCCTCCAGTTCGGCGGCGAAGACGGCGGCGAGGCGGTCCATGGCCGGGCCGAGGCCGCAACCAGCATTCAGGCATACCTCCCAGCAGACGGCGACCGCGCGCAGCGCCTCGCAGCCGTCGGGCGGCCGAGCAAGAACCGAAGCCGCAGGTGCGCCGAGGCTTTCCGCGAAGGCCGCGGCGCGGAGGACACCGGCGAGCAACTCCGGACAGCCTCCCGCCGCCGCGGCCAGGGCATCCGCGGGCACAGCCCCGGCGGAGAGTTCCGCAGCGAGCGTTCGGCACGCGTCGGGTACCGCGGCGGCGGCGGCGCGACGGGTTGCCCGGCTGTGGCGTCGCTGCGCCGTGAGGCGCACGGACACCAGGCTGATCGCGATCAGCGCGGTCATCGGCGGACCCGCGCGGGCGGCGTAGACCGTGCCGATGACCGCGAAGACGAGGAAGGGGACGCCTACGGCTCGCTCTCGTGGGCGGCGCGCCGGTTGTGCGGGTACGCCCAAGGCGCCTTCCAGCCGGCGTACGGGCGCCCCGACACCTCCGAAAACCAGCACCGCGCAACAAGCCGCGAGCAGCATCGCCGCGGCGATCACGGGACCGCGTCGGTGTCGCCGCCGCGCTCGGCGATGAGCCGGCGCAGGAGTGCCGCTCCAGGCCCAGGACCGGCCAGAGTCAGTGCCGGCAGGACCTGGGCGATCCCGTCGTTGCCGGACAGAACGCCGATCTCGGTGACCGTGCGGACACCGCCAGCGAGTCGGCGCAGGTGCACGACCGTCTGCAGCCCGGCGACGAGTTGCGTGTGCACGGCCGCCCGATGCATGCCGGCGGGCGCGGCCAGCGCCTCCACCCGAGCGGGCACATCAGCAGGGCTGTTGGCGTGCAGCGTCGTGAGCCCACCGTCGTGACCGGTGTTGAGAGCGGCAAGGAGATCGACGACTTCGACGCCGCGCGTTTCGCCGACCACGAGCCGGTCCGGTCGCATCCGCAAGGCCTGCCTGACGAGATCACGCAGCGTCACTTCGCCGGCCCCGTCGACGTTGGGAGTGCGGGCTTCGAGGGTCACGACGTGGGACTGGTCGGGCCGGAGTTCGGCGGCGTCCTCGACGATGACGATCCGGTCCCGGGGATCCGCGAGGCCGATCAGCGCATTGAGCAGCGTCGTCTTGCCCGAGGCGGTGCCGCCGGTTACGACCACGGCGAGCCGGGAGGAGACGACTGCCTTCAACAGCCTGGCACTCACCGATGTCGCGGTCGCGCACGCCACGAGCTCGTCCAGGCTGAACGGGCGATGCCGCTGGATCCGCAACGAAACCGTGGTGCCACGCCGGGACACCGGCGGCAGCACGGCGTGCAGGCGGACACCGCCGGACAACCGTGCATCCACCCACGGCTGCGCGGTGTCCAGGCGCCGGCCTGAGCCGGCAAGCAGCCTCGTCACCAGGGCGCGCACCGCGGCATCGTCCCGGAAGCGCACGTCGAGCGGCACGAGGCCCGCGCCCCGGTCGACCCACACCTCGTCGGGTGCGTTGACGAGGACGTCGGTGACGTCAGGGTGACGCAGCACCGCGGCCAGCGGGCCGGCCCCGGCCACCTCGTCGTGCACCGCCCGGAGCAACGCTGCCAGGTCCTGATCCCCACAAACGACACCCTCGGCACGCAACGCCGCGGCAACCTCCGCCGCGGACGCTCCCGCGCTGCTTGCCACCAGCCGCGCGCGGACTCTTTCGACGAGGTCAATCGAGATCATGCGGCTGCCCGGCGCGAGTGCAGCCCGAGGTCGCGCTCGAGGAAACGCCGACTGAAGTGCGCGAGTGGTCCCCGGCCGGTGCGGGCCGGGGGATCCCCCCTCTCGGCAGCCGCAGCAAGACCGGGCTCCGGCCGCAGGTAGCCCGCCAGCGGCAATCCGATGACCGAGGCGATCTGCTCCGCGCGCAGCCTCGACGGCGCCGGGCCGCGGACGACAAGGCGTACGTCGCGTGCATCGGCCAGAGCGGCGCAGGCAATCCGGCATGCGGCCGCGCAGGCACGAACCTCGGCGGGTACGACGATCAGGCACATCGAGCACTCGACCAGGACGGCGCGGGCCGCCTCGTCGAAGGAGCGAGGAAGGTCGGCGACGACGACATCGGTATCGCGCCGCGCCGCCGCAAGCACGGACTCGATCGCTTCCGCGTTGATCGCCAGGGGGCTGCCGCGGTCCCAAGACAGCACGGTCAGGTCGTTGACCCTCGGCAGCGAGAGCGACAGCGCTCCGGCGCTCACGCGACCTCGCGTCGCCGCCAGATCCGGCCAGCGCAACCCGGCTGTGTCCTCACCGCCGACGGCGAGATCGAGGCCGCCGCCCGCCGGGTCGACGTCGATCAGCATGGCCGACATCCCCTGCAGCAGGGCGGTCACCGCCAGCGCGCTCGCCAGCGTGCTCGCGCCCGCTCCGCCACGGCCACCGACGACGGCCACGAGCGGCGCCATGCAGCCACCCAGGTCATCGGCGTCCACCAGGAACTCCACGATCCAAGGCTCCGCGTCGGGCAGAAAGACGACGTGATCGGCTCCCGCGGACATGGCGCGGCGCCATACGTCTGCGTCGTCGAGATCGAGGCCGACAAGTACGACGCGTGACCGCCTCGGCAACGGGGTGTCTGAGAACATCGCCGACAGGTCGCCGCCGACCAGCACGGCCGGAGCGGAAGACCAGTGCTGGCGAGCAGCAAGTATGTCTCGAACGACATCCGATTCGAGACCAGCCGCGGCCGCGAGCCGCAGCAAGTCTTCGAGCAGGTCGGGATCATCGGTGCAGATCAGGATTCGGGACACCAGCACTCCTTCGTCGGTTGGGCCTGCAAGCAGGATCGCGGCGGCGGATGTGGGGTGCGGCGGCTCGGTCAATCTGTGGACAGAGATGCTGTCTTTGCGGGCAAGGAACGCTGCCGGACGCAGGAAGGCGAACGGGCAGCGGTTCCGGACGCCAGCGGCAGAGGGAAGTCCCGAGTGACATCAGGGGGGAATCCCCAGCACAAAGGACGACCCCCGCCGGGGGGGTGGCGGGGGTCGTCGCGCGGTCCGGCTCCGGGGGGGTTGAGCCGGCCGCGGCTTAGGGGCTTGTCTAAGCCTCTCGCTGTTGCAAAGTTTGGATCCCCAGTTGCGCAACACCCGGGATGTCGCGGGCGTGTCGTGAACGAAGGCGCTGCCTCGCCCACAGGTCTGGGGGGCGGAGTGCGTCCGATTCATTCTGCACTCTCAATGGCCCCGCCGGAAAGGGGGGCACACGGTGTAATTCCCGGTCCCGGACAAATCACACATTTGGGGGCTTCCCATCTGGATCCGGCGGGCGTACAACAGCAAGTGCGGCACGCCGGATTCGGTGGGCGAGTTCCCCCGACCATTCGGAGGCCGCGCACGATTTACCCGAGCACCCACGTGCGACCAGCCGCGGGAGGCACGTCGAGGACGGCTCACGCCGACACCACGACGACCAGGAGCACGCTTGGTAACCGGGCAGCTCGTGCAACGACGGCGCTCCAGCTCTTGCAGCTGCGGCGCCGTCGGCATGTCTACGGGGCCACGACCGCGAGCCGGCCCTCAGCGGGCGGCTTGCCGCTCGATTGCCGCGCAGATCGCCAGGGTTTCCCGAGCGCCGAGTTCGACCGCGTGCGCGCAATGGAGCACCCAGGTCGTGACGTCGCCGGCGATGTAGGCAAGCGCCGCCGCACGGTACGCCGCCGGGTCATCGGCATGACCGACTTCTGGGGCCGTCACCGCCTTGACGTCGAGGCCGCGGCTCACGAGCACCAGCCGGCCAGCCGCTCGGGCGACCAGCCCATTGCCCCACGCGAACGGCCGGAGGGCCAGCAACTCACCCTGCACGAGGGCCGCGACCACAAGCGCCGGGGCGGACGTCCGCGCAACGAGCAGTTCGGCCAGTGCGGTCAGCCGTGCAGCGACTTCGGCCGCCGCCGGGGCCTGGCCGAGCTGCAGGTCGTCGCCAACGGGACCCGACCGCGGCCGGCCGAGAGAGTCCGCCGCACCCGCCCCACCGGCACCGGCACCGGCACCGGCCAGCAGGTGCAGACGCGCGAATGCTTGTAGCGGGGCGCGTTCCAAGGCACCGCGGACCGTGCCCAGCTCGGCTGTCAGCCGGAGTGCGCCCGAGACGGTCGCCGCTTCGAGTCCCGCCGCTTCGAGTCCCGCCGCGTCGACACGCGCCGCGTCCGGCGACCAGCGGCGGAACCCCTCGAGCGGCAGGTCGGCACCCTCGAGGGCCGCCGTCGCACGGGCGGATCGCAAGCCGGCCTCGACAGTCACCTCCGCGCTGCGCCGCCGCATCAGGTTGTGGGACAGCGCGGCGTCGACTGACGCCCGTGCCGACTCCGCGGCCTGCGCCACCAGCGGCAGAGCCGCAACGGCTCCGAACGGATCCGCCGGTCGGGTCGATGGCACGGTCACGGGCGGCAGCGTACGCGAGCTCCTTCAAATAACCCGGAACGTGGATGTCCAACGATCCGCGGACAACGCATCGTTAGACCTCCACGTCCGGGTGGGAATCGTCAGCCGTTGAGCGAACGCATGCTCTGCGGGCTGTAGCGCTCGCCGACCACCTCGTCGGCAGGAATGGCGGCGGCGATCCGCGTGAGCTCCGCGGCGGACAGCAGGATTTCGGCCGCCGCGAGGTTCTCCTCGAGATAGGTACGCCGCCTGGTCCCGGGAATCGGCACGATGCCGTCCCACTGTGCGAGCACCCAGGCCAGGGCCAGTTGGCCTGGCGTACAACCTTTCTCGGCCGCGATTTCCTTGAGTCGCTCGACGAGCTGCAGGTTGGCGGCCAGCCCCTGCTCGGTGAACCGCTCCGAGAACTGTCCGCTGCCGCGAACGTCGTCGGTACCGAAGTCGCCCATCGAGGTGTAGCGGCCGGTGAGGAAACCGCGGCCGAGCGGGCTGTAGGCCACCAGGCCGATGCCGAGTTCGCGCAACGTCGGCAGGATCTCCCGCTCGACGTCACGTGACCAGAGCGAGTACTCCGTCTGGACCGCCGCGATCGGGTGAACCGCATTGGCGCGCCGAATCGTCGCCGCCGACGCTTCGGACAAGCCCAAATGACGCACCTTGCCGGCCGTAACGAGCTCGCTCATCGCGCCGACCGTCTCCTCGATCGGGACGGTCCGGTCGACCCGGTGCTGGTAGTACAGGTCGATGGTGTCGATGCCCAGTCGCTGCAGCGAGGCGTCACAGGATGCGCGCACGTATTCAGGACTGCCATTGATGCTGCGGCGGGCCGAATCGACGGGGTCGCGGACGATGCCGAACTTCGTCGCGATCACCACGTCGTCACGGACGCCGGCCAGCGCCTTGCCGACCAGGATCTCGTTGGTGAAAGGGCCGTACATATCAGAGGTGTCGAACAAAGTGACGCCCTCTTCGACAGCGCGGGCGATGGTTGCCAGCGATTCGGCATCGTCGGTATGGCCGTAGAATTCGGACATCCCCATGCACCCGAGGCCGAGTTCACTGACGCTGAGCTTTCCGATATCGCGACGCTTCATCAGTTGCTCCTAAGTTGACGTTGACGTTAACCTACTACACGTCGTCAGATTCGGTACACTCCAAATGTGACCGCCACTGCCGAGCCGATGCGCATCGGTGCCCTCGCCGAGCTGACCGGCGTCACGACCCGGACGATCCGCTACTACGAGTCCCTCGGCCTGCTCCCTGCGCCGGCGCGCCGCGGTGCGCAGCGCAGCTACACCCAGGACGACGTCGCCCGATTGCGCCTCATCGAGCTGCACAAGGAACTCGGCCTCTCCCTTGACGAGATCCTCGAAGTGGCCGGTGCCTACAGCGATACGACGGCCGCCAAACGCAAGGTGGCGGAAGTGCTGAGGCGGCACCTCGAAGAGACGGATCGCCGCCTCGTGGCGCTGAAGAACTTCCGCAAGGAGTTGCTGTTCCGTATCGACCTGGTCGACGCCCACGTCGAGAAGGACGACCGGGCCCGGGGCCGTAAGCGCTAGCCAAAGTGGTGTAGACCAATATTCTGTGACTGCTCGAGCCGCCGCCCCCGCACTATGTTGAGCGGACCACGCCGGCGGCACCAGGAAACGGGAGTCACGATGACGGACGGCGCAACCGAGGCGGCACTTTCCAACCTGTCCACCGAGACGCGCCGGTTCGCACCGGACCCGGATTTCGCCGCCCAGGCAAATGCCCAACCCCAGCTGTACGCCGACGCGGCAGCTGATCGGCTGGCCTACTGGGAGACCCAGGCGCGCCGGCTGCGCTGGGACTCGCCGTGGTCGCAGGTGCTCGACTGGAGTGACGCGCCGTTCGCGAAGTGGTTCGTCGGCGGCACGCTCAACGTCTCGGTCAACTGCCTGGACCGGCATGTCGAAGCGGGCTACGGCGAGCGCGTCGCGTT
>JBDTYE010000089.1:0-12516 GCA_040005895.1 Actinomycetota bacterium | reverse complement strand
CCCCACCCCGACGACGAAGGCCCACCCGACGACGTTGACACCTCCTGCGTCGATGACGACGGCGGACCCGGCGACGCATGGACCAGCGAGGAACCCGAGTCACCGCCCATGCCCGTTGCCCCACCGACAGCAACCGCCCGACTCGACGACGTCGCCCTGCTTTCCGTCACGGACCCGGGAGACCAGACCAACGGCAATGACCCGCCGCCGTTCTGATTGCACTGGGTCCCCTAGCCCGGTCGCACCGGTAGGGTGCCGGTTCTATGAACGCTGACCTCGCGCTCGCGTTGCGACTCGCTGATGCCGCCGACGAGATCAGCATGCGGCATTTTCTCGACCTCGACCTCGCCGTCGAAAGCAAACCCGACCAGACGCCGGTGACAGAAGCAGACCGCGGCGTAGAGCGCGCGCTGCGAGCGATCTTGGCGCAAGAGCGGCCGGACGACGCCATCATCGGCGAGGAGTACGGCGCTGACACACCAGCCGACCGGTCCTGGATTATCGACCCGATCGACGGCACGAAGAGCTACGTGCGCGGCGTACCCGTCTGGGCAACTTTGATCGCGCTGCAGGTCGCGCGGAAGGGTGTGGTCGGGGTCGTCTCTGCACCCGCTCTGCAGCGTCGCTGGTGGGCGAGCGCGGGCGACGGGGCGTACGCCGACGGCCGGCGGATCCGCGTGTCCAAACTGGCCCAGCTCGCCGAGGCAAGCTTCAGCTATTCGGAGATGGCCGATTGGGAATCGGCCGGGCGGCTCGACGGCTTCCTCGAACTCAACCGCACGGTCGCGCGCAACCGCGGGTACGGCGACTTCTGGTCCTACATGCTCGTCGCCGAGGGCGCCGTTGACATCGCGGCCGAAGCCGAGGTCTCGCTGTGGGACGTCGCCCCACTTCAGGTAATCCTCGAAGAAGCGGGCGGTGCGTTCACCGATCTTTCCGGCGCAGCGACCGCCCACGGCGGCAGCGCGCTCGGTACAAACGGCCTGCTGCACGCAGAAGCGTTGCGCCTGCTCACCGCCGACTAGTCCGAGGGTCGGGCGCGAAACTCGTACTCAGCGGTTCCGATCGCGATGCGGTTGCCGTCGTGCAGTAACTCAGGGCCGACGACGAGAACGCCGTCGAGCCTGGTGCCGTTGGTCGAATGCAGGTCCGTGATGACATAACCCGCGCTGGTCGCGACGATGGACGCGTGATAGCGGCTTACTTTCGGATCGTCGATCACCAGCGAGTTGTCGGCAAGCCGGCCGATCTGCAAGCCGCTGCCGTCGATGGGCGTGCAGCTTCCGTTCTGGTCGCGCAGGTGCGCGGGCGCGACCTCGACAGCTTCGCGTTGGGTGAGAGCTGGTGCGGGCTGGTCGGGGCCAGCGACTTTCCAGGCGAGCGCCGGATCCTGCGCGAGAATTGCGCGCTCGAGTTCACGGGCGCCGACGCTCGGGTCGAGCCCGAGTTCGTCCATCAGCGTGGTGCGCAGCAACCGGAACGCCGCCAGGGCATCCGCCTGCCGGCCGCACCGGAACAGCGCGGTCATGTACGCGGTCCAGAGCGACTCGCGCAACGGGTACTGACTGGTCAACGTCGCGAGTTCACCGACGAGCTCCCGGTGTTTGCCGGCCGCCAGATCGACCTCGATCCGAGCCTCGATGGTCGCGAGCCGCTGCTCGTCGAGCGCGACCGCGAGCTCGGCCGCGAAGCGAAGATCGAGCAGATCCTCGTACGCCGCGCCGGACCATTCGTCCAGAGCCTCGCAGTACGCCGTCGCGGCGGCGGCGAGCCGGCCCGATTGCTGCGACCTAATCGCGAGCTCGCGCAGCTGCTTGAACCTCCCGATGTCGCAGGCGGAATCGTCGACGACCAGCCGGTAGCCGGGTGGCGCGGTCTCGATGAAGGTACGCGCCGACGTCTCGTCGGCTCCGGCGAGGGCGGCGCGGAGCCCTGAAACTGCAACTTGGATCGACGAGGCGACACTCGGTGGCGGGTCGTCTCCCCAAAGCGCGTCCGCGATGCTCGAGACCGACACGACGCGATTGCGGTTGGCGATGAGCAACGCAAGCAGGCTGCGGCGCTTACTGCCGCCGAGCGGAATCTCGACGCCGTCGCAAAGTACTCGCACCGGACCGAGGACACGGAAGTCGAATCGTCCCGTCATCAACGCGCCAGCACGACGATATAGAGCAGGACGAGCAGCACGCCGACGAGGATACCGATCGTTCGCGGTGATGATGCCGGCGACGGCCGGCGACGCGACGGCGCGTAGACCGGCACGTCGACCCACTGTCCGGACTGAGCGCTCACGACGACTTCAGGCGATCGCTGCGCGAACGGCGGCGGCGCCGAGCGGGTACTCTCCCCAGCTGCCGTGGCCTGGTCCGGCGCCGCGACCGGTCCCTCCGAACGGTCGGCTGGAGTGGCGTACGACCAGCTCGGCGCGGGCGCGGCGCGGAGCCGATCGAGCAACTGCTGCGGCCTCAATCGCACCGCCGGGTCATTGTGCAAAGCCTGCCGGAATGCTTCGCGCGTCTGCAGGTCGAGTTGGGTGGACAACTGGGATTGCCCTGACACATAAGGGAAATCTCCGGTGAGGACTCGGTGCGCAATGACGGCGAAGCTGTAGGCGTCGCTCGCCGGGTCCTCGCGGTCGGGATCATCACGCTGCTCAGGCGCCATGTACTGCACCGTTCCCGAGACAACGCCGCTCCCGGTGCGGAACGCCGCGGCTGCCCGGGACAGCCGGGCGAGACCGAAGTCGGCGACCTTGGCGCGGCCTGCGCCGGTAAGCAGGATGTTGGCGGGCTTGAGATCTCTGTGCACGATGCCCTGCTCTGCGCAGTGCGCGACCGCGGCAGCGACGTCAGTCAGCACGGAAAGGCTATGGGCGGCATCGAGACGACGCGACGTCAAGGCCGACTCGAGCGTCCCGCCCTCGACGAACTCGAGCACCAGCGCCAAGTCGTCGGCCATGGGCAACGCCCCGAACACGCGTACGACGTTGGGATGACTCAGCCGCGCGAGCGCGCGTCCCTCGCGCTGCAGCCGGGCGACGCCGCCGGCTGCCAGCGCCCCGCCGAAAATCATCTTGATCGCGACGAGCCGGTCCAGGTCAATCTGGCGGGCCGACACGACGTACCCATTGCCTCCGCGGCCGAGCAGCTCGACGTAGTCGAAGCCCGGCGGCAACCGCACCGGCGCGCTGCTCGGTAGAGGCGTCGCGGTCATGGCCGCATCGTAGCCACCGGTTTTCGGCCAACGGCCCCGACCTTTTCGTTCCGGCCCGCCGGCGGCGAAGCACGGGATAACCTGCGGCACCTGCCGAGAAAGGGCGCTACATGTCGCTGATCGGCACCTACGAGGTGATCGGCCCGGTCGGAACGGGATCGACCAGCACGGTCTGGAAGGCGCATGACGCGCAGCTCGACCGCAATGTGGCGCTGAAGCGGCTCGACAACCCGACTCCCGCGCTCCGCGAGCAGTGGCGGGCCGAGGCGCAGGTACTCGCGTCGCTGAGCGAGGCGCACATCGTCGAGGTGTACGGATTCATCGAGGACGACACCGCGGCGTACATCGTCGAGGAATGGGTGGACGGCGCGACGCTGTCCACGGTGCTCGCGAAACACCGGCAGCTCTCGAGCAAGCAAGCCCTCGGCGTGATCCGCGGGGCGCTGCTAGGGCTCGCGCATGCGCATCAGCGCGGGATCGTGCACCGCGACGTCTCGACCTCCAACATCCTGGTAGACCTGACCGGCACCTCGCGGCTGATCGACTTCGGGCTCGCCGCGCCGACGGGTTCAGTCGGCAGCTTCGGTACTTCGGCGTACCGCAGTACCGAAGCCACGTCCGACCAGCCGGCGACACCCGCCAGTGACGTCTACTCCGCGGCGGCAGTACTCACACACCTGCTCACCGGCCTCGCCGCCACTCCCCCGGATCCAAGCCGGTCGGACCCCGCGCTGCGCGCGGTGCTGCTACGTGCACTGCAGACCAACCCGCTCGACCGCTATCGAGACGCAGGCGAGTTCTTAGCTGCGCTCGAAGATGCAGCCGAACGCCGCTACGGCGCGGCCTGGTGGACCGAAGCGGGCATGGCCGCACTCGCAGGCAGCGCCGGTGTCGCGGCGGTCCAGGCGGCGGCGGGCGCGAGCGGTGGGCACCCAGATACGACCAGCGACGAGGCTGCAACCACAGCGGCCGCCGGACTGCTGTCCCCGGTGCGGGGCGGGATCACTCGGCGTACCAAATTCGTTGCGGCAGCGGCAGCCGCCGG
Organism: Actinomycetota bacterium; assembly: GCA_040005895.1. Lineage (GTDB taxonomy): Bacteria > Actinomycetota > Actinomycetes > BP-191 > BP-191 > JBDTYE01. Next base: position 8,258 of record JBDTYE010000089.1, on the reverse strand, counting down.
CCTGGTTGCGCTCGGCAGCATCGCGTTCGCCATCAGCAGCCGCGATGACGGCGCCGGTGCGGGCGCGAAGCCGGCTCCGTCATCGACCCCAGCCTTGACAGGTGCGCCGCCGTTGGCTTCGGTCGCAGCCAGCGAATCGATTGCGCCTGCGAGCATTGCACCATCGGCGACTCCGACGCCTGCGCTAACTCCGACGCCGACTGCGACACCGACGCCGACGCCGACGGCGAAACCCGTGACGCCGGCCCAGGCGCTCGCGGGCATGTACAACCTGACGGGCAAGTTCACCGCAGTGAACGTCTTCGTCTTCAACCCGGACAATGTGACGCCGACGAAGGTCGGCGATCCGGTTCCGCCGAGCGTGTGGACCGTCAAGGCGATCTGCACCGCCGCGACCACGTGCACCGCACAGGTCGTTTCGAGTTCGGGACGGCGATACACCCTGGTGCTCTCCGGCGGGCACTGGCGGGGGCAATCAGAGACATTTGCCACGAACTGCATCACGGGACCGAACGCGGGCAAGCCGTTGTCGCACATCTTCATCGTCGTCGACCTGCCTGACCCGTCCGCAAAGCTGGCCAGCCAACCGAAAACCCTTACCGGTCAACAGATTCGGCACTATGACGGTGGCTGTGGCCCAGGATCCGGCGGTACGGCGACCGCCACCATCGTGCTGACCCGCAGGTAGCGCCGACGCTCTTCAGCGTTCGATCAGCGCCTCTTAAGCCCCTCCCCGCACTCTGCGGATGTCGACGCAGATGGCGCCGCGAAAAGCGCAGGGAGACCACGATGAACGCAAGCACCGCATCCGAGTCAGAACGGCACTCCGCTCGCCGCTTCGGCCGTTTCACCGGAGCGATCGCCGCCACCGCTGCGGCTTTCGCCATCGTCGGCGGCTTGGCGTCACCCGCCTCCGCAGTCGTCGACGCCGGCGGGGCCTGGGCGCAGGAGACCGTCACCTGCAACTCGGCCAACCACAGGATCACCCTCGACGTGCACACCGTCGGCTTCGGCAGCGGCGTCTACGCCGGCACCGACCTGTTCCCTTACGAGGAGCAGCTGCCCGTCTACCTGAAGGTCTCCGAGTTCATCAACGGCCACTGGATCACGCTGCCGACCTGGCGCCCCGTGCCCGGAGCCAGCCACATCGTGATCCACCAGCGCAGCGTCACCTACTGGTACTTCCACTTCGCCTTCCAGACCCCTTCCGGCGCCTTCGAATACCGGAACGAGTACGCCGGCGGCATGGGTCCGCACGGCGGCTACTCCGACCAGCGCGGCTACCGGGCGCTGAACCGGTGCGTCAGCTGACTAGCTGCAACCACCACAACAAAGTCTGGGGACCGGCCCGCCGCCGGTCCCCAGACTTTGCTACGTGTCAGAGATTGGTCTTTCTCTACTCGTCAACAGGCGCTCAAGCGGCGTTCTCAATCTTCCAGATCTCTCCGCCGAGCGTCACGACGTACGCCGTGTCGCCGATGAACTCCAGCGAGGTCGGTCGATTCAGGTGGTTGACCACGCGGGTGAAGGTGCCTTCCCCTCTGTTGACCTTCACGAGGCTGCCCGTGCCGGCGATCGCCGGAGAGCCGGGAGCGCCGTCGGCGGGGAAGTCTCCCTGGGCGAGGGCGAACAGGCCGCGGCCGGGCCCGAACTCCACGTCCACCAGCAGCCGTGAGCCCGCTGCCACGTCAGCAGCCGTGGCATCTCCCGGAGTGAAGACGACGACTTTCCCGTTCTGCGGCAGGTGCGGCACCGGGCCGGCCTGGGCGAGATAGATCCGGTTTCCGCGGGTTGCGATCCCGGTCGGCACGATGTTGTCGAACGCGATCAGCACGCTGACTTGGCCGTCGAGCGTCACGCGATACACCCGGTTGTGGTGGCCGTCGGTGACAAGGAACCCGTCACGGTATTTCTGCATGGCGTACTGGACCCCGGTCGGGAGGAAGAACGCGGTCGAGGGCGGGTTGGCCGTCGCGAAGGCGCCGATGTCCGCAATAACAGTGAAGTGGTCGGCGCTGTCGACCCGGTAGATGCCGTCGACGTTGCTGCCACCGACATCGGCACCGACGACCGTGACCAACACGTAGGCGGTGTTGCCGATGAAGGCGACGTCGATGGCGCCGCCGATACCGATGATCGATTTCGGCAAGCCGGATGCGTACGTCGTGACCGTGCCAGTCTCCGGATCAACGCGCGAAATTCTCCCCGCCGCGCCTTCGGTCACGTAGAGCGCTCCATCCGGACCGACCGTGCTGCCGCCCCCGCCCTGCAGTCCGCTCACCAGATTGACGGCAGTAGGACTCGCGCCGGCCGGAGCCGCGGTCGCGACAGACGACGCAAGCATCGTTGTCGCGGCTAGTGCTGACAACAGCAACTTCCGCGTGGAGTGCATGGTGTTTCCTCTCAAGATGACGGTCGTGGTCCCGGCGGGCGAACTCCGACCTTGCCTGGACAAAGGCTTGCGCTGAGAATGCAGCGAGGTAAATACGCAGATTTGCGTAGTCCCTTTGTCGGGACGGCCGGCGAGGTGAGCGATGAGTTCGGTAAAGCTGCCCGAGCGCGACCTGCGGCTGGTCGTAAATGCCGTTCGCCTCTGCGCCAGCGCCGGGCCCGACAGGGTCGATTTGCTAGAACTGTTGAGCGCCGTAGCCGCACTCGTCCGCTGCGATGTCGCGTTCTGGAACTGGTACTCCCTCACCGACGGAGTCGATGAACACGCGCTCGTGTCGGCGCCATTGGCGCATCAGGTCATACGAGCGCCGCTCGGCCCTTGGCTCGAGCACCTGCCTGAGCATCCGATCATGTCGGGACTGCACGGGCCCGTGACGAAGGTGAGTGACGTGCTTCGCGGCCGGGATCTGGAGCGCACCTGGCTGTATCAGGATGCGTGGGAGCCGGCCGGAATCCGGTTCGAGATCGGACTCGAGCTGTCCCATCGGCCGAACGACATGAACGTTGTCGTCCTCTCCCGAGGACCCGGCCGCGACTTCTCCGAGCGCGACAAACTGGTCCTGCGGCTGGTCCGTCCGCACGTTGACAACGCGCTGGCGCAGGTGATGCATGCCGGCCCGCGTCTGACGACCCGCGAACGGCAAGTCCTGCAACTAGTGGAGGACGGTCTCAGCAACGGCGAGATCGGCCGGCAACTCGGCATCAGCGAGGCGACCGCCGCCAAGCATCTCGAACACGTCTACGCGCGAATCGGTGCCCGCAGCCGCACACAGGCGATAGCGATCTGCCGGGACGCCCTGCTACGAGGTCGGAGCACCCGACCCGCCCTAGCAGCTGAGCAACGCGGCAACTAGCTCCGACGCCGTATCTTGCATTCACAGCGGACCGACAGGACTTCGGCAGGGTCACAGCCAGCTTCGGGCCGAAGTATGCCTTCAGGGCCACCACCCCCGGTGGCCACGAATCTGGAGGTAGGACAATGCCGAACGACTCGAACGAAAGAAGCGCTATCAGCCGCTTCGCCCGGCCCGCGGCGCTCGTCGCGGCCGGTCTGCTCGCCGGCGGGATCGCCGCAAGCACCATGAGCGCATCAGCCCAGACTTCGGACACACCGTCCGCCAGCAGCTCGGCGGCAGCACCGGCTCCGGCCGCACCGAAGGACCTGGACAGCGCAACTCCGGTTCGTTCGGACGAGACGCTGGTCAGCGGCAGCAACCTCGCCAAGGCAAGGGCGGCGGCGCTGAAGGCGGTACCCGGCGGCACCATCATCCGGGTCGAAACCGACTCCGGGCCGGCTGATTACGAGGCGCACATGAAGAAGGCCGACGGCAGCCGGGTAACCGTGCTCTTCGACGCCAACTTCAACGTGACGTCCGTCGCCACCGGAATGGGTGGCGGTCCTGGTGGTGGCGGGCACCGCGGCAATGACGGCGACGCAGACGACGCGACGTCCTCGACCGCGACGACGTCAACCGCGCCGACCGGCACCGCCTGACCTGATGCGCGCGGCCGTGGTCCAACGCACGAAGGGGCCACGGCCGGCGCACCCTCAAACGATTGCGAGCTGACATGAGGAACGGCCGCGGCGCGGAACGCAGAGCGCGGATGGCACGACAGCTCAACAGGATCACGGTCGGCCTCGGCGTGACTGCGACCGCTGCGACCGGCGTACTCATGATCAGTGCTGCTGCGAACTCGGCGCAGTCGACCGGTACCACGACGGAGAGCACGTCGACAACGGGCAGCTCGGCGGCCGACGCGAACTCGAGGCAGTCGATCCTGTCGCAGCTCGCCGGTACGCCGACCACGACGGATTCCACCGACAGCACCAGCCAGTCGTCGGCCGGCGCCACGGACGACTCGCTGCAGCCGGCGCAAACCGCCGTCACGAACAGCAACGCGAGGCCGGCCGCGACGTCCGGCGGTTCCTGACCGGATTCAAAATCCAAATGTCACTCACCCGCGGAGGATCGACATGAGCACAGTCCTGGCCGGCGGCACGTCGACTTTGCCACGCCGGATGGCGAGCGCCGACGGCGTTGCGCTTGGAACACAGGTGCGCGTCGTGGTCACCGACGCGCGGGCACTCGGAGTCGCTTGTTCCCTTCTGGACGCGGAACTCAGCCGCATCGACAAGGCTTGCAGCCGCTTCCGCAAGGACTCAGAGCTCGTCGCGCTCGACGGTGCCGACGGCGTACCGCAGGAGATCAGCGGGCTGCTGGCCGAGGCGATCGAGGTGGCCCTGCGTGCGGCGCGGGTAACCGGCGGCCAGGTCGACCTCACGGTCGGTCAGGCCATGAACGATGCCGGCTACGACCGCGATTTTGCCGCAGTGGCCAGGACCGGCCGGGCGATCCGCGTCGTACGCCGCCCGGTGCCGGGATGGCAACTGGTCCAACTCGACCTCGAGTCGCGGCGGCTGACGATCCCGAGCGGCACCAGACTCGACCTGGGCGCGACCGCGAAAGCCCTCGCCGCCGACCGGGCCGCAAGCCAGATCGCGGAATCGACGGGCGTCGGCGTTCTGGTCAGCCTCGGCGGCGACATCGCGGTGGGCGGCGTGGCACCGTCGGGTGGCTGGCCGGTGCGTGTCCAGGACATCGCCGGACACCCGGACGCGACAGTGGAAACCAGTAATACACAAGGGATTTCGCTGACGTCCGGCGGCCTGGCGACCTCGAGCACGGCCGCGCGCAAATGGACCCGAGGCGGCCGGCTGATGCATCACATCCTGGACCCACTGAGCGGCCTACCGGTGACCTCGCCCTGGCGCACGGTCAGCGTCGCTGCTGCAAGCTGCGTGGACGCCAATATCGCCAGCACGGCCAGCATCGTTCGCGGCATCGACGCGCCGGGCTGGCTGCAACGCGGCGGACTGGACGCCCGATTGGTCACCGACGGCGGCAGCATCGTGACCGTCGGCCGGTGGCCGGGAGGCGAGAATTGAACGCCTTCACCGGCAGCACTGCGCTCTGGTACGCCAGCCGCGCCACCGGCACGGTGTCCATCGTGCTGCTGACACTGGTAATGCTCCTCGGCGTCGGGGTGAGCGGGCGGCGTACCGTGCCAGGGCTGCCCAAGTTGGTGGTTCTCGGACTGCACCGCAACGCTTCGCTGCTGGCGGTCGCGTTCCTCGCCGTGCACATCGTGACGGCGGTCGTAGATCCGTTCGTGACGATCGCATGGGCCGACGCGCTCATCCCATTCCACTCGAGCTACCAACCACTCTGGCTGGGGCTCGGCGCGGTCGCGATCGATCTGCTGATAGCGATCCTCATCACAACGGCCCTGCGCAAACACATCAGCCGCGGGGCCTGGAAGGTCGTGCACTGGTCGGCGTACGCCGTGTGGCCCGTTGCGCTCGTGCACGGGATCATGACCGGACCCGACCTGCGCAGCGGCCCGCTGCTCGCGACCTCCGTTGCGTGCGCAGCTCTGGTGGCGTACGCCGCCGCCTGGCGCATGAAGATCAGCAGATCAGCAGCACGCCGGCTCCAATCTGAACGTGAGGATGCGACCCTGGTCGCGCGCCCGAATAGGCAAGATCCAGGGGAAATGCGACCGGCATTGCCGGCGTAACGTCCCCTGGATCAACGGCCTGACCATCGGCCCAGGACGCGGCACTGGCGACCGGATGCCTGTGGCACCGACGATAGGAAGCCCTTACCCGATCCGAACATGACCTGATCGGTCGTCGCACGTCCCCTCCCGATAGTCGGAGCCGGTGGGTCACACTCACGTGACCCCGGCTACCGGAAGGCATGACGATGAGAACACTCAGCAGGCTGGCGACCCTCGGCGCAGCAACCGCCCTGATGGCACCACTCGCACTGGCTTCGGCATCCGGCGCGATGGCGGCGACGACCACCGACTGCAAGACCGGCATCCTTCCTGTGAGCGTCGTTGGCGCGCCCGGCGTCAAGCCGCATCAGGCGCTGGGCGTCTACCTGTGGCACGACGCGGGCAAGGGCTACTCCTTGCGCGTCACGCACCCCGGAAAGGACCGCGTCACGATCACCGGTTCGATAACGGTCAGCGCACATGTCGGCGCCGTGCACCGCGTAGCACTCGAGAAGAACGATGCCGTAAAGGTGGGCCCGCAGCGGCACACGATCGCGTTCACGTTCAACAACTACGGCTACATCGACGGCTTCGACTTCGGCGCCAACTGCTCGCGGACCGTGCACGTCGCGGTGCGCATCGGCGCCGCGCAGGCCACGCCGGCACAGGTCTTCCTCGGCAAGGACCGCATCAACCCGACCAGCGTGCCGTTCACCATCGAGCGGGCGCACGACACGACACCCGCGTCAGTCTCCTAGATCCAACGCATGAGCGCCGTCGTACCAGGGCACATCCCTTGGTACGACGGCGCTTTCCGTTGCGCTATCAGTGCGCCTCCCAGAACGGGCCGACCAGACCGACGCTGCGCAGGTAGTCACCGGCCGAAACCGGATCGCGCCGCACGTAGCCGCGGTCGAGACGGCCGTCGTACCAATGGGCAGCAAGGTTCCAGAGCGTGGTCAGGTCCATCACGTAGCCCAGCGACGATCCGGTGCTCTCGAGCCAGTGATCGACGCACCCGCGCGAACAGAAGATCCGCTGATTGCCGCAGGTGTGCACGACGTCGTCCCACATGCGCGCGGCGGGCACCAGGAAGTGCGCGACCTGGTTGCCTTCCGGCGGTCGCGACCGTCCGACGTTGAAGGAGTGCGGGCGGCCACACGACCGGCACCGCGTAGAGACGAGTACGACGCCCTCGTCCGGCAGCAGATGCGGGAGCGCGAAGGAATCCCACGCGCAGCCGCCCCACCAGAGAGTCCTGGTCCCCATCACCGCGAAACCCAATGGCACCGCCGAGAACGGATGCGCCATCGCGATCCGACCGGTTTCGTCGAGCACGAGGTGCCGGGCTTCGGCGAGCTGCCTCAGTCCCTCCTTGACAGTTGCCTCGTCGAGATCCGCGTCACCGGCGAGTTGCTCGACCGGCGGCGCCAGCCCGGTGGCGGCAAAGGTGCGGAAGACTGCGAGCCGCAGATCCTCGAAGTCGGTCATCGTCCCTCCCAGGATGAACCCGGACCATCATCGCCCAGGGACGAACTGCGGCAGTAGCGGCAGCGAGACCGTGAACGATGCGCCGCCTTCGGACGCATGACCGGCCCGCGCGACGCCGCCCATCCGCGAGACCAGACCCCCGACCAGCGCCAGGCCAAGGCCGGTGCCGACACGGCGTACCCCGCGGTAACGCTCGTAGAGCACTGACCGGTCGAAGGCCACCGCCAGATCCTCCTGTTGTAGGCCTGGCCCGCCATCGCGCACGTCGATCACCGCGACTCGCCCAGCGCTGTCGGGCCGCAGCGCGAACACGATCGGCCGGCCGCTCGGCGTCACGCGCAGCGCATTCTCCGCGAGCCCGTCGATGACCTGCCGCAGGCGGCCGGGATCGCCGCTCACCCACACCGGGTGGTCCGGTAGTTCGACGCTGTGCAGTACGCCAACGGCGGCGCACCGCTGGGTCCAAACAGTGGCTGCGTCCGTGATCAGCGCGGTCAGATCCACGGGCGTCAGGTCGAGACGGAAGTCGTCCGCGCCGAGTCGGGCCAGGTCGAGAAGGTCGGCAACGAGCCGCTGCATCCGGGCCGCTTCCGATTGGATGGTCGCGCCGGCCGCGGCCGCTTCGTCCCCCGTCGTGACGCCGTCCGCGATGGCTTCGGCAAAGCCGCCGAGCACGGTGAGCGGCGTACGCAGCTCGTGGCTGATGGACAGCAGGAACTCACGCTGCCTGCCCTCGCTGGCCGACAGTGCTGCGG
>JBDTYE010000088.1:0-12548 GCA_040005895.1 Actinomycetota bacterium | reverse complement strand
CGCGCGGTCGAACGCCAGCGGTCCAGCGCCTTGTCCCCGCGCGCGCCGCGCCACTCGACGATCGACCTCTGCGCCGACCAGGGCACGACCTCGTCGACACCCACCTCGGTCAGCACCTCACAGGCCGTCTCGCCGCGATCACCCTTGGGCAGCGCCTGTACAACGACGAGCCGGGGAGCCGGCGGCGGCACCTGGACCCGGTTGAGCACCTTCAACCGCAAGGACATCGAAGCCACGCTGGCAACCTGGCACTCCGCGAGTGCGCCGACGCCGTCCGAGACATCGACCCGCTCGCCGGCTCGCAGGCGTACGACGACTGCTGCGTGCCGCCCCTCGGGACCGTCGAGGACGATCACGTCGTCGTCGATCGCCGCGGGCTCGACCAGGAACAGCGGCGCGGTCACCGGCCGGCGAATGCGTCGCGCAGGCGGCCGAAGAGCCCACCCGACGGGGTACCGGGCGGCCGTTCCTCGCCGCGCAGCTTGGCGAGCTGCCGCAGCAACTCCTCCTGCTCGTCGTCGAGCTTGCCGGGGGTCACCACCTCGACGTGCACGAACAGGTCACCGCGCCCGGCGCTGCGCAGGCGCGGCATGCCGCGCGCCCGCAACGGCAGCACCGTGCCGCCCTGGGTGCCCGCCTTGATCACGATGTCCTCGGTGCTGTCCAGCGTGCGCAGCGTCACCGTTGTGCCCAGCGCTGCCGCGGTCATCGGCAAGGTCACCTTGCAGTGCAGGTCGGCGCCCTCGCGATCGAAGACCGGGTGGGGCTTCTCCACCACTTCGACGTAGAGATCGCCGGCGGGGCCGCCGCCGGGGCCGACCTCGCCCTCGCCGGTGAGCCTGATCCGCATCCCGTGCTCGACGCCGGCAGGCACCTTGACCGTGACGGTACGCCGCTCGGCCAGCCTGCCCTCGCCGCCACAGCCCGCGCAGGGGTGAGTGATCGTGCTGCCGGCGCCGCCGCAGGCCGGGCACGGCCGCGACGTCATCACCTGGCCGAGGAAGCTGCGCTGGACCTGGCTGACCTCGCCCCGGCCACGGCAGGTCTTGCAGGTCTCGGGATGGGTGCCCGCCGCGGTGCCGGAACCCTGGCACTGCCCACACAGCACGGCGGTGTCGAAGCTGACGTCCTTGCTGGCGCCGAACGCCGCCTCGTCCAGCTCGAGTTCGAGGCCGACCAGGACGTCGGCGCCGTGCCGCACACGGGAGCGCTGACCGCGGCCGCCGCCGGCCGTGCCGCCGCCGAAGAACGCGTCCATGATGTCGCCGAGCCCGCCGAAGCCGGCGCCCCCGCCGCCGAAGCCGGCGCCGCCGAAGGGGTCGCCGCCGAGGTCGTAGCGCTGCCGCTTCTCGGTGTCGGAGAGCACCGAGTAGGCCTCGGTCACTTCCTTCATCCGCTCGACTTCGTCCGGGTTGACGTCGGGATGCAGCTCACGGGCCAGCTTGCGGTAGGCCTTCTTGATCTCGTCCGCGGTGGCGTCCCGGCCGATCCCGAGGACGCCGTAGTAGTCAGCAGCCACGGTCACACGCCGCCGAGGTGTTCGCCTACGTACCGCGCGATGGCGCGCACCGCGCAGATGGAGTTGGCGTAGTCCATTCGCGTCGGGCCGACGACCCCGAGGCTGGCGACGGCCGGGCCCGGGCCGTACCCGATCGAGACGACCGACGTGGAGCGCAGCCCCTCGACGGCGTTCTCCTCGCCGATACGGACGAGGACCGTGCCGGGATCGCTGGCATCACCGAGCAGCTTGAGCAGTACGACGTTTTCCTCCAGTGCTTCGAGAACCGGCCGGATCGATGGGAAGTCGATCGACTGCTGGGTCAGATTTGCCGTGCCCGCGAGCGCGACGCGTTCCTCGCGCTTGTCCACGAGCATCTCGAACAGCACGGTGATGACGGTGGTGAGGATCGGCCTGATCTCCTGCCTGGCGACGTCAGGCAGTTCGGCGATGACGCCCGGTGCCTCGGCCAGCTTGCGACCCGACAGGCGCTCGTTGAGCAGCGTCCGCAGGTCGGATACCTGGCCCGCGTCGATGGCGGACGGCACGGCGACCACTCGCTGCTCGACTCTTCCGGTATCCATGATCACGACCAGCAGCAGCCTGGTTGTCGAGAGCTGCACGATCTCGAGGTGCAGGACCGACGAACGCGACAGCGAGGGGAACTGGACGACCGCGACCTGGCGGGTGAGTTGCGCGAGGAGCCGGACCGATCGGCGTACGACGTCGTCAAGGTCTGCCGCACCTTCGAGAAAGCTGTGGATGGCCCGGCGCTCGGGGGCGCTCAGCGGCTTGACGGCCGAAAGCCGGTCGACGAAGAGCCGGTAGCCCTTGTCCGTGGGAATCCGGCCGGCGCTGGTGTGCGGCTGCGCGATGTAACCCTCGTCCTCGAGTACCGCCATGTCGTTGCGAACGGTCGCCGGCGAGACACCGAGGTTGTGCCCCTCGGCGATCGCCTTGCTCCCAACCGGTTCGCTCGTGCGGACGAAGTCTTCGACGATCGCGCGGAGGACTTCGAGCTTGCGCTCGTCGAGCACTCGATCACCTCCACGTCGATCGGCCTGGCCGTCTGGCACTCGTCAGTATTGAGTGCCAAGTCTAGCCGCGGAGAAATTTCTTGGCCGGGTGCAACCTTTTTGCCGGGCTGAGGGCTCTGGAGGTCGTGACGGTTGCTGAAGTTCGGTCGGACGCTGTGCCTGGGTTCGACGAATTCGTCGCCGCTGAGGGGGCGGGCCTGTTGCGGCTGGCTTTTCTGCTGACGACAGAGACCGAGCCCGCCGTGGCCGCGCTGGAAGATGCGCTGGCCCGCACGTACGGCGCTTGGCCTCGGCTCGCCGCGTCCGGGCACCCCCAGGACTACGTACGCCGCGCACTCGTCCACGAGGCGACCGAAACTCACCGGTTGCGCCGGACCCATGCCTCGACGGTGATCGATCTGACGGTTGAGGACGGCCCGGACGACGATCTCGTGCGCGCGTTGCGAGCGCTGCCGCCGGACGAGCGGGCGGCCACCGTGCTCAGGCACTGCCTCGATTTGTCCGAAATGGAGACGGCGGCCACTCTCGGCTGCACCGTCGGAGCGGTCCGCCGGCAGACCATGCGGGCGCTCTCCCAGCTCCGCGTGCTTCTGCCCGGCCTTGCCCCGGCCGCCAGGCCTGCGGCGCACAGCATGGTCGAACTCATGCGGCACCTGCAGGCTTCGCTGGGCGGCCTGCCCGACCGGCTCGACCTGCGCCCGGCACCCGAACTGCTGCGCAACATCCGTCGGACCCACGCGCGCCGCACACTCCGGCGGCGTACCGCTGTTGTCGCGCTGGCGGCCGGCTTCCTGCTGGTCGTCGCGGTGATCCTGCTCTCCGGGTCTGCCGTTTCCGCGTTCCTCACGGCGTAGGAACCGTTCAGCTGGCGCGTTGTGCATCCGTCCAGTCGCCGGCCGCCAGCTCGAAGCGCGACTTGCCGGCCTGTTTGGCCCGGTACATCGCCGTGTCGGCGTCCCGCAGCAGCTGGTCGACGTCGTCACCTCTGCCGGCGCCCACAGCGATTCCCACACTGCCGCTGATCTGCGCTGTTCCGTCATCGAGCACGAAGGGTTCGCGCAGTGTGTCGACCACCCGCCTGGCGATTGCCGCGATCGTCTCGACTGCGTCGATGCGTTCGCACACGACGACGAATTCGTCCCCCGCGAGCCTGGTCAGGGTGTCCTCGGAGCGCAGCGCCTGCTCCAGCCGACGCGCGACTGCGACCAGGAGCTGGTCGCCGGCCCGGTGGCCGAACGTGTCGTTGACGGCCTTGAAGTCGTCGAGGTCGACGAACATGACCGCAACGCGGGCGCCGTGCCGGTTGGCCCGGCTCAGGGCGCTCTCCAGCCGGTCGAGCAACAGGACGCGGTTCGGCAATCCGGTTAGTGGGTCGTGCAGAGCCACCTGCCGGACCATGTCTTCGGTCCGGGTGCGTTCGATTGCGGCGGTCAGCACGTTCGCGACAGCCCGCAGGAATGTGACGTCATCGGCGGAGAACCGCCGCGCGGACCGGCTGGCCACGGCGAGCACGCCGTACCGCTCCGCCGGCGTACCGATAGGCACGCTGACACCGCACATCGCCCGAGAGTCGATAAGCAGGTCGCTGGCGCGGATTCCGTGGCTGTGGTGCTCGGTGTCGAGATAGCCGGGGGCACCGGCTACGAGCGGGACGCCGAAGAAGGGTTCGGCGGTACCTACCGTGCTGCGGCTGGACGAGGTCAGGTCCCAGCCGACTGCCGCACTCAGCACCAGCGTCTCGGCGCCCGCGGGCTCGAACACACCGGAGTAGTCGAGCTTCATCGTGGCCGCGACGGCAATAGTCGCCTCGTCGAAGAGCCTGGCGAGTTCGCTGCCGGCGAGCGCCCGCTGGCCAAGCCTGACGAGGGCCTGTTGCTGCTCCGAACGCGCCCCGATCTCCGCGCGGGCGCCCTCGCGTTCGACAACCACCCGGAACAGCCGGCCGACGATCATGACAGTCAGCAGGAGCGACCCGACCGCCGGGATCAGCCCGGCGGCGTACTCATGCGCGTTGGCGAAAACGATCGCAGGCGCGGCGATCAGCGCCGAGCCGACGAGCGCGAGCCGGGCGTAGGGCACTCTGGACAGAGCCGGCAGCGCGGCCCGAGTCAGTTCGCCGCGGGACCGGTGCGCCGCCGCCAGGGCGAACAGCAGCAGGCCCAGCAGCCACAGGCCGCCGGGCACGCCGGAGGGCACGCCGCGGTCCTCGCCCGAGTTCACGAGGTAGTCGACATTGCCCGCGAATACGGCAACCGTCGCGCCGAAGTAGAGCCACCCGCCGACGTGCCGCCAGGTTCCCCAGAACATGAAGCGCACCGACAGCGAGAGCACGAGCGCCTGCACGATTGGGAACGCGACGACAGCTATCGGGGAGCCGAGCGGGCGGCCGTCACCGAGGTAACGGCGCGCGACGAACTCCCACAGCACGACCGTGAGGGCACTGGTGAGCATGAGTACGTCGATCACACCGTCGAGATCGCGCAGGTTGGTCCGCAGCGCGATCAACCGCAAGGTCGCGAGCAGGATCGCCGCGCATCCTGTGACCAGGAGCGCCACTTGGATGCCGTCGACCGCTGCGGAACGATCCAGGTAGCCGAGCGCGCCTCGCCCGACGAGAAGCACGAGCCCACCGCTTGCCAACCACCACGCAGCCTCGACCTGGGCCCGATCCGCGATCAGCACACCCACCAGCAGGATCAGCACGACGATGGCGCACGCGTGGTACCAGAGGTCGGCCGGACCGTCGGGAAGCAGCAGCAGGACGGCGACGGCAACAGCGCCCGCCACCCCGAAGAAGCGCCACCTCCCGGTCGTCACCCCTAATTGGTCGGCGCTGCCGCAGGCGTTAGTGAGACGGGACGGGAGAATGATCAGAAGTGACTACAAGTGCGCGGACGACCAGATCGGCCAGCAACCGGCCGCGTTGCGTGAGCACGTAGCTGGTCCCCGCCGCCGATAGCAGGCCGTCAGCGACCAGGTGGGGCAGGGCGCGGCGGGCTTGCGGCACGAGGACCGCCGGATCTATGCCGGTCGACAGCCGGGTCTCCAGCAAGATCCTTTCGGTTCTCCGGTCGTCATCCGTCAGCACCTCCCTGGCTTGGCCCGGCGAGCGCCCTGCCTCGACAGCAGCGGCGTACGCCGACGGGTGTCGCAGGTTCCACCAGCGAACGCCGCCGGCGTGGCTGTGCGCGCCGGGACCGGCCCCCCACCAGTCACTCCCACGCCAATAGCCGAGGTTGTGCCGGCACTCGCCACCCGGCCGGCTCCAGTTGCTGACCTCGTACCAATCCAGGCCGGCCGCCGCGATCGACTCGTCGGCCTGCAGGTACTTGTCCGCGAGATCGTCGTCGTCCGGCATCGCGAGCTCCCTGCGGCTCACCTGCCCGGCCAGCCGGGTGCCCTCCTCGACGATCAGCGCGTAGGCGCTGATGTGATCCGGCTGGGTGCCGAGCGCCGAGTCGATACTGCGCTGCCAGTCCTGCGCGCTCTCCCCCGGTGTCCCGTAGATGAGATCCAGGCTCACCTGCTCGAAACCCGCGTCGCGCGCCCACTGCACGCATTGCTGCGGCCGACCCGGTTCGTGCACCCGGTCCAGGGTCGCGAGCACGTGGGGCACCGCGCTCTGCATGCCGAAACTGACGCGGGTGAACCCTTCAGCCCGAAGGGCGGCCAGGTAGTGCTCGTCCACTGACTCCGGGTTTGCCTCCGTGGTGACTTCGACACCGGCGGCGAGTCCGAAGTTGTCTTGCAGCGCCTGGAGAATCCGGCCGAGGTCGCGTGCGGGCAGCAGCGTCGGCGTACCTCCTCCGAAGAACACGGTCTGCAGCTTTAGTTCGTGGTGGCCGAGCACCCGCCTGGCCAGTTCGATCTCAGCGATTACCGTGCCGGCGTACGAACCCTGCATGCCGCCGAGGTCGGTGTAGGTGTTGAAATCGCAGTAACCGCAGCGGGTTACGCAGAACGGAACGTGCACATAGAAACCGAAGGGCCGACGGCCCAACTCCTGGAGAGCCCGCTCCGGCAGTTCGCCGGACGGCGGCATCGGATCGCCGGCAGGCGGATTCGATGGCATCAGCCCGACGCGGGAGCGGGCACCCCGAGGACGCGGCGGGCCCAGTTGCGGTCCTTGTCCGTGGCGTCGTCGACATCGGCGAGCAACGCCACGCGAGCTCGGTCGCCGGACCTGGCCGAGAAGATGTCGCCGATGGTGAGTCCGTGGGCAGGTCTGTGCACGACCTCGATGGGCTCGCCGGCCGCGAGCTCGCCGGCCTCGACGACACTCAGGTAGGCACCGGATGCACCATGGGCGGTGAAACGCTTCTCCAGGGCGTCGACCTGCCAGAAACCGGCGAACGTGCGGCATGGGATCCGGGGGGTTCGCACCTGCAGGGTGACGGTGCCGATCCGCCAGCGTTCGCCGACAACCGCGTTGGTCACGTCGATACCGCTGGTCGTCAGATTTTCCCCGAAGGCCCCCGGACCGAGCTCGCGCGACAACTCCGCGGCCCACCATTCCCTGTCTTCATCGGCGTAGGCATAGACCGCCTGATCCACGCCGCCGTGATGCTCGGTGTCGTACTGGGAATCACCCGCAACTCCGAGTGGACCGACAACGACCCGGCCGGTGACCGGCCGCTTGTCGATGGCGGTGAACTCGAGACTTCCCCACACATCCGGGATGAGCGCGTGTACGACATTGACCGACCTCAGCAGACCCATGGGATCAGGCTACCGGCCTGCGTACGCCGAGCGCCTGGCATTTCGCCGCTGCGAGCTACTCCGGACGCCGAGCGAAAGACCGGCTGAGCGGGCGAGCGAGGCAGGCTCAGCAATGACGATATAACGGTCATGAAACCAGTACTGGACCTGACGGTGTACGACGGCAAGGTTGTCTTCGTCGAGCTCCATGACGGTAGCGAACTGGCCGGGCCCGCATCAGTGGTCGGCGATCGCCTGGACGTTTTCGGCCGGTTGGTCTCCGTAGGCGAAGTCGTAAGCATCGAAGCCCTCTAGGTCTTCGGGTGCCGGTCCCTGCCGAGGCAGCGTTTGCTGTTGGCGGGCATTTGTCAGCGCCAGGAATTAGCGGCTCTGGCGACTATCGCGCGGCGAACAACCAGGGCGCAGGAGGCCACTTGATTCTCGACGTCAACGGCTGGCCCTTTCCGGGCCAGCAGCTCACCACGATCGCAGCGCAGGCGTACGTCGCCCCCGACAGCAGCACCCGCTGTCGTCGTGCCCACTGAGGCTCCCACTGAGGAAGCCGCCCCGGCTCTGAGCATCGCCGAGTCATGTCGCAAGAACTACAGCGCGCGCATCCCTCTCAAGAACCAAATGAATGCAACGAATATCGGGGGTGCGTCGAGCGATTGGTGGGACATCTCACGCATCTACTACGAGTACAAAGCCACCTTCAAGGTCGACGCTGCCAACGCGCCCAAGCCACTGGCTACGGCCTTCTTTGATGCAGCCACCGCCAGCGGTGGACTCGGCGCTGGCTACGCCAAGATGACCCCCATCATCGAGGGCAGGTTGACGTCAGCCGAGGGTGACAAGGTGATCAAGCTTCTCGACGCAGCCACCACTCATTTCGGCCGGGCGCTCACGACAATCGACAGCATCTGCGCCAGCGCTGGGGTCACCACGTAGCGACGGTACGGTTTACCGCGACACGCACCGCAGGCCCGCCTTGCGTCCGTCCGGACCAAGCGCCCACCGGGAAGTCCTGGAGCTACGGCGCTGTGCTGCTCGAGGTGGTGCTGCTCGGCGTTGTGCTGCTGGGAGTCGTGCTGCTGGGAGTCGTGCTGCTCGGGGCGACGGTGTCACTCGAAGTTGGGCTGCTCGGAGTGGTCCCCGCAGGCGGCGTGTCGTTCCAGACGGCCTTCGCGCCCGAATGGCCGACGCGGATCAGTTCGACGATGTTGGCGATGCCCGCGACTACGACGAAAAGGCTGACCGCTGTGACCGCGACCCGGCGGCGCTGTGCACGTGCGGCAGTCCAGCTGCTCTGGGGTAGCAGCGCGAGGACCAGCAGTGCGACGAGTAACACGATTCCGTAGAGGCGGACGCTGTCACCCATCGATGCATGGCGGCGTACCAGATCGGTTTTCTTGACCCGGTCCTGCAGTGTTTCTCCACTGCCGATCGCGAATTGCACACTGACCAGCGCTATGGCAGTCACGCCCGCGGCGAACCAGGCGAGCCGGCGACGGTGCCGCGGCACCAGCACCGCGCCGAACGCGGACAGAACGGCGAGCGGGATGAGCAGCAGCGGGAAGTGGACCAGCAGCGGGTGCGCAGGAACGCCGAACAGGTTGTCGATCTCCACGCCATGCGCCCTTCGTCGGTCGTTACTTGTCGGACTCGTCGGTGGACAGAGCGGCGATGAAGGCTTCCTGCGGCACCTCGACGCGGCCGATTGTCTTCATCCTCTTCTTGCCCTCCTTCTGCTTCTCGAGCAGCTTGCGCTTGCGGGTGATGTCGCCGCCGTAGCACTTGGCGAGGACATCCTTGCGGATCGCGCTGATGTTTTCGCGCGCGATGATCCGCGAGCCGATCGCGGCCTGGATCGGCACCTCGAACTGCTGCCGGGGAATCAACTTGCGCAGCTTGCCGGTCATCGAAACGCCATACGCATAAGCCTTGTCCTTGTGCACGATCGCGCTGAACGCGTCGACGGGCTCGCCCTGAAGCAGGATGTCGACCTTGACCAGGTCAGCCGCCTGCTCCCCCGCCGGTTCGTAGTCGAGCGAGGCGTAGCCGCGCGTGCGCGACTTCAGCTGGTCGAAGAAGTCGAAGATGATCTCGCCGAGCGGCAGCGTGTAACGGAGTTCGACCCGGTCCTCGGACAGGTAGTCCATCGCGTGCATCGTGCCGCGCCGGGTCTGGCAGAGCTCCATGATGGCGCCGATGTATTCACTCGGGGCCAGGATCATCGACTTGACGATGGGCTCGTAGATCTCCCCGATCTTGCCGCCGGGCATCTCACTCGGGTTGGTGACGACGATCTCCTGGCCGCCCTCCATCAGCACCCGGTAGATGACGTTCGGGGCGGTCGAGATCAGCGAGAGACCGAACTCCCGCTCGAGCCGTTCGCGGACGATTTCCATGTGCAGCAGTCCGAGGAAACCACAGCGGAAACCGAAGCCCAGCGCGACCGAGGTCTCGGGCTCGTAGACCAGCGCGGCGTCGTTCAGTTGCAACTTGTCCAGCGCCTCGCGCAGCACCGGGTAGTCCGAACCGTCCATTGGATACAGCCCGGAGAACACCATTGGCTTTGGGTCTCGGTAACCAGCGAGCGGCACCGTCGCCCGCTTGCCGGCGTTGGTGATGGTGTCGCCGACGCGGGCCTGCCTGACGTTCTTGACCCCCGGGATCACGTAGCCGACCTCGCCGACGCCGAGGCCTTTGGTGGCCTTCGGTTCGGGTGAGATGACACCGACTTCGAGGATCTCGTGCACGTTGCCGGTCGACATCATCAGGCCGCGCTCTTTGGTTGAAAGGTGACCGTCGACGACCCGGACGTAGGTGATGACGCCGCGGTAGGCGTCGTACACGCTGTCGAAGATCATCGCGCGGGTCGGCGCGTGCGGGTCGCCGACCGGCGGCGGCACCTCGCGGACGATGTGGTCGATCAGCTCGCGCACGCCTTCTCCAGTTTTGGCACTGACCCGGAGTACCTCCGATGCCTCGCAGCCGATGATGTGCGCGATCTCAGCGGCGTACTTGTCCGGCATCGCGGCCGGCAGGTCGATCTTGTTGAGCACCGGAATCACGTGCAGGTCGTTCTCGAGCGCCAGGTAGAGGTTGGCGAGTGTCTGCGCCTCGATGCCCTGCGCGGCATCAACCAGGAGGACGGCGCCCTCGCAGGCAGCGAGCGACCGGGAGACCTCGTAGGTGAAGTCGACGTGCCCTGGAGTGTCGATCAGGTCGAGCACGTATTCGACGCCGTCCATCGTCCAGGGCAGCCGGACGGCCTGCGCCTTGATGGTGATGCCGCGCTCGCGCTCGATGTCCATGCGGTCGAGGTACTGGGCGCGCATGTTGCGCTGCTCGATGACGCCCGTCATCTCCAGCATCCGGTCCGCCAGCGTCGACTTGCCATGGTCGATGTGGGCGATGATGCAGAAGTTGCGGATCAGCTTCGGGTCGGTTCCGGGCACGCGGTCTCGACTTCACTTTCGCCATCGGTAGCAGCGCGTCCGCGCCACGAGGAGCGATGATCCCACGCCGTGGCCGACCTGCCCCCTCGCCGCCTGGACGAGTGGACCATTTTGACAAACCTGGAGCTGAGTCCAGACGGGGGGTTCCAGCTAGCGGTTGGTCAAAGTGATCATTCTGGGCGAGCGGGCACGGCTGCGCGGACCGCTGCGGCTACCGCAGGCGCGACCGCCTCGTCGAACACGCTCGGAATGATGTAGCTGGCGTTGAGCTCGCTGTCGGCGACGCAGCCGGCGATGGCTCGCGCGGCGGCCACGGACATTTCGTCGGTCACCGCGCGGGCCTGCGCGTCCAACAGACCGCGGAAGAACCCGGGAAACGCCAGAACGTTGTTGATCTGGTTGGGCTGGTCGCTGCGGCCGGTGGCGACGACGGCGGCGACGGTGCGGGCGACGTACGGATCGATCTCCGGGTCCGGATTGGCGAGCGCGAAAACGATCGCACGCTCGTTCATCCGCAGCAGGTCCTCCCGGACCAGCAGGTTCGGCGCGCTCACGCCGATGAACACGTCGGCTCCGACCAGCGCGTCGCTCAGCGAGCCGCTGCAGTTGTCGTGGTTGGTGTGATCGGCAACCCAGCGCCAGGACTCGTCCAGATCGGGCATCGAGCGCTCGATGACACCCGCCCGGTCGCAGGCGAGCACGTCACCGACGCCGGTGCGGAGCAGCAACCGGATGATCGCCGTGCCCGCCGCCCCGACGCCGGACAGGACGACCCGCACGTCGCTCAGGTTCTTGTCGACGACCCGCAGTGCGTTCGTGAGAGCAGCGAGTACGACGATGGCTGTGCCGTGTTGATCGTCGTGGAAGACCGGGATGTCGAGGGATGCGCGGAGCCTGCGCTCGACCTCGAAGCAGCGAGGTGCGGCGATGTCCTCGAGATTGATCGCGCCGTACGCCGTTGAGATCAGCTCGATGGTGCGCACGATTTCGTCGGTGTCCTGGGTATTGAGACAAACCGGCCAGGCGTCGACTCCCCCGAACCGCTTGAACAACGCGGCCTTGCCCTCCATGACCGGTAGCGCCGCCGCCGCACCGAGATTGCCGAGCCCGAGAACGGCCGAGCCGTCGGTTACGACAGCCACGGTGTTGCGCTTGATCGTGAGCCGCCGGACGTCCTCGGGATGCTCGTAGATCGCGAGGCAGATCCGCGCCACGCCAGGCGTGTAAGCCATGGACAGCTCTTCGCGGGTGCGCAGTGCGACCTTGGGAGTCACCTCGATCTTGCCCCCGAGGTGCATCAGGAAGGTGCGGTCGCTCACCTTGCGTACGGTGACGCCCTCCAGTGCCGAGACTGCTGCCGTCAGGACCGCCGTGTGCTCGACGTCCCTCGCGTTGGTGCTGATGTCGAGCACCATCCGGTCGGGCTGCGACTCGACGACGTCGAGCGCGGTGACCACGCCCCCCGCATCACCCAGTGCGGTGGTGAGGCGGCCGATCTCGGTGGCATCGGACCCGACCTCGAGCCGCATCGTGACGCCGTAGCCGGCGCTCGGTATCGCCATGCGGGCAGCATGCCAGCAGAAACGGGCTGCGGCGATCCCTGTACGCCGCGGCGTACAGCTTTCCCGTCGTGGCTGTCCGTCTTGGACTGCCCCGCGCCCCGGCTGGTAGTCTCTCCCGGGTTGCGCGGCGTAGACCGCTGCGCCCATCGATCCAGCATTATCGGCTCAAACTCATCATCTACCAGACTCATCTTCTACAGAGTGCAGAGGCTTTCGCGTGGCGAACATCAAGTCGCAGATCAAGCGCATCAAGACCAACGAGAAGGCGCGCCTGCGCAACAAGTCGGTCAAG
>JBDTYE010000087.1:0-12554 GCA_040005895.1 Actinomycetota bacterium | reverse complement strand
GCCAGCCGGCTGCTCCCGGTCATCGCCCCTGGGGTCGCGCCTGCCGTCTCGGTCCGGCAAGCCGCCGGGTCGCTGAGATTGGTTCCGGTAGGCGTCGATTCAGTCGAAGCCGGCACCGCGAGCGAGGTCGACGCGCTGCTGTTGCGCGAGGGTTCGGTCGGCGTCATCGCCGCCGATTCCCGGGTATCTGCCTTGTCGAAAGCCCTGCGGCGTAAGGGAATTGACGCACATGTCCTTGGCAGCGACGACGAATTGACGAGGCTCACCATCGTTCCGGCGAGCCTGGCAAAGGGTCTCGAGTTCGACGCGGTCGTCGTCGTCGAGCCGGCCGAGATCGTCGCTGCGGAGTCGCGAGGACTCCGCCGCCTGTACGTCGTTCTGACCCGGGCCGTGTCCGAGCTAGTCGTCGTGCACGCCGAGTCATTGCCCGCCGAACTCGCCGGCTGAGCCAGTCTGCACGAGGAACTCAGCCGACGAACTCGCGATGGGGCGGCGTACGACGTGCGAAGAAGGCGACTCCGGCGAGAACCAGCGCGCCGCTGAGCGCCAGACCGGCAACTATCTGACCGCCGTGGTCGTTGGCGACCGACGAGGACGCCGCGGCCGGCACAACATCCGGGGTGACTGCGACGGCGGGCGCGCTCGCGACGGCTTGGGGCTGCGCATCCGGCGGTTTCGGCGCCGCTCCCACAACCGCGGCCGCGCTCGGCGAGTCGACCGGCTCCGCCGGTGCGGGCTCGACAGCCGTGGTCGCGTTCTTGCGGTTGACGATGTCTCCGACCTGCGTCACGGCCGCGGTGGTGATCGGGTCGCTCGCGGCGCGCACACCGGTGCCGACCACGACCGCGCTGACCATGCCGGGGTGGATGGTGCAGGCATAGGGGAAGACGCCATTCCTGTCGAAGCGGAAGGTGATGACGTCGCCCGAACGCAGGTCGCCCTGGCTACCCCACAGGAACGCGGCGCCGGTGACGTTGTGATCGGTGTCGTCGAGGTTGGTCCAGCGCACGGTCGCGCCCTGCGGCACTCGCAGAACGAGCGGACTGAAGCAGAAGTCCCGGATGGCCACGGAGACGCCGTGCGCGTCGGGGACATAGGTGCCATGGCAGCCGCCGCCGGCGCTAGCCGGTCCGGCACCCATGACGGGCACCAGCGCAACCGCCCCAGCAACGGCGAGCAGACGCTTCATCACGATGACCTCCTCGGTTCGAAGCGGCGATCCGCTTCACCGTGAATACACCGCTGCGCGGCTGAGGGTTCCCTGCTATCGGATCGTCTCGGCCAGTTCGACGGCCGCATCCCGGGACAGGGCGGTCTCGAGCCGCATCGTCACGCCGTCCTGCAGCCAGATGAGGGTGTTGGCCGCGAGCCTGTTGCTGACAACCTGGTGTACGTCGTCCTCGCGCGGCACCGCGAACTGCACCTGATGCGCTCCTTCGATCCACCCGCCCTCGCCGCCATTTACCTGCGCCTGCTCGAAGGTGGCGGCGCTCCCCGCCAACTCCTTCAGGAAATAGGGGAACTCCGGGTTGTTTGCGGTGTCGAATTGGGTCAATAGCGCGCCTGCACCCCCGCCGGCGTCGGGCAGACCAGCGCCCGCCCTCCAGCGCATGGTCACCATGCCCCGGCCGACCCGGGGGTCGAAGTAGACGGCGTCCGGGCGCCCGAGACTTGCTGGTACGCGGACGGTGTACGGCACCCGTGCCCGTGCGGCGGCGAGGGTCGTCAGCGTGCCGAAATCCTTCGTCAGCGGCGGCCGCGGGGAGAAGGAGCCAGTAGGAGAGGCCGACGGCGATGTCCCGGATGGCGACGCCGACGCGGTGTCAGAAGGCGTTCCGGACGGCGCCGGTGACGATGTTTCGGAGGCCGTCACGGACGCCGGACTCGATGGTGGCCCGGCCGTTATTGGAGCCGAGCGCGGCCGGTTTTCCGCTCCTACGATGACCCGGATGCCAGGGACCTTTCGGAAGATGTTTGCGACGGCAGCGCGGGCGGCAGGCGACGCGATGAGGACTACGGCAGCCAGCGCGAGGAGCGCGAGCGCCGCCTGAGCCACGACTCGCGGCCACCACGCCAATCCGGTACGCCGACCTGACAGCGGGCGGCGTACACCGCGCGGCGCGGGCGACGGGCTGGTCGAGCGGCCGGCACGCAACCGGGCGGCAACAGCGGACGCGAGGTCGGGCGTGCGCGGGTACTCGACAACCGGTGCAAGGGAGCGCAACTCCGCCTCGAGCGACGGGTAGGGAAGGTCCGTCATGGCCGCACCCCCTCTTCACCGGGAGCGGTCGCCAACTCGGCGCGCAGCCGTTGCAGCGCCCGGGACAGCCGCGACTTGACGGTGCCCGGCCGGCAGCCGAGCACGAAGGCCGTCTCGGCCTCGGAGAGCTCCAGCAGGTACCGGTGCGCGATCACTTCCCGGTCCGCGTCATTGAGTTTGTTGAGCGCCCCGATGAGGACCTGCTGGCGTTCGAGTGCGAGAGCGGACTCCTCGGGAGACGGGGCCGCGCCCCCCGAGGAGCGCTCCGCCGAGACCGCGATTTCCAGCTTCTCGCGGCGCCCGGCCGAACGCCTTCGGTTGCGCGCCTCGTTGGCCACGATCCGCAGCAACCAGGGCTTGAACGGCGAATCCAGCCGGAAACGGTCGAGCGCGTAGTACGCCTTCACTATCGCCTCCTGCGCCGCGTCCTGGGCGTCGGCGGCATTACCGGAGATGAGCACGGCTACCCGGAACGCGACGTCCTGATGGCGTCGTACCAGCTCCTCGTAGGCGCGCTCGTCACCGGCGCGGGCGCGCCGTACGAGCTCGCTGTCGTCCAGTGGTCGGCCCTCCACCAGTCGGTCTCGTCATGGATACACCGACCGCGCCCGCGAGGTTCCTTCCTACTCCCTGGAGGAAACCACGGGATTTGGGCACACAACGATTGTGGTGGCGGCAATCAGCGCCCTGGCCCGGGCGCGTGCGAAGTTTGCGCCGCGCCACCCGCCCTCGTCCGCGCGATCGAGACGGGCACGCAAGGCGATGAGCACACACGACCTGGCCGGTTCCGGCAAGCGCAGGAGAGCGGGGACGGCGTCCGCACTCAGGCCGCTGAGGTACGCCGTGTCGACCGACCCGGCCGCACCCGCGCGATCGATGTTGCGGCGGGCAATGAACCCGTCGGCATTTATCAGGTTGAGAGCCAGCAGGGCGAAGACACCCGCAGCGAGTACGCCGCGTGGGAGCCATCGGGCCCGCCACAGCGCACCAGCGATCAGCAGCAGCGCCAGCACGGCGGCGATGACCGCCATCGAAGCCGCGACGACGAGCCGCAGCCGGGTGTAACCGAATGCCTCCTCGTAGTTGGCCAGCCGCTGGGCGGCCGACAGCAGCACGATCGCGGTGAGCACCACGAGCGGGCCCAGCGTCGATCGCAGCCGGGTTCGTTCGGCCCGGTCGACCCAGCGGATCGCCGCGGCCACGACGCCGAGGGTCAGGATGCAGACAGCGAGTAGCTGGAAGAAGCCGGTGCGCGCGTATTCAGCGGCGGTTAGCCCGGGCGTCACCGCCAGGTGGTGGTTGCCGCCGAAGAAGACCGCGAACTGCACGGCGACAAAAGCGCCGAAGAGCACGTCGAGAACAGCCAATGGCAGCAGCCATTCCAGCCGCGACGGCCGGGCGGGGGCCAGCTCGGGATCGAACGGCGCGAGCAGCAGGTCGGCGAGATCGTGCAGCCCGCGACTGAGACCGACGGGAGCGATGCGGCCAGCCACCAGTGCCCCGGCGCCGACCAGCCCGACGACCAGAGCGAAGAACGCGATCCGCACCGGCAGCAGATCGAGCGAAAGCGACGGCACCAGGTGGCCGAGCAGCCGGCCGAGCGCCGCCGCCGCGCTGCTGAACAGCGCGCCGAAGACCGCGACGAGCAGCAGGCTCAGGGCGATCGCACGGGCGGTTGCGCCCCACCGGCCCACCTTCCTGGCCCGGATCCGCGCAGCTGCCGGCTGCGAGAGGTGGGCCGAGACCATCGGCGACGCCAGCACGACGGAGGCCGCGCCGCGCGCGAGATCGCGGAAGCTGGCACCCCCCGCCAGCACGATCGACCCGACCGCGAACGCCGCCATCAGGTCCGCGGCGACGAGCCAATCGGCATCCAGTACGCCGCTCATGCCGGCCAGCAACAGGGCGCAACTTCCAGCAGCGAGACTCCAGCCGCTCACCCCGCGCCGGAGCAGCAGTGGCAGCAGGCAGCAGGAGACGGCAACCGTGGTCACCACAACGCCCAGCCCTGGCGGCGCACCCGGAACGGCTACCGCCCCGACCAGCCCGGCCAGGGCCGCGGCGACCGGCAGCCAGCGCGGACCGGCAGGCACCTTCGGCCGGGCCGCGACCGCCCGCGCCGCTGCTGCAGACCGTTCTGCCTGCTCCCGGGACCCGCTGATCGAGCCCCACGACGTGCCCCGGCCTTCCGGGACGGGGTCCTGACGCCATGGGTCCCCCGCCGACCCCGGCCAGATTCCTTCGTTGCTCATGCGGCTCTCCTCGGGAGGCTGACGACCATCCGGGCGCCGGTCGGCGTGTTGCGCTCGGCCCTGATAGTGCCGCCGTGCAGATCGACCACCCAGCGGGCGATCGCCAGACCCAGTCCCGTGCCGCCGATGGCTGCCGACCTGGACGCGTCGCTGCGGAAGAAACGCTCGAAGACCCGCTCGGCGTCCTGCAGCGCGATGCCGGGGCCTTCGTCCGAGACCTCGAAGTCGACCGCGCCGCCTGCCGACGAACGGGCGCGCACCGTGACGACGCCACCAGGCGGCGAGTGTCGCAACGCGTTGTCGAGCAGGTTGGCGACGACCTGGTGTACGCGTTCGATGTCGGCGTCGACCCGCAGCGCCGGCGGCGCGACGTCGACCACGATCCGCACGTCGGCCCCCGCAACTTCCGCCGCGACCCGCGCCTCGTGCGCTGCCTGCTCGAGGAACGGCGCGACGGCGAAAGGTGCGACGTCGAGCGGCACGCCACCGGACTCGAGGCGGGAGAGCTCGAGGAGTTGTTCGACCAACCGGCCGAGGCGTTCCACCTGGCGCAGCAGGGTTGCCAGCGTGTGCGGATCCGGCGGTTCGACGCCGTCGACGAGGTTCTCCAGCACGACCTGCAGCGCGGTGATCGGCGTACGCAACTCGTGCGAGACATTCGCGACCAGATCGCGGCGCATCCGGTCGACCTCGGCGAGTTCGGTCGCCATCCGGTTGAACGCCCGGGCCAGCTCTCCCACCTCGTCGCGGCTGGTCGCGGTCACTCGCCGGCCGTAGTCGCCCGCCGCCATCGCCCGCGCCGCCGCGGCCATCTCGCGCAGTGGCGAGGTCATGCCCCGGGCCACCACCTGCACCATCAGCAGGGCAAAGACCATCGCGATGAGTGCGCGAGCGGGAGGCTTGAGCCCGGTTCGCCAGCCGAAGACGATCGCGATCACTGCGACCGATACCGCGACGACGATCAGCACGCTGAGCTTGCCCTTGATCGACGTGAGCCGGTCGAGCGGTCTCACGGTGTGGTCCCGCCCGGGCTGGCCTCGACGGCGTACCCGACGCCGTGGACCGTGCGCAGCAGGCCGTCGCCGAGCTTGCGGCGCAACGCCGCGACGTGCGAGTCGACGGTCCTGGTGCCCGAGGCGTCGCGCCAACCCCAGATGTCGAGGAGCAGCTGCTCGCGCGTGTGTACGACGCCGGGCCGGGACGCCAGTCGCAGCAGCAGCTCGAACTCGGTAGGGGTGAGGTGGATCTCGGTCGCGCCACGGCGAACCCGCCGGGTCCCAGGATCGACGACCAGGTCGGCTATCGCGACCACGGCGCCGACCGGCTGGGCCGCCGACCTTTCGACGCGGCGCAGAACCGCCTGGATCCGGGCGACCAGCTCGCGGGTCGAGAAGGGCTTGGTCATGTAGTCGTCCGCGCCGACGCCGAGCCCGACGAGCAGGTCGGTCTCGCTGTCGCGTGCAGTCAGCATCACGACGGGAACGGGGCGTTGCGCCTGGATGCGGCGGCAGACCTCGATGCCGTCGAAACCCGGCAACATCAGGTCGAGTACTACCAGATCGGGGGCCATCCGCTCCACGAGCGCGACGCCCGAAGGGCCGTCGGCCGCTGTCTCAACGAGGTAACCCTCGCCCCGCAGCCTGGCGGCGACGGCGGCCGCGATGGTTTCTTCGTCCTCGATGACCGCAATGGCGCGTTGCATGCGCCGAGTCTAGGAATCAGGAGCGGGCAGTAGGCGCGGACTATGTGCAGATTCTGCGCAGAACGATCACCGATAATTTCACCGGGTTGCGGCGAGCGCGCGGCCCTCGCCGGGCTAGACGCAGTCGCGGCAGAGCGTCTTCTTCTCGTTGGCGAGCTGGCTGCGGTGCTTGACGAGGAAGCAGCTACGACAGGTGAACTCGTTGGCCTGCACCGGCACTGGACGGATGCTGAGTTCGTCGTTGATTTCGTCGCCACCCGCGAGTTCCATCTCGAACGCCAGGTCGTTCTCGTCCTCCGCCACGCCGACCGGCTGCTCCGGCTTGCGCGCGATGATTTCCTCAAGACTGTCCTCAGCCTCGATCGAACGGTTGCCCGAGTCGAAGTCTGGATTCGATGCCATTTACGTCCCTTACGTCGTCCTGGTCTGAGTGTGGCTTCCCGTCAACACCCTCTGCCCGGAATTAGTTCCCGGATTTCGCAGTGGTGTGAGCGGATAGAGATACCGCATTTACCGCCTCGTTGGTGCATCCGCCACGCGCGCCGCGAGTTCTTCATCACGCGACTGCGCGTGACTAGGGTGCCCTCAGCGGGGCACAGGCTAACCGAGCCTTTGCAGGACCACCGATTGGAGTTCGAAATGACCGCGGTCCCGATCGGCGTACCGGCGTCCGTGTGCGGTGCGCCCGTCACTATCCCTGGCGTCTTCACGTCTGTCGAGTCAGACACCGGACACCTCTGCCTGCGCGCCGCCGGTCACGCGCCCCCGCACCGCTGGAGCGCCCGCTGGGAAGGCTCGACACCCGACGAGGTCGAGGCCGAACTCGGCGCCGAATACGAGAAGTGGGACAAGCCGGACGACGAGTAGCCAGGCGCCACCAACCGAACGTTGGACCCTCAAGCGTCCGCGTGCACGCGATGTTTGAGGGTCCAAGGTTCGAGGTGGGGACGCGTCTTCCCGGCGGGCCTAGGGCTTGGGGTGCGCGGCGAAGAAGTCCCAGATCGACTCGCTGGCGTCGATGTCTCGGGTGGTGACCCCGAGTCCGGGTAGCCCGATCGCGCCCGGCCAGGTGTGGCCGCCGCCGATGACCGTGTGCAGCACCACGTCGGCACCGCCGGCACAGCCCGCGTACGTCGATGTCTCCACCTGCCCGCGCCTGCTCAGCGCCGGAACCGGTCGGCAGCCGTTGTGCTTCGCCCATGACGCGATGTCCGCCTTGGTCGAGTGCACGACCGGGTTGCCACAGCAGGCGACCCGGCCACCGGCATACGGAACGATCTCGTCCGCCGTGCCCCGGAACGCCATCAGTGGCACAGGTGGGGCCCGGTCGCAGGTGCGGTCGTAGACAAGAGCGGCGACCGGCGCGACGGCGGCGAACCTGGACGGCGCGAAGCAACCGAGAGCCGCCGACAAAGCACCGCCATCCGACATCCCCGTCGCATAGACCCGGCGCGAATCAAGACACAGAGTCCGCTGGAGGGAGTCCAGGAGCGCGCCCACCACCACGATGTCGCTCGCCTCGCCGCCGACGGCCGTCGGGTGCAGGTTGTAATGCGGCGGATCGCCCTGGCCGTTGAGGGCGACTATTGCGAAATGGTTGCGTTCGGCGAGCGGAGCCATGGCCGAGTACAGAAGCTGCTCGTCGGCGCTGGCGCCGTACCCGTGGAAGTCGAACACGAGGGGAAGCGGGGTCCGACCGTCGTACGCCTCAGGGAGGTAGAGCAGGTAACGCCGATCCGACCCGCCCGCGATCGGGAGCTTTCCGTCACTGCGGCCGATGGTCGCGAGCTTGGCGACAGGGCACCGGGATGCTGCCGATGACGTGCCGGTCGAGCCCGCGGACGCGGCTGGTGGAGTTCCGGAACTGGTCTGTTCGCCGCTCGATGCGCCGGCGCGGGCGCTGCCTGAGGAGGCCGGCGCTGCACCGCGCCCGGAGCCTGTACAAGCAGTGCTGAGAAGCACGAGCGCGACCAGCGCAACAACCAGATTCCGCGACGCGCGACCGGTTGCCATCCCGCAACAGTAATTGCCGTGCGCCCGGTGCCCTGCCGCGCTTACCCTGCACGTACTTCGCCGAGCGAGAAGGAGGTGTGCAGCCCATGACTGTTTTCGTCGTGCCCGACTGTGCCGACATCCTCCGTTCGGCGCTCCGCGCGCCCCGCGTCTGACCGCTGCGTCTGACCGGCCGCGAGCGCCCCTTCAAAAGGGGTTCTGCGTTGATCTCCCACACTCTCGACCAGCTCGGCTGGACCGCCGCGCGGGCCCAGCAGTTCGAGCAGTACGCCGCCGCCGGGCTCCTGCCCGCCCGGGTAATCAGGCCGGAACGCGGTGCCTGCGTCGTCGCGGGCGACGGCGCCGTCACGACCGCGAGACTGCAACTCGATCTCTCGGCCGCCCTATCCGCTGCGGCGCTGCCCACCGTCGGTGACTGGGTCGCCTGTAGTCCCGACGACGGCCGCGGGCCGGCGGTGCGGGCCGTGATGCCGCGCACGTCCGCGTTCCTGCGGCACGCGGTCGGCGGTGACACGGTGGCGCAAGCCCTGGCCGCCAACGTCGACACAGTCTTCGTCGTCGTACCGCTCAACCGCAAACTCAACCTGACCAGGATCGAACGCTTCCTGACTCTGGGCTGGGAGAGCGGGGCGACGCCCGTGCTGCTGCTGTCCAAGGCGGATGTCTGCGACGACTTGCCCGCGGCGCTCGAGGCGGCGAGCAGCGCGGCTCCCGGCGTCGACGTGCTGACCGTCAGCGCTGTCGTCGGCGACGGCGTACCGGAAGTGCTCGACCTCGTCACCGCCGGTGCGACGATCGCGCTGCTCGGCCAGTCGGGTGCCGGCAAGTCCACCCTGGTCAACGCCCTCGCGGGCGAGAACCTCATGGCCACACAGGAAATCAGGAGCGCGGACGGGCGCGGCCGGCACACGACGACGCACCGCGAGCTGCTGGTGCTGCCCGCTGGGGGCATCCTGATCGACACCCCCGGCCTGCGCACACTGCTCCTGTGGGACGCCGAGGAGGGCCTCGAGCGGGCCTTCGAGGACGTCGAGCAGTACGTCGCCCACTGCCGGTTTCACGACTGCGGGCACCGGACCGAACCGGGCTGCGCGGTCCTGGCCGCTGTCGCTTCCGGCGAGCTGCCGGCGCGCCGGGTCGAGAGTCACCGCAAGCTGCAGAGCGAGCTTGCTTTTTTGGCCAACAAACAGGACAAGCGCCTGCAGTCCGAGCAGCGCAAGAACATCAGGGTGTTGTCGAAGGCCTACCGGCAGCGCGACCAGCTCAAGCCCCGCTGACCGGGCGCCGCCGAGGCTCCCGGTAACGGTGCAGCCGCGCTACTCGGTTCGCAGCGCGGTTGCCGTTCTGGTCTTGGCGGCCCAGCCGGCCGGCAGGAGCGCGCCGACGACTGCGATGACCACGCCACCGAGGACGAACAGCGCCAGCCCGCCCGACCGGTAGACCTCGACGATCGAGGGCGGCAGGTTGAAGCCGGCCGCACGTCCCATGTCGGTCATGACCAGCTTGTGCACCAGTACGCCGATCGGCGTCCCGAGGACGCCACCCACCAGTCCGATGACGACTACTGATGCCAGGACCATCGAGATCGTCTGTCGCGGCGTCATGCCGAGAGCCTTCGCGACGCCAAGGTCGTGAACGCGTTCGCGTGTCTCGAGGACAACCATGTTGAGGACGCCGAGACCGGCGACCGCGATGAGCATCACCGTGAGAATCGTCGTCAAACTGTTGATGACGATGACCAGGTCGGAACTCCCGGTCTGGGCTGCCTCGGCTGTTGCGTGTGCCGGCGCCAAAGCATTGTTCAAACTGTCCGTGTATTGGCCCACGTCCGTACCTGGCGCGACCGTCACGTCGTACGTCAAAGGGCCCAGTTCCGGCTCAGCGGATGCCACGGTGGCCGCGGCGGTGAGGACCTGCATGCCGTCGTCGTCGGTGTTGAACACCTCACCGACGATCCGGACCGTCAGGCCGGTGCCGTGGTCGGTGAGAGCGATCGTGTCGCCGATCGTCGTACCGGTCGCTGTCAGGAACGGGGTCGACACGACGATCTCGCCCGGCTGCGTGTACCACCTACCGCTCACCATGGGGTAGGTGTGCGAGCATCCGTCGCCGGTCAAGGCGCGGGTTCCCAGCGCTCCCGTCAGCCCAGCGACCGTCACTTCGGTCTCGGCGACTCCGCAGTAGCCGGTCGTCGCCGCTTGCGCCCCGATCACCGTGGCCACCGTCGAATCCAGCGGCGGCGGCCCGTCCTTGCCAATGGGGACGAATGATTTCCGTGCCCCGGGTGGACCCGAGCTGCCCTCGGGCGGCGCGGGTCTGACCACGACGTCGCCGTGGCTGTCGTTCGCCTGCACCCGGTTGAGTGACGTGCCGAGCCCGACCGCGAACGTCGCTGCGGCCGCGCCGAGCGCGATCGCCACGACCATTGCCCCGGCCTGGGCCGGTCGCGCGAAGGGGCGCGCGAGCCCCAGCGTCACCGGTCGGGGCAATCGGAATCGGCCGGTGAGACGCGCCGCCCGTTGGCCGCGCCCTTGGCGCGGGGTGCGCCCGACCGAAAGCGCTTCGACGGTTCGC
Organism: Actinomycetota bacterium; assembly: GCA_040005895.1. Taxonomy (GTDB): domain Bacteria; phylum Actinomycetota; class Actinomycetes; order BP-191; family BP-191; genus JBDTYE01. The sequence continues at coordinate 1,753 of JBDTYE010000087.1, read as the reverse complement.
AGTCGTCCGGCCCGCGAGGCGGCCGCCAGCGCGGTGAGCGCAACGACCAGCAGAGCGCCGACGACAACCGCGGCGTCGAGCCAGGGGATGACACTGGATTCCTTGGTCCCGTACAGCTTGTCGGTCTCTGCCAGGACCGGGATCGTCAGGATGATTCCGGCAACCACGCCGAGCGCCGCCCCGACAGCAGCGGGTATGAGCGCCTGGCCGACGTAGGCGCGCACGACCTGGTCGGGGGTGAATCCCAGAGCCTTGAGGATGCCGATCCGGCGGGTTCCCGTGCTGACCGCGCCGGCGATGACGTTGCCGACGATGAGAATCGCCATCACGATGCCGAGCAGCCCGAACGCGATCAGGAACGGTACGAGCAGCGCGGCGGGTCCGGCGGCCGCTCGTCGCGTCGTGAGCCACGACCGGGTGCCGGTCATCGCCCCGGCTGGGAGCAGTTTCTCCACCGCATCGCGGTGCGCGGTCATCTGAGTCGTGCTGTCGGCAGCCGTGAAGCGGTACAGCATCTGATAGCCGCCTGGCGCTCCGGCCACCGACAGCGCAGTTGCCTGCGCCGGCAGCACCCAGCCGCCGGCCGTCTCACTCACCGAGCGGGCGAGCCCGACCACCGTCAATGTCGGGCTGCCGGGAAGCTCGGGCAGTCGCAACGTGGTGCCGATCGTCGTTCGGAACGGTCCGCGCTGCCGCCCGTCGGAGAACAGGACGATCTCGCCGGGTGCGGACACCCACCGCCCGGCCGTGACGGTCACCTTGTCCACCGCCCCGCCAGGGTCGCCTCTCCCGACCACGGTGATCGGCGCAGAGGGGCCACGTCCTCCGCTGGCGGGAGTTATCGTCGCGGTGCCGAACGGCCCGCCCGACGCCGTGACACCCGGCGCGGCCGCGGTCGCGGCGACGGCGGCGGTGGTGGTTCGGCTGGCGTCGAACTGCGCGGCCAGGTGCGCGCCGTGCTGCTGCGCGAAGGCCCGGTCGAACGGCCCGTTCGACGCGACGATCAACGAACCGGCGAGCACGGCTGCGGTGACACACATCATCACGACCAGGCCGATCACCGCAGTTTGTACACGCTTGCGTCCGACGCCCGAGCGCACAACCCTCCCGAGCGCGCTCACGCGACCCGCTCCACGGCGGTGTCCGACGCGATGTGACCGTCAAGTAGCCGAACCGTCCTGGTCGCGCAGACCTGCGCCAGCGCCAGGTCGTGGGTGACCAGGAGAATCGTCTGGCCGTCGGCGTGGAGGTCGAGGAGCAATTGCCGGACGTCCGCACCCGACGCGGTGTCGAGCGCCCCCGTCGGTTCGTCTGCCAGCAGCAGTGACGGGCGGTTCATCAGTGCCCGCGCCACCGCGACCCGCTGCCGCTCGCCTCCCGACAACCGGCCTGGGTACGCCGCCCGGTGCCGCTCGAGCCCGAGCCGTCCGAGCAACTCGAGCGCGCGGGCGGACGCGGCGTTGCGGGTCATTCCGGCCAGCTGCGCCGGCAGCATCACGTTGTCGGTGACGGTCAGATCGTCGAGCAGGTTGAAGAACTGGAACACCAGCCCGATCTTCGACCGCCGGTACTTCGCGGACGCTGCCTCGCCGAGCTCGTCGACCCGCACACCGTCGACGGTGACCGTTCCACCCGTGGGGCGATCGAGGCCAGCGACGAGGTTGAGCAACGTCGACTTGCCGCTCCCGGACGGGCCGAGGATGGCGACCGACTCCCCCGGCGCGACGGACAACGACACCCCGTCCAACGCGGG
>JBDTYE010000086.1:0-12843 GCA_040005895.1 Actinomycetota bacterium | reverse complement strand
GCGGCTGGTGTTCGTTGCATGCCACCCGGTGCTGTCGACGCAGGCTCGGGTTGCGCTGACGCTGCGCCTGCTGGGCGGTCTCACGACGCCGGAGATCGCGCGCGCGTTCCTTGTTCCTGAAGCGACGATCGCCCAGCGGATAGTGCGGGCCAAGCGGACGCTCGCCGACGCCGGCGTGCCGTTCGAGGTGCCGTCGGCGGCCGAGCTGAGCGGGCGACTCACCTCGGTGCTCGAAGTGATCTACCTGATCTTCAACGAGGGCTACTCGGCGACGGCCGGAGACGACCTGGTCCGGCCTGAGCTCTGCTCGGACGCTATGCGGCTGGGTCGCATCCTCGCCGAGCTGATGCCCCGCGAGCCCGAGGTGCACGGGCTGGTGGCGCTCATGGAGATTCAGGCGTCGCGACTGCGCGCGCGGGTCGGGCCCTCCGGTCAGGCGATTCTGCTGCTCGACCAGGACCGGGGACGTTGGGACCAACTGCTGATACGCCGCGGCCTGCTCGCCCTGCAGCGCGCCGAGAGCCTCGGCGGGCCGCTCGGACCCTACGGACTGCAGGCTTCGATCGCCGCGTGCCATGCGCGGGCGCGAACCGCCGCGGAGACCGACTGGCAGCGGATTGCCGAGCTGTACGAGGCGCTGGCGCAGGCTATGCCGTCGCCGGTGATCGAGTTGAACAGGGCCGTGGCGATCTCGATGGCGTTCGGCCCGGCGGCCGGGCTCGAGATCGTCGACGCGCTCGTCGCAGACGGTTCGCTGGATGCCTACCACTTGCTGCCCGCCGCTCGTGGCGACCTGCTCGCCAAACTTGGGCGCTCCGAGGAAGCCGCCGGCGAATTCGAACGAGCCGCCGACCTCACCGCCAACGCCCGCGAGCGCGACCTGCTCCTCGACCGCGCGCAGCAGGCGCGGTCAGCGGGTCAGGCCGGGAAGTAGGTGTCGATGAATTCGTTCGCGAACTTGCGGGTCGGGTCGTAGGTCGCCATCAGCGCCCGGAAGTCGGGCAACTTCTCGTACAGCCCCGCGATCACGTCCGGCGTCGTGCGGAATTGCTTTCCCCAGTGCGGCCGGGCGGTGTACGGCGCCAGCCGCTCCTCGAGGCGGAACAGCACGGGCGCGACTGCATCGATGTCGGGGATCCAGGTGAAGTGCAGCGCGACGCTGTCGCGCCCGTAGCTCGGGCTGAGCCAAAGGTCGTCGGCCGCGATCGTGCGAACCTCCGAGATCTGCAGGACCGCGGAGACCTCGGCCTTGATCTCGTCGACGGCGGCGAGAGCGGCGAGGGCGTGTTCCCGCGACACGAGGTATTCGGTCTGCAGCTCATCACCACTGCTGGGTGTGAACTCCAGCTTGAAGTGCGGCAAGCGTTCGTGCCACGGGCCCGGTACGCCGAGTTGTTTCGTCGTGTTGACCGGGTCGACGCTCTGGATCGGATGCCGCTCGACCTCGGCCGCCTTCGCGCCGTACCAGTCATCCGTCGGTGGCGCCGGAGCGGTGTCGTCGGAGCGCCGCTTGACCCACACCTGGTACACCCGCGGCTCGGTCCAATCTGTGAAAAGGCTGACGCTGTAGGCACTTTCCATGATTTCGTCGAAGTGCCCGACTACCGATTCACCCGGCATGTCGTCGAAGACGTACTGCGTGATGTCGAATGTGGGGACGATGTCGAGCGTCATGGTGGTCACGATGCCGAGGGCCCCGAGCGACACGATCATGCCGGGGAACGCCGACGGGTCATCAGCCCGGCTGACGGTCACCAACTCGCCGTCCGCGGCCACGAACGTCATTGCCGAAACCGCCGCGGGGAGGTTGCGGTTGGCGACACCGGATCCGTGCGTGCCGGTCGCGCATGCTCCGGCGACGGAAATGTGCGGAAGTGATCCGAGGTTGCCCAGGGCGTAGCCGGCATGGTGCAGCGGCCGGGCCAGCTCGCCGTACAACATGCCGGCTGCGACGGTCACCGTGTTGGCTTGGCTGTCGATGTCGAGCACTGACGGAAGCCGGGCGACGGAGACGAGATCGCCGCCGGTGTCGGCGATCCGGTTGAAGGAGTGACCGCTTCCGAGGGCGCGCAGGTCGCTGCTGCCGGCGACCAACTTCTGCAGCTCCGGCAGTGTCGTGGGGTGATGGAAGCCGGCGGCGCCGAAGGTGATGTTGCCGGCCCAGTTCGTGGTCATTGCCGCTCCCTTAGCTTGCAGCCGGTGCGAAGGTGTCGAGGACTTGGTCGGCGCGGCGAACGGAGTCGTGCGGATCGGCGCCGGGCGTGCCGACGCGCGGGTCGAAGTTCAGGTCGAAGAACACCTCGGTGATGCCCTGTTCGGCCAGCGCGGCGAGGTCGTCCCTGATCTGGTCCGCAGTGCCGGTGAGCCGTCGCCGTTCCCCGGCATCCGTGCGCTGCTCCGAGCCGAGGTCGACGAGTCCGCGCACGACGAACCGCAGCCGGTCGGGGTCGCGGCCGGCTTCGACCGCGGCAGTCTTGATGACGTCGACCACCCTCCCGATCCGGGTGAGGTCCTCCCGGCTCGAGCTGATCCAACCGTCGGCGACCCGCCCGATGCGTCGCAACGCCGGATCGGCCATGCCGCCGAGAAGCAGCGGCGGATGCGGTCGCTGGATCGGTTTCGGGTTGATCTCCGCCGCGGGGACGTGGAAGAACTCGCCGTCGAACTGCACCGGGTCGTCCCCCCAGATCGCCTGCAGGCAGCGGATCGCTTCCTCGGCCCGCGCGCCGCGCCGCTCGAACGGGACACCGGCCGCGGCGAATTCGGCAGGCGACCAGCCGAGCCCGAGTCCGGCGTCCAGCCGGCCGCCGGAGAGGACGTCGAGGGAGGTGAGTGACTTGGCGAGGACGATCGGCGCGTAGAACGGCACGTTGACGATCCCGATCCCGAGCCGAACGCGGGTGGTCAGCGCGGCGGCGTACGCCAGCGCTATCAAGGGGTCCTGCACCGAGTGGTAGACCGGCGCGACATCCGCGCCCGCCGGGACGAGCAGCCGCTGGAAGGTCCACAGTGACGCGTAGCCGAGCTCGTCCGCCCGGTGCGCCACGTGCGCAACTGTGTCGGGCGTGGCCCAGCTGCCGGAGACCGGCAGTCCGAAGCCGAGCTGCAGTCCGTTGGCGGTCATCGGAACATGCTAAGTGCGGCCCACCCTGTCAGCAGAAACGCGCCGGGCGGCGAAGCGATGGGGAGACCGGGACGGCGACCCGCCGTCCATCGTCTCCTCGGTCAAGCCGCGTCGATGACGCCGATCCGCTTGGTGACCGTGAGCCGGCCGGTGGCATCGCCGGCGTAGCTGCCAGATGTCGGTGCGACGTGCGCGTAATCGCGACCGGTCGCAACGGTGATGTAGCGCGCCCCGGCCCGGCAACCGTTGCAGGGGTCGAAGGCGACGGCCCGCGCCCGCAACCCGTCTCGGACGACGACCTCGACCCAGGCGTGGCTGCCGCCCTCGCCGAGCAGGTGACCGGAGACATACCGCGCGGGTACGCCGACCGCGCGGCACAGCGCGAGCATCACGTGGGCGTGGTCCTGGCACACACCCCGCCCGCCGGCGTATGCCTCTGCTGCCGTCGTGGAAACCGAGGTGACCCCGTACTCGTACGCGATCGCGCCATGGACGTGCGCGCAGCAGAGCTCGGCGAAGTCGATGTCGTCGCGCGCCCCGCCGCGAAGCTGGCGGGCGACGGTTTGCAGCGCCTCGTCGGCGGTAGTCAGCTTGGTCGGCCGCAGCAGCCGCAGCTCGGTCAGCGCGGAAAGCGGCAGTACGTGATCGGTCGCGAGTCCGCGCCGCTCGATAACTGCCTGCAGCAGGAACTCCACGCTGGAGGGGACGACGCCCAGGCGGACCCTGGTGACCAGATTGCCGTGCCAGTCGCGGTGGGTGCGCACCCGCGCCTCGGTCGCTGAGATCTCGAGGCTGTGCAGCCGCCGCACCTGGTTGCCGTGGCGCTGCCGCGGAACAACCATCAGCCGGTGCTCCAGGTCGTACGCGGAGCCGTCGTAGTCGTAGCGCAGGTGCTGACGCATGACGTAGGTGACACGGTCCGCGGTCTCGAGGTCGATGCCGGCAGTGTCGAGCATCGGGTGCCCGAGTTGCTCGCGCGCGCTCTGTGCCATCAGCGACCTCCTTCGATCTCTTCGGCAAAAACTTCCATCCGGCGTAGGACCGGTCCGCCGTAAGTCGTGACCATCGCGACGTCGCCGGCGTCACGGCCGCGGGCGATCACCACCCGGCCCTTGCGCTGCACGTTGTTGCGCGGGTCGAAAGTCCACCACCCGCCCTCGAGGTAGACCTCCATCCACGCCGCGAAGTCCATCGGCGGAGTCGCACCTGGATAGGTCACCTCGATGTCCGGCAGGTATCCGAAGACGTAGCGGGCGGGGATGTTCAGCGCCCGGCAGAAGGTGATACCGAGGTGCGTGAAGTCGCGGCAGACGCCGACCCCGGCTGCGTAGACGTCAGCCGCGGTTGTGGTCGGGAGGCTGGTGCCGTACTGGAACCGCAGGTGGCCGTTGACGAAATCGCAGATTGCCTGCACCCGCCGGTAGCCCGGCGGCAGGTCTCCGAACAGCCTCCACGCGTCGTCGCCGAGCAGGTCGGGGAGGACGTAGCGGCTGGCAAGTGTGTAGATCAGCGTCTCGTGGGGGAGGTCGGCCACCGGGATCTCGGCGGCGTCCTCGTTGACCGCCTCGGTGCCGTCGGGCACCACGACGGTGGCGTCGAACCGTACGAGGCAGTCCCCAGCCGGCAGCGTCATCCGCTCGCACCGGTTGCCGTAGACGTCCAGGTAGCTGCTGTGCGCGATGTCCGGCTTGAGCTGCCAGCTCTCGCTCAGCCCGGTCGCGCCCCGGTCGTGCGAGGGCTGCACGACGAAGACCGCAGGCGTCTCAGCCTCGACGTCGTACTCGAACTCGCATCCCACATGGAGCGTGCGCATGTCGGAATCTTGCACCCTGAGTGTTTCGCCGAGGTTTCGAACGCGCGGAGTTCGTGCTGCTGATGTAACACGACAGTGATAGACCTGCCCTATGGGCAGCCTCCTGGACGGGTACAGCAGCCCGGCATATGACGAAATGTTCGCAGCCGGTGGCGGCCCGCACCCCCACACCAAGGCGCTCTACGACGCGCTGCAGCTGCTCACGAGCACCGACTTGGCCGAGCGCTGCGCGGCGCGGGACCGCAGCTTCCGCGACCAGGGCGTGACGTTCTCGCACTCGGGCGGCGAGTCCGTTTTCCCGCTCGATCTGATTCCACGACTGATTCCGGCGGACGAATGGGACGTCATCGAGGCGGGCGTCGTCCAGCGGGTACGCGCCCTTGAGGCTTTCCTCGACGACGTCTACGGCGAGCAGCAGGTGCTCAAGGACCGCATAGTCCCCCACGCTCTCGTGACCACGTCGACGCACTTCCACCGGCCGGCCGCGGGCATCAGGCCGGCCAACGGCGTACGCATCCACCTCTCCGGCATCGACCTGGTGCGCGACGGTCAGGGCGTGATGCGGGTGCTGGAGGACAACCTGCGAGTGCCGTCAGGAATCTCGTACGTCGTCGAGAACCGGCGCACGATGGCGCGCGTCTTTCCCGGATTGTTCCTGCAGCAGCACGTCGAGCCGGTCGCGGGGCACGTCGCCCTGTTGCTCGAGGCGCTGCGGGCCGCCGCGCCCGCCGGCGTCGACGACCCGACTGTTGTGCTTCTGACCGCAGGTGTCTACAACTCGGCGTACTTCGAGCACACGTTCCTCGCGCGCAAGATGGGCATCGAATTGGTCGAGGGGCGCGACCTCTACTGCCGGGACAACGTGCTCTACATGCGCACGACCGGTGGCGAGGACCGCGTCGACGTCGTCTACCGCCGGGTCGACGACGACTACCTCGACCCGGTGCACTTCCGGGGTGACTCGGTCGTCGGCTGTCCCGGCATCCTCAACGCGGCGCGGGCCGGCAACGTCACGATCGCCAACGCCATCGGCAACGGTGTCGCCGACGACAAGCTGACCTACAGCTACGTGCCGGCGCTGATCGACTACTACCTCGGCGAGCAGCCGATCCTGCCGAACGTGCCGACCTTCCGGCTCGAGGAGCCCGACGTCCTCGCGGAGTGCGTCGACCGGCTCGACGAGCTGGTGCTCAAGCCGGTCGACGGTTCCGGAGGGTATGGCCTGGTCATCGGGCCGCACGCGAGCGACGCGCAACTGGCGGCTGTGCGCAGCGAGATCGTCTCCAACCCGCGCGGCTGGATCGCGCAGGAGGTCGTCATGCTCTCGACCGTGCCGTCCCAGGTCGGCGAGGGGCTGGCCGCGAGGCATGTCGACCTGCGGCCGTTCGCGATGAACGACGGCCAGCGGATCTCGGTGCTGCCGGGGGGGCTGACCCGGGTCGCGCTGCGCGAGGGCAGCCTGGTCGTCAACTCCAGCCAGGGCGGCGGGTCCAAGGACACCTGGGTGCTGACGACGCGGCACGCGCCGATCGAGGAACGCGACTGGCCGTCGTACGACGCCGGCGCCGCGCAGTCGTTCGCTCCTGACCCGGGCCCGATGACCGGGATGTCGGGGCAACAGGAGCAGCAGCAGCAGTCCGGCCCGCGGTCACATCCGCAGTCAGCCGCCCGGCCGCAGCAGGACTCCGGTGGCCGGCCATGCTGAGCCGGATCGCCGAGGCGCTGTTCTGGGTCGGCCGGTACGTCGAGCGCGCCGAGGACACCGCCCGGCTGCTCGACGTGCACTTCCACCTGGTGCTCGAGGACCCGACCGTCGACGAAGCGAAGTCGACGGCTGTCCTCTCCGCCGTGATGGGTGTGCTCGAGGACGCGCCGGTCGAGACGAAGGCACTGCTTGAAATGTTCGGGTACGACGACGGGTTCGCCAGCTCGATCGTCGGGTCGCTGCACTCCGCGCGGGAGAACGCCCGCGGCGTACAGGAGGCGCTGTCGTCGGAGATCTGGGAGTGCCTCAACAAGACGTTTCACGAGCTGCCGCCGCGGGTGCAGGCGGCTCGCGCATTCGGTCCGGCGCCGTTCTTCTCCTACATCCGGGAGCGGGCCGCCCTCTTTGCCGGGCTGGCCGAGTCAACGATGAGCCGCGATCACGGCTATGACTTCATGGTCCTTGGCCGCAGCGTCGAACGCGTCGACATGACGGCGCGCCTCTTGGCCGCCCGGGTCATCTCGCCGTTGCCGGGTGACGGGTGGATTCCCACGCTGCGGGCCTGTTCCGCGCACGAGGCCTACCTGCGGACATATCAGCGGGGTGTCGAATCTCAGCTCGTGCTCGAGTTCCTCTTGCTGGACAGGTTGTTTCCGCGATCGGTCTTCCACTCCCTCGTCGTCGGCGAGGACGCCCTGGTGCGACTCGACTCCACGGCCGGGCGGCTGGGTTCGGGTGATGAGGCGCGTCGCTCGATCGGCCGGGCCAGGACGGATCTGGAGTTCCTCGCCACCGACCAGGTGTTCGTCGGCCTTCCGGAGCGGCTGCACCAACTTCAGCGGGTCATGACCGAGGTGAGCGAGGCGGTCAGCCACCGGTTCTTCGCGGGTTCCGCGGCCATCAGCTGGAGCCCCGAGGAGGGGAGCGAATGAACTGGCGGATCGCCGTTCGGCACACGACCGGGTACCGGTACTCGCAACCGGTGCGGGCGTCGTACAACGAGGCCAGGATGACGCCGCTCAGTGGCGCGGGTCAGCAGACGCTGGAGGCGCGGCTCGAGGTGACCCCACAGGTGCGCCCGTTGCGCTACGTCGACTACTGGGGCGCGCAGGTGCACGCCTTCGACGTGCATGTGCAGCACATCGAGCTGGTCGTCACCGCCACGTCGATCGTCGAAACGGCCGGCGCCCGGCTGGCCGGTCCGGGCGTGGCCTGGGAGGAGCTGCGGTCGGACCGGGTACGCGATCGCTTCAGCGAGCTGCTCACTCCTTCCCGGTACGTCGTCGCGGAGACCGAGGTGACCGACCAGGCATTGGCCATATCCGGCTCCTCCTCGCCGGCCGAGGCGGGTGGCCTGGCGGCGGCTTGGGCGCACGACCAGCTGGCCTACGAACGCGGATGGACGGGCGTGCACACGACGTCCGACGACGCCCGCGCCGCGGGGAAAGGCGTCTGCCAGGATTTCTCGCACCTCACCTTGGCCGCTCTGCGCGCGATGGGGCTGCCCGGGCGATACGTGTCCGGCTACCTCTGCCCGGTCGACGCCGAGATCGGCGCATCCACGACGGGGGAGAGCCACGCCTGGGTCGAGTACTGGGCCGGCAGCTGGATCGCCGCCGACCCGACGAGCCTGCACGAAGTCGCCAACCGGCACGTCGTCGTGGCTCGCGGTCGTGACTACGCCGACGTACGCCCGCTGTCCGGCGTCTACCACGGCCCCCCTGCCGACGCCCTCGGCGTAACGGTCGAACTCACCCGTCTGCGCTGACACATCGGCGTACGGCGCCGTGCCGCGCTGCCCTCACCGGGCGCGACCTGATAACCGAATCCAGGTTGGTTAGAAGGGCGCCGGATCGCTGACGCCGGCGTCGCCGGGTCCGCCGTCGTCATCGACGCAGGCGAGATGAAACGGCGTTGACCGCGGCGCGAGAATAGGGCCGTGATCCGCGTCGCGCACGGTCTGTCGGTTCTTGAGCTCGACGCGCTGCTCGGGCTGCAGGAGCGCACACTCGCTGTCGACGGTGGCCGCCTCAAGCTCGAGCTCGCCGCGCTGCGCCGCGGCGGCGGCACGCAGGTGCTATGGCAGCAGGATGACCGGCTGCTCGGCTTCCTCGGCGTGTACGCGTTCGGCCCGCCCGGCGTGGAGCTGGCCGGGATGGTCGATCCGGCCGTACGAGGTCGCGGCATCGGGGCGGCGCTGCTCGACGCGGCTCTCCAGCACGTCCGGGACCGCAGCCCGGTGTTGCTGCTCGTCCCGCGAGGGTCCGCGGGCGGCCTGGCGCTCGCGCAGCGGCACGGCGGCGTGCTCGAGCACTCCGAGCACGCCCTGGTCCTCGACGGCCCGCCGGCCGCGCTGCCCGGGCCGAAGGTGTCCGAACGGCCGGCCTGTCCCGATGACGCCCCGGAGGTCGCGCGACTGCTCACAGCTGCCTTCGGGCGGCCCGTCGCCGAGCCGGCCGGGCCCGACCTCGCCGCCACGCTCGTCGCCGAGGTCGAAGGGGTGCGGGTCGGTACCCTGCGGCTCACCCGCGAGGGCAGCGACGCCGCGGTGCACGGCTTCGTCATCGACCCGCCCCACCAGGGCCGCGGACTGGGCCGCGAGGTGCTGCGGCAAGCATGCCTGCGGGCCCGGCACGAGGGTGCGCAGCGGGTCCGGCTCGAGGTGGCCGTCGACAACGAGCGCGCGCTCGGCCTCTACACCTCGCTCGGCTTCGCCCCGGTCCTCACCGAGGACTACTGGCAGCTGCCGTACGGCTGCCGGGCGGCCATTGACATCATCACCGTGGTGAATTGCCAGGTTGAGACCGCTACTTAGTTCGACAGCCGGAAGGATATGGAAGCAAAACACGGCCGGGTGAACCCCCCGGCCGTGACTCATATTCGTTCGGGTTTTGTCGATGCCTAGGACAGACTCGGTACCGACCAGAGGATGGAGTTGTCCCCAACGTGCTGGCAAGCAGCGCCGCTCATACCGCCACAAGTCTGCCCGTGCTCGCCCAGGTTTTCGGCTGGACGGCGGGCAGTGTCGGAATCTCCGTAGGCTGGCCGCAGGCCTGGCGTCTCTGGGTGGGACGCAGGCACGCCGGACTATCGCTGTCTTCCAACGTCCTGACGGTTCTGTACTCGATGGCGTGGCTCCTGTACGGCGTCGCGTCGCATCACTTCGTACAGATCGTGACGTGCGCGGTGGGCTTCGGCGTCGCGACCGCGGTGCTGGTGGGTCACGTCAGGCTGAGCCGGCCGGGCACCCGCAGCTGGTTGCCGCTGCTGGCACTGAGCTCGGTGCTCGTCTTCGCCCTGTTCGCAGCCGGCCGGAAACCGCTAGGAGTCGCGGCTTCCTTGGCCACTATCAGCGGCGTAGTCCCGCAAGTCATCAGCCTCGTGAGCGACCGCAGACGCGGCGTACACAGCGTCGGTGGCGTGTCGATCGCGCGCTGGGTGCTATCGGTCATCTGCAACGTCCTGTGGTGCGGTTACGGGCTGCTGGTCCACGACGCACTGATCGCGGTCAACTCGACGATCATCGGCGTGCTCTGCGCTGCGATCGTCGTTCTGACCGCGAGTTCCGCGAGGATCGAACTGCTGACGACCGAGGCGGCAGAGGAGCTGTCTGCCGCCGCCCTCAGTTGTGCGCCGCGATGATCGCCTGGGCCTCGTCCGCGGTCACGTGCACGTAGAGCGGCGCGCCAGGCTGGAAGATCCGGCTGTCGGCGAGTACGCCGATGTCGACCGTGTCGAATCCGATCTCGTCGATCAGGGCGGCGACCGACGCCTTGGCGCCGGCATCGTCGCCGGCGATCGGGATCGCAGTGCGCTCCGGCGTACCAGCGGGTTTGCCCTCACTCGCCAGGTTGGCTGAGGCGATCTGGTTGAAGGCCTTGACGACGTGCGCGGTGCCCAGATGGGCGGCCAGCAACTCGCTCGAGGTCTTCGAGTCGTCGTCGAGTACGGCGATCTGCCCGTCGCGCTGCGGGTAGTAGTTGTTGGTATCGATGACGGGCTTGCCTTCAAGACCCTGTGTCGGCACTTCGCGGTAGGCGTGCATAGGCACGCTGACGACCACCACATCGCCGAACGCCGCCGCCTCGGCCGGGGTCACGGCGCGCGCTCCGGCGCCGAGTTCGGCCACCAGGTCGGCGAGCGTCTCAGGTCCGCGCGAGTTGGAGACCGCCACCTCGTGGCCGGCAGCAGCGAAATGCCGCGCCAGTGCTCCTCCGACGTGTCCGGCGCCGATGAATCCGATCCTTGCCATGGCGAGTCCTCCAGGGTTGTCCGAGTCTTGGCGGACAACTGTGGGGGTACCGGCATTCTTCCCGCCGCCTGGTTCAGACCGCGGCGGCCAGCCAGCGGGCGTCCCCGCCCTCGACCTGGTAGATCTCGTGCGATTCGAGCGGCGTCTGCGCCGCCAGGTCCACTAGCAGGGTGACGGGTACGCCCGCCGCCAACATCTCCATGACTCCGGTCTTGTTGTACAAGACGTTCGCCTCCCACCTTTGTTGTGTACTGGTGCTATCGGCGGGCGCTGAGCAGTGATCGAGAGCCGATCGGGTGACGCACCCCACCATGGTGGTGATCGGCAGGGGTGTGTCGGGCCGCCCGATTAGACTGAGCCGATCCGTCCAGCCCCCTGAAGCCGCACGTCCGAAGCCCTGCAGAATCGACGGCCTTGACCGACTCCGGCACCCTTTTCGACGACGACGGAGCTGCCGCCGCCCCTCCTGCGCGACCCGCCGGCGTACGCCGCCACACTGCCGAATCCCTGCTGGAGGGCCTTAACCCGCAGCAGCGGATCGCGGTTGCGCACGCCGGTTCGCCATTGCTTATCGTGGCCGGTGCGGGTTCCGGGAAGACCAAGGTCCTGACGCAGCGGATCGCCTTTCTGTTGGCCGAACGCGGCGTGCAGCCCGGCGAGATCCTGGCGATCACCTTCACCAACAAGGCTGCCGGCGAGATGAAGGACCGGGTCGCGGCTCTCGTCGGCGGCCGGGCCAAGGTGATGTGGGTCTCGACGTTCCACTCCGCCTGCGTGCGGATACTGCGCAGCGAAGCGACCAGGCTGGGATACAAGAGCACCTTCTCCATCTACGACCAGGGTGATTCGCAACGGCTGATGACGCTCTGCGTCCGCGATCTCGACCTCGACCCGAAGCGGTTCGTGGCGCGGTCCATCAGCCACCAGGTGAGCAACCTCAAGAACGAGCTGATCGACTACGAGACCGCAAAAGACCGGGCCGAGTCCGTCAACGACAAGACGATTGCCGATTGCTACGCGCTCTACCAGCGGCGGTTGCTCGAAGCCAACGCGTTCGACTTCGACGACCTGATCATGACGACGGTCAACCTGCTGCAGGCTTTTCCTGACGTCGCGGAGCACTACCGCAGGCGGTTCCGGCACATCCTGGTCGACGAATACCAGGACACCAACCACGCGCAGTACGTGCTCGTCCGGGAGCTCGTGGGGCGACCGGAGCTGCGTACGGCGGACGGCGAGCTCGTGCGAGCCGGCACCAACCGATCGGGCGGCTCGGACGATGCGACAGCGGTGTCGCCCGGCGAGCTGTGCGTCGTCGGTGACGCCGACCAGTCCATCTACGCGTTCCGCGGCGCCAACATCCGCAACATCCTGCAGTTCGAGGAGGACTATCCGGACGCGACCGTCGTGCTCCTGGAGCAGAACTACCGGTCGACGCAGACGATCCTGTCCGCCGCCAACGCGGTCATCAGCCGCAACGCCGGGCGCAAGCCGAAGAACCTCTGGTCAGATGCGGGCGCCGGCGAGCTGATCCAGGGCTACGTCGCCGACAACGAGCACGACGAGGCCGCCTTCATCGCGCAGGAGATCGACCGGCTCACCGACGACGAGGGCGTCGAGCCGGGCCAGGTCGCGATCTTCTACCGCACCAACGCGCAGAGCCGCGTGTTCGAGGAGGTCTTCGTTCGCGTCGGCATGCCCTACCGGGTTGTCGGCGGCGTACGGTTCTACGAGCGTAAGGAAGTCCGCGACCTGCTGGCCTACCTGCGCGCGCTGGTCAATCCGGCCGACACGGTGTCGATCCGGCGGATCCTCAACGTCCCGCGGCGCGGGATCGGTGACCGCGCCGAGGCGTGCATCGAGGCGCTGGCGTCCCGGGAGCGGATGCCGTTCGCCGCGGCCCTCGAACGGGTAGACGAGGCACCCGGCATCAACCCGCGCGCGTCGAG
>JBDTYE010000085.1:0-12944 GCA_040005895.1 Actinomycetota bacterium | reverse complement strand
CGTCCGGGCGTCGGTGGCGGGCGTCGTACCGGCGCCTTAACTCGGAACGTGGATGTCTGACGATCTGTTTTCGCCGGATCGTTAGACATCCATGATTCGGTGGTCGCCACGGCGGTGGTCGGTGGAAGCCACGGCCGGTGGTCGCGGTGGTCGCGGTGGTCGCGGTGGTTACGGCGGCGGGCCGGGTGGTGCTCGGGGCGCGGGAGGGTAGGGCGGTTGCATGGGTGAGATCCGGATCGGCACGGCCTCGTGGACCGACAAGAGCCTGCTCGAGTCGGGGTGGTACCCCAAGGGTGCTTCAAGCGCCGAAGAGCGGCTGCAGTTCTACGCCGCCAACTTCCCGCTGGTCGAGGTCGACTCGACCTACTATTTCCCGCCGAGCGAGCAGAACTCAAGGCTCTGGGTCGACCGTACGCCGCCCGGCTTCGTCTTCGACGTCAAGGCGTTCTCGCTCCTGACGCAGCATCCGACCAAACCAACCGCGCTGCCCAAGGAGTACCGGCCGCCGGAGGAATCGGCGAAGAAGAACGTTTACCCGAAGGACCTCGACAAGGCCGTCATCGACGACGTCTGGGACCGGTTCGTCCAGGCGTTGATGCCGTTGTACGAGGCCGGAAAGCTGGGCGCCGTGCTGTTCCAGTTTCCGCAGTGGTTTCCCATCAGCAGGAGAAACAAGCAGTACATCCTCGACGCGAAGGCGCGGACCGAACCGTTGCGCATCACCGTCGAGTTCCGGAACAAGACATGGATGAGCCTGGAGAACCAGGCGGAGACGCTCGATTTCCTCACGTCCTACGGCCTGCCGTATGTCTGCGTGGACATGCCGCAGGGCTTCACCAGCTCCATCCCGCCCGTGGTCGCGGCGACCAGCGATCTTGCGGTCATGCGTTTCCACGGCCACAACGACGCCGAGTGGGAGAGCGGCTCGGTGCAGAAGCGATTCGCCTATCTCTACTCCGATGACGAGCTCAAGGATTGGGCGCCCAAGCTGGAGGGGCTCGCGTCCCAGGCGGCCTCGACGCACATCCTCATGAACAACTGCCACGGCGACTACGCGCAGCGCAACGCCGCCAGTCTGTCCGCTCTCGT
Source organism: Actinomycetota bacterium (assembly GCA_040005895.1). Classification (GTDB taxonomy): domain Bacteria; phylum Actinomycetota; class Actinomycetes; order BP-191; family BP-191; genus JBDTYE01. Next base: position 11,855 of record JBDTYE010000085.1, on the reverse strand, counting down.
CGACGCGGTGCCGGCGGCAAGCGTTTGAGAGGGTCGCGCCCGTCCGTTACAGTGCTCTCTCGCACCACTTTTTGCGGACGTAGCTCAGTTGGTAGAGCGCAACCTTGCCAAGGTTGAGGTCGCGAGTTCGAGCCTCGTCGTCCGCTCCAAGCATCCTCGACCAGGATGTTGCACGACCGGGACCGGTGGTCTCGAGCTGGCGGAGTGGCCGAGTGGCTTAGGCAAGGGCCTGCAAAGCCCTGTACGCGAGTTCGATTCTCGCCTCCGCCTCGGGGCGATTAGCTCAGCGGGAGAGCGCTTCCCTGACACGGAAGAGGCCAGTGGTTCGACACCACTATCGCCCACAGGTACGACGAAGGAGCGGGCCCATCAGGGCCCGCTCCTTCTGCTTTCCGCACCCCTGACGTAAAAGCTAGCCGCGGTTCAGTTCGCGCGGTCCCAGGACTGCGATGAGCGCCGCACCGAGCGCGAACGCGAGGCCGGCGCAGAGCGCGGCGCCGACGTCGTGCGCTGGCCGGCCCGGCCAGATCCAGGGCGTCTGCCAACCGGCGCTGATCGTGAACTCGGCCACGGCGGCGTACGCGAGCGGTCCCACCCACGCGAGCCCGCCGCCGAGCAGCAGCGCGGACAGCAAGCCGATACCGGTCAGCCCGGCCATGTTGCGAAACGCCGCCGCCTCCCCGCCGGGCAGCTGTGCGGCTGCGGATCCGGCCGCCAGCAGAGTGGCTGCGATGGCGGTCATCGCCAGAGCGCTCCCGAGACGCAGGTAGGGCAGCCAGCGTCCGGCCGCCCGTTCGCTCTCGCCGAACGGGTTGCGGGCGGCAATCGCGATGACGGTGGCCGCTGCTGTCTCGATCAACAACAGCATCTGCTGCGCGTTTGCACCGGTGCCTTTGATCCAGTCCAGCTCCAGCCCGAGGCGCAGGACCAGCGCACACGCTGCGAGCGCCGTGACCGCGTTAGGGATCCGGCGGCTGACCATGTGCAGCTGCACCAGTCGTACGCCGGCCGGTCGGGTTCGCGTCCTCGTCGCGGGAAGTGCCGCAGTTGTCACGGCAGTTGCCGCGCCGACATGGTGCCGGCGCGCAGCGCGGCGAGGTGGGCGGTCAACCAGGCACGTCGAGCAGTGGCGGAAAGGGCAGCGAGGCCCCGCCCGGCGGCGTAGGCCGCGGCGTCCGGCTTCGCTACTCCCGAAGGGGAGCTCTCCGCATCGGGGAAGGTAGACATGCTGCTCTGAGATATGCCCGCCGCAGTCAACAGTGCCGCTGAAACCGCTTGCTGCGCCGCGGTTTGGTGGCCGATGACGCCGTCGATGACTGTCGCGGCGACGAGCGGCAGCACCTCGTCGGCAATCCTGGCAGGGCTGGTCCACAGCGCGGTACTGGAACAGCACGGCGGCTCAGGTAGATCCGGCCCCGACCACATAATCGCTTCGTAGCCGATGTTGAAGGCGACCTCGAGCACCGGCGGCTCGCCGCTGACCCGCGCCGTTCGCAGGTCGGGGAAGCGGCCTCGAAGGGCGACTTGGGTGACGCGGACGGGGGCGCCCGGCAAGCCCGCGATCTCGCGCAGCAGCGGATCGAACGCCGCCGTGATGTTAGGCAGATATGCCTTGTAGCCGGGATGCAGGCAGACCGGGATCGCGGCGTTGCCACAAACCGGAGTGAAGACGCTCGGGCGATCGCTAGCGGCGTTGTGGATTGCGGGAATCACCACGCCGTTGTCCGTGCCGCGGGCGCCGGACACCAGCCCGACCGCGGTCAGCGAGGCGGCCAGGCCGAGCGCGGTGAGCGCCGCGGCAGCCCGGCGGATCCCGCGCCCACCGCAGACGGGTTGCAGTCCCAGCAGGCCGAGGGCCGCGAAGGTGAGCCCGCCAAGGAAGACGATCTGGGTGAGGGGGAGGTCGGGCAGATAGGGGAAGAAGAATCCCGCATCCGCCTTGGGGGCAGCCAGTGACCACAGAGGTGAGGCCATCGGGGAGAGCAGGGTGAAGGTGCCGCCGCTGCGCAAGGTCTGCCGGAGCACCAGGGTCGCGACAATCGCGGCCATCGGCGCGGTGAACCGGCTGGGGATAAGCACGCCGGCGGCTATCCCGACTGCGGTGCAGGCGGCAAGGCCGACGGCGCCCACGAGGACCGGCCACCAGGTCGGCGTACCGGTGGCGCCTTGTCGTGCGGTGATCCCGTAGATCGTTCCCACGCACCCGAGGAACGCGGCAAGCGCCCAGCAGGTGGCGGCGAGCCAGGCGGTCAGCCGGCCCGCCCACCGGGGCAGCGGCGTGATGGCGATCTGCTCCGCGATGCCGTTGCGGAAGTCGCGGCCACCGGCCCACGCAGCCGCACCGACGACGAAAGGCGCGAAGTCCATGAACGCCATGCCCTGCCGCAGGTACAACGTCCGAGATCCCCAGAACGGCGGCAGTGCCATGCTGCCGCGATAGGTGTCGAGCCAGAACACCGCCGCGGCGAGCGGCACCATCCACAGCATCGGGCTGCGGCGAAACTCCAGCCGGAACAGCCGGCCCGCCGAGAGCCTGAGCACACTGGGCGGCCGGACCTGCAATGTCATGGTGCTCATGCCCGGGCCGCCGCTAGTACGGCGCTGTAACCGCGTTCGAGTGGCGCATCGCCGGAGTCGTGGCCGACGCCGCGCGCGGTCAACTCGTCGGGGGTGCCCTGGAAAGCGATCTTCCCTTCGTGCATCAGTGCGACTTCGCTGCAGGCTGCGCCGACGTCCTCGACCAGGTGCGTGCTGACGATGACGGTTGCCCGCCGGCCGAACTCGCGTAGCAGCGTCCTGAACTCCACCCGCTGCTCGGGGTCGAGCCCTGCCGTCGGCTCGTCGAAGAGCAACAGTTCCGGCTCGTTTACGATCGCCTGCGCGATGCCGGCCCGCCGCAGCATTCCGCCGGAAAGGGTTCGCATCTTTGCCTTCGCCTTGTCGCCGAGACCTACCCGCTCGACCGCGGCAGCGACCGCGGCCGGCACCCGGCCCGGAGGCATCTCCTTGAGCAGCGCGAAGTACTCGACGAACTCCACCACGGTGAAACCGGGGTAGTAGCCGAGGTTTTGCGGCAGGTAGCCGAGTCTGCGGCGGAGTTCCTGTCGCGATCGGTGCTCAGCTGGATTGCGGCCGAGCAGGCTGAGGCTGCCCGAGCTGGGCGGTATGACGGTTGCCATCATCCGCAGCAGTGACGTCTTGCCCGCGCCGTTGGGGCCGAGCAGCCCGAACACCCCCTGGCCGGTACGCAGATCGACCCCGTTCACGGCCTGGGTGCGGCCGAATCGACGTGTCAGACCAGTGATCTCGACGTTCACGAGGTCCCCTTCGGGTTCCGGCTAGAGAAGAGCACGACCGCCGCGCAGCCGGCGGCGAACAGCAGGTAGGGGAGGACGAGCGAGGACTTTGTGACGGCCGCGTCGAGCTGACCGGTTGCGGACTGCCCGCCGAGCACGGTGATTGCCCAGCCGGCCAGACCCGCGGCGGCACCGACGTTCGCCGACCGGGCCAAGGTCGCGGCCGCCAGCGCGAGCGCGGAGACGGCGGTCATCGGCACGAGCCAGCCGAGCGCGATCCCGGCCGCCGTACCCGAAACAGCCGACGCGGCCAGGGCAAGCACCGCATTGACGCCGAAGACCGCGAGAACGCGCGTCATCAGGACCATCCGGTCGCTGATGGCCATGCTCCGGGAAAGTTCCCACGCCGGATCGAGCCCGGGCCCGTAGGCGTAGGCGACGGCCGCGGCGGCCAGCCCGGGGGCGGCAAGTGCCACCACCGGCTGACCGGTTCCCGCGGTCACCGCCGCCCCTGCGACCAGCACCGCGACACTGGCGAGCAGCCAGGGCAGCAACAGCGACGGCGTGGTCAGCAGCGCCCGAGCCAGACCCTGCGAGCGCAGCACCCGGGTCACCAGGCGCTCGATCCGACCGGGTTGCCGCCGCCACACCTGGGCGGCAACCCCGACCCAGACTCGATTCAGATCCACGTCCTGCGGCGTGTCCATCACGATCCCTCCTCCGCCGACGGACGCCCTGCGAGCGCCGTACGAATCAGTCGCCGCACCCGGTGGGCCCGGCTCTTCACCGTGCCGACGGGAACACCCATCAGCTCCGCGACCCGCGCGACCGGCTGGTCCTCCAAGTACAGGAGCCTCCAGACCTCGCGCTCGGGGCTGCCTTCGGCTCCGAGCGACTCCACGGCGGCGGCGAGATCGGTCCGCGCTGCAGCAACGTCGGCGGGATCGGTTGTGGCCGACATCTGTGTGACGGCCAACGCGTCGATCGAGCTCTCGTCGCGACCGTGCCGGCGTAGCCACTGGGCAGCCTGCCGACGTGCGATCACCCACAGCCAGCCACCGGCAGAACCCTGCTCCCGGTAGCCGCCGGCACTGCGCCAGACCGCGAGGAACGTTTCCTGCAGCACGTCTTCGACGTCGCCGGCCGGGAGGGCGGCGCGCAGCCGGGCGGCAAGCCACGGCGCGTGCGCGTCGAACAGTTCGCGCAGCGCGCTGTCGTCGCCGCCCGCGATGCGGGCGATCAGGTCGTTGTCCATCACTACCTCTATTGCGCCGCAACAAGGATCGGTTCACTCGCTGCGGTGTGGTCAGTGGTTCGACACCACTATCGCCCACAGGTACGACGAAGGAGCGGGTCCCGAGAGGGGGCCCGCTCCTTCGTCGTTGTCTGCACTCCAGCCCGATGCCTACTTGCCGTCGAGCGAGAACGCGTAGAACGTCGTACTCGGCGCACCGAGGCCGAACCGGCCGTAGCCGTTGCCCCAGTAGAGGGTGCCGTCGTTGCTGATCGCCGGGCCGGCGTTGGACGCCCCTTGGCCGACGATGTCCTTGACGACCGCGCCGGTCGCCGCGTTGATCGCGTACATGTGCCCGCTCATCGACCCGGCGTAGACCACGCCGTTCGAGGTCGAAACCGCCCCGAGGTCGAAGTAGCCGCTCGGGTCAGGTGTCTGCCAGAGGATGGCACCGGTCGCCGGGTTGAGCGCTGCCCACGAACCGGTGTGCGGCAACGAGGGATTACCTGGGTACGCCAGGAAGCCCGCGTTCGCCTCCGCGATGTAGATCCGCGTGCCGTCGGTCGCGCTGCCCCACTCGATGCCACCGAGCGTCGAACCTGGGCCGGCCTCCGTGCTCCACACGACCGCTCCGGTGGCCGCGTCCAGCGACCAGAAGATTCCGCTCTTCGCGCCCGCTCCCACCATCCGCTTCGGGCTGCCTGCGACCGTTGCGGTGTAGAGAGCCGGCCCGGAACCGAAGTCGAAGTCAGGTCCAGGCGTTGCGGTCGGGCACGGGTTAGGAGCGATGCCAGGGATGCACGAGACGATCCAGTCGTCGAAACCCTGGACACCCGTGGCCCACTGGATGCCTCCAGTCGTGGCGTTGACCGACACGATCGCGTCGACGTGGTCATCCGCCGCGAGGCACTGCGACGGCGTTCCGCCGTTGGTCTGGCAGGTCTTCGCCGAAGCCGGCACCGAGTAGTTGTTGCCAGTCGTGAAGTACACGGTGTTGCCCTCGACCGCAGCCGTGCTGCCCCAGACGGCCGCACCGGAGTAGCCGCCGGTAGTCCCGCCGTTGTCCGGAACCAGGTAGGTGCGCCACTTCTCGACGCCGGTCGCCGCATCGAGTGCGCTGAAGGAGCCGCGGAAGGTGCAGCACACATACCCGGGGATGAACGCGGCTGCGTTCTCCTCCGCCGAGGCGGCGCCGACGTACACGGTGCCGTTGGAGACGACGGGTGACTGGGTGACGATGGTGAACGGGTTCTCGTTGATGACTGTGCTCCACAGCAGGTTGCCCGACTTGGCATCGATTGCGAGCACCCGCCCCGGTTGCGGACTGGCGCCGCCGCCGCCCTGGTCACCGATGTAGAGGACATTGCCGACGACTGCGGGCGTCGTACGCGAGACCAGGTCCGGTGAGCTGTTGTAGCCATAGCTGGACAGCTTCTTCGCCCAGATCAGGGCGCCGGTCTTGGAGTCGATCTTGTTGAGGTAGCCGCCCCAGTCGGGGAAGTAGACAGAAGTGCCTACGACGGATGGCGTCGCGGATACGTCGCCGTGAGTGGTGTAGGTGAACTTGGAGGCGAGCCGAGACGCGTTGGAGGCTGACACTTTGAGCTGGGTCGGGTTTGACCGGGTGTTCTGCAGGTCGTGGCCCGCCATCGGCCAGGAAGCCACGTCGGCGGCGGATGTCCCAGCCGCATTGACGGACATCACCATGCCGAGAGCCACGGTCGCGATCAGCGCAGACCTTCGACGGATGATCATGGAGACCTCCCTGGGCGGGGTGGGTAACCCCAAGCGCAAGCGCCGGGGCAGGTTGCCCCGGCCCTCCCTGCCGCGCCGCGACCTGGAACGCCTCCGTCCGCTCAGGGATCGACGCGAACGGCGCGAATTTAGTCGTGTCCGCAAACACCGACCATGGTCCGATTTAGCTAGTTGCGTCGCGAAATACCCCTCGCGCCTACCAATCCGCACATCCGCGACAAATGCCCTTGTTACGTGGGCGACGCCGATCGTTCTCGCGCGTGTAACACCGGCGTGCGACGCTCTACGCCGAAAAGGGAGGACATCGCGATGGCTCTTTGGACGTTCCGCGTAGAGCTGCCTGACCGCCCCGGCCGGTTGGCTGCACTCACGGGTGCGGTGGCGGACTGCGGGGGAAACATCCTCGCTCTTGACGTGCAGGCTCTCGATGGCAGCAGAGTCGCCGACGAGCTTTTGGTCGACCTCCCGGACGACGTGCGTGTCGAGTACGTCGACGCACAGATCCGCGCGACCGGCGCCGATGTCGTCATGCTCACTGCTGCCAGCAGCGACGACCTCGTCGACCCACAGACCCGCTGCCTCGAGCTGGGCCGGCGCCTCGTGCGCCAGCACACCGCGCACGACCGCGTACTGGAAGCAGCTCTCGCGGAGCTGGTCGGCGCGGACGGCGCAATGGTCGTCCCGGAGGAGGCGACGGTGACGAGCCCGCTCGCGGCCCAGGCCATCGCCGAGGGCAAACCGATGATGGCGAGAGAGCGCACCGGGCTGTCTCCGACTCGCGCCGACGAGGACTCGCCCTGGCTGCTGGTGATCCCGCCCTCCGAAGGAGCCAGCGGGCAAGTCACCATGCTGGCCCGGGCCGGAGCAGGTTTCAGTGGCGGTGAGATCGCCCGGATCGAGGCGTTGTTGGCCCTTGCTGCCGAGCTTGCGGCGTACGCCGACGAGCGGGCTGTCCTCAGGCCGCCGACGACGGTGAGCGCCTAGACCGAGCGGAAGGCCGAGGTCGAAGCGCCTAAGCCGGGTCGTTCCACAGCAGCAGCGCGATGTCAGCGTCGACGTCGATGAACTCGCTCTCAGCGCCGTTCGGGACGGTGGCATAGGACCGCGTCAGAAACTCTGCGACGTCGGCGAGCGAAGTCTCGAAGAGCGCCGACCCGGAGGGGCTGGTGAGGGACAGGGAGATCAACTTGCGTCCATCGCGGACGGTAGGCCAGACGCGGACGTCGCCTTCACCGACGGGCCGGCGCACACCCTCGGCCAGCAGCTCGCGAGCGAAGCTCCATTCGACTCCGGAGCCGTCGGCACCGGTGTGGAAGCTGACACAGATCGCGTAGGGGTCGGCGGCGTCGTAGCGCACGGTTGCGAGCACGGGAAGCGCGGGGCTGTCCGGCAGAACGAGGCGTAGTCCTAGTTCGGAACTGACGGTGGTATGCGGTGATCGCATCGGCACGCCCTTCTCGAGCAATTCAATGCTGTCGTGCCCCGCTGACCGGGCGCTATGCCTGCCGACCCACAATCTCGGCAAATTCGCTCGCCAGACCCGGACATAGCTGCGCATACCGACAGTGCCGGTGATTCGCCGGGCAAGGTAGCGTTGTCCCAATAGCCGCGGTGCGGGGGCAATCCCATCCGCGGGGAGGCCGGCTGCGAACGAGAAGTGTGAGGACCGCCGCAATGACCGCAACACGAGGGCAGGGCGCCGAAGAAGACGCCTCCCTCGTCACGCGCGTGGCGGAGGGCGAGGCGGCCGCTCTGGAAGCGCTATACCACCGCTACGGGCGGGTGGCCTACTCGCTGGCCCGCCGGATTCTCGGCGACGAGCAACTCGCGCAGGACGTCGTACAGGAGGTCTTCCTGACCATCTGGCGCGACGCCATCAAGTTCGACTCGACGCGCGGGCAGGTCTCCACCTGGTTGCTGACGATGACCCATCACAAGTCGGTCGACTCGGTCCGCAAGGAGGAAAACCTGCGCAAACGGCGGGAGCCGGCTGACGTCCTGGAGTTTCAGGACGCCGGCGTCAATGTGGATGAGGACGTCTGGACCGGGATCAAGCGGGAGCGGGTCCGAGCGGCGCTCGGACGGCTCCCCGAGGTGCAGCGGCAGGCGATCGGGCTGGCCTACTTCGGCGGCTATACACAGCGGGAGATCGCCAAGCTGACGGATACGCCTCTCGGCACGGTGAAGACCCGGATGCTCGCCGGAATGCGGCGGATGCGGGATGGGCTCGAAACGTCGCTCGACTCGATCGACCGGACCAGGGAAGGGAGGGCGTGATGTCGGCCCACAGTCCCTGGGACGAGCTTGCTGTCGGGCTTGCCCTCGGCGCCCTCGAGCCTGAGGACGAGCAAACTTTCCTCGGTCACCTGAGTACCTGCTCCGAGTGCGCCCAGACCGTCGCGGACATCGAGGCGGTGTCGGGACAGCTGGCGTACGCCGTGCCCGCCGACGACCCGCCGCCCGCGCTGCTCAAGTCGATCATGAAGGTGGTCGTCGAGTCCGACCGCGCGGCGTCCCCCCTTTCCTCCGCGCTTCCCAACCTCGCCCGGCTGCGAGCTCCGCTGCGCCGACGGACCGCCAGCGCCCCGGCGTTCCGCAACCCCTCCTGGCTGCTGCGCGCCGCCGCATTCGTCCTGGTGATCGCGCTCGCCGGCTGGAACTACCAGCTCAGGCTCGACAACAGGGTCAAGGACCGGTCCCTGTCGAACGCCGCCAAGGCCGCCGCACTGCTGGCGGAACCGGGCACCAGCCTCGTCAAGCTGGAGGGCAAGGGCGCTGAGAATGCCACCGTCCTGATCAACCGCGACAAGGGCTACCTGGTTGTCGACAACTTCAAGCGCAACGACGCTGAAGACACGATCTACGTCCTCTGGACCCAGAACCGGGCCGGGCAGATGGTCGGGGTGGACAGCTTCAAGATCGCCCACGATGGGCCTTCCTACGTCCCGGTGCGCAAGCCGCTGACCGACACGTCCGGCACTTTCGCGGTCTCCAAAGAATCCGGCAGGGTGATCCCGAAGACGCCGAGTCCGACGATCGTGATCGGCACCGCCGCGGTCACCGCCAACGTCGCCACTACCTGAGCGGGGCTGCGTCTGCGGACGCAGCCCGTCTTCGTGGCAGCATGGGGCGCGCAGCTGATCGCGCACCCGACACCGACGGAGGCAGTCGCCATGACCGACCCGGCCTCGCGCCCGACCGATCCGTTCACTGCGGTTCTTGGCGAGCTGCGGGCTCCGGTTATCGCGATCCAGGACCACATCCGCACGCTGATGGCGCGCGACGCGTCGTTCACGGTTGAGGCCCGCCAGCAGCTCCTGCAGCAGACGCTGCACCACAGCCAGCGGTTCGACACGCTGGTCGAGGACATCGTGCTCTACCTCAGGCTGCTCAGCGGACCGCTGCCGCTCCATCCAGTGAGCGTGCGGCTGCACGACCTGGTGGAGGAGCTTCGCGAGCGACTCGGTGAACCCGAACGCGTCATCAACCTGGTGCCTGCCGACTTCACGATCACCCTCGACGAGGAGGCGTTGACCGGCGCCCTGCGCAGATTGATCCGCAATGCACTGGTGTTCGGAGCGCGCGAGCGGTCGGTCACCGTCGGCGTACTCCGCCTGGACAGCGGGGGCTGCGAGATTGTTGTGACCGATGAGGGCTTCGGCATCCCCGAGGTCGGTCTTATCCGTGCGTTCGAGCCGTTCGTGCGCGCTGTCCACCCTGCGGAGAAGCGCGGAGACGGCGCCGGGCTTGGCCTGACTGTGGCCCGGGAGCTGGTCCGGCTGCTCGGCGGCGAGGTCGAGTTGCGCCCGCAGAACCCCGGTCTCGCCGCAGCGATCGTGCTGCCGGGCTCGGGCTGAGCGCCGGCAGGTCTGTTAGGTTGTCGCACGCACTCAGGGCGTATAGCTCAGCGGGAGAGCGCTCGCCTCACACGCGAGAGGTCGCTGGTTCGAAACCAGCTACGCCCACACCTAGATATAACCGGTCAGAGGCTTTTCATCTTGAAAATTGGGCCGCCGACGGGCGTCAGAGTGGGTCGAGGCGGGTCTTGAGCAGGCAGAACGCATTGCCTTCGGGGTCGGTCAGGACATGCCACGGCTCCTGGCCGCTCTGGCCGATGTCGGCCGGGCGCGCACCCAGCTTCAGCAGGCGTTCGAGCTCGGCGCCCTGATCGCGGTCGGTGGCGTTGACGTCGATGTGCAGCCGGGATTTCCCCTTCTCCGGCTCATCCCTGCCGCTGAGGATGATCGTCGGCTGCGGACCACCGAACCCCTCGCGCGGCCCGATTTCAACCGAGCCGTCCTCCTCGTGATCGAGCACGACGAAGTCCAGGACCTCGCACCAGAACCGCGCCAGCATCTCAGGGTCGCGGCAACCGAGCACGAGCTCACTGATACGACATGCCATGACGAAGCCTGCTCTCAGCCTGGGAACTGCCGGGGCGACCGCATGCGAACCTCATGCGCTCCCAACGGTACGGACAATCCCGCGACCGTACCGACGAGGCGAGCACGGGCGAAATGATTTCCGGGCCGCCCTGTCCCGGCAGCGGGCATGGCCGTGGGCCATGCAGTAGGAAGTTGACTGTGAGATACGACCTCGGCCCGCGAGCGGCGATCAAGGATTGGGCCTCGGTCGCTAGGTCACGCTGGAAGGGCACTATCCCAGCTGGTCGCGGCGGCGTGTCAGATAGGCGGTTTCGGCGGTATTTCCCGCCAGCTCGATGGCTTTGTCGTACGCCGCGCGCGACTGCTGACTGCGGCCCAGCCGGCGAAGCAGGTCCGCGCGGGTCGCGTGGTAGGCGTGATAGTCGGCCAACGTGTCATCGAGACGGTCGACGGCCGCCAGTGCGACCTCCGCGCCGTCGAGCTCGGCGACCGCGATGGCCCGGTTGAGCGCGATGATCGGTGAGGGGTCAAGACGGACGAGCTGGTCGTAGAGGGCGACGACCTGTGACCAGTCGGTGTCGCGCATTTCGCGGGCGTAGGTGTGCACGGCGCTGATCGCAGCGAGGATCTGGTAGCGACCCGGCGCAACCCGGGCGGTTAGGCGCTCGCGCACCAGCAGATGACCCTCCGCGACCAGCGCCGCATCCCACGCCCCACGGTCCTGCTCGTCAAGGGTGACCAGCTCGCCGCTGGCCGAAACCCGGGCCTTGCGGCGGGCCTCGGTGAGCAGCATCAGTGCCAGCAGCCCGGCCACCTCACCGTCCTCAGGCACCAGGGCACGGATTAGGCGGGTGAGCCGGATCGCCTCGGCGGTCAGGTCGTGACGGACGGGATCGGTGTCCGGGCCGGTGGCCAGGTAGCCCTCGTTGAAGACGAGGAAGAGGACGGCGAGTACGCCGGCGACGCGGGTTGGGAGATCCTCCGCGGACGGCACCCGATACGGGATACGGGCCGATTTGATCTTGGCCTTCGCGCGGGTGATCCGCCGCTCCATGGCACTTTCGGCCACCAGGAAGGCGCGGGCGATCTCGGGCACTGTCAGACCGCCGACCATGCGCAGCGTCAGCGCTACGCGGGTCTGCATCGCGAGCGCCGGGTGACAGCAGGTGAAGATCAGCCGGAGCC
>JBDTYE010000084.1:0-12980 GCA_040005895.1 Actinomycetota bacterium | reverse complement strand
TTCGTGGCGATCTGCTGGTTGGTCTCGGCGTTCATGTCGAGTCTCCGTTTCATGACTGGTCTCTGTCAGATGGGCACAGTCTGAGCGCGGCACCGTCGGCTCACATCCGGCAACACCCCCACGGATCAAAAGCCTGCCCGAAGGAATGCGGACTCGCATCGACTGGACCGTCGCTCCTTGATTCAGACCGCAACGCGGTCGCCCACCGCGACTCCATGCACCTCCCGCCGCCTCCGACGAGCAATCACGACGGGCGGAGAACTCGCGTACTGATCGTTTGCGGGCAGCGCATCAGTGCCTACCACCGCGTCGACCGAGACTGGTTCAGTCAGGTCGAAGGCACGGTGAGGAACCGGGACCCCGAGTGCGATCCGGGCCGATTCACCTGACGCACGATGCCGTGATCGCCGATATCGGCTGGCGTCGCGACGCCGGCGCCCGTGCGCACTGCGCTAACACCGCGCTTAACGAACGACATGACGCACGCATTCAACGGCGGCACCGCGGTCCAGGACGGGGGCAGATTCACGATCAACCGGGCACGGATCGAGTCGCGTCAGACGTGTGCGGACGACTCTCGTCCGACTTGAAACCGCTAGGGGTGCAAGCTCCTAGAGAGTTCGAATCTCTCGCCCTCCGCTCGTGACAAATGGCATTTTGCGCCCCCGACCGACTCGGCACTCCGGCCGTAGCCTGTTCGCGCTGACGCCGCGCTAGCATCGCGAGCTCGAAGTCGAGTGCGCCATGTCCGGCGAGGACTGGGACCGCGTAACCGACCAGTTTGGCCTCGACCCCGCTGAACGGAGACCTGATGAAGGCCTACCCGCCCTCTCTCGCCGTGACCAACCAGATGGCCCCCGTGCCCCGGCGCATCCGCGCGTACGTCGGCGGGCGGCCCATCCTCGACACCACGTCCGCCGTCTACTTGTGGGAGTGGCCGAAGTATCCGCAGTACTACATCCCGCTCGCCGACATCGATGCGTCCGTCATCGTCGACGAACACCACGACCAGAAGTTGAGCCGTGGCACCGCTCGGCGGTACGGGTTGCGCGTCGGTGACATTGAGCGCCCGGCGGCCCTGCGGGTCTACGGCGAGGACGCGATCGACGGACTCGCCGGCCTGGCGCGTGTCGAGTGGAGCTCGGCGGACGCCTGGTTCGAGGAGGACGAGCAGGTGTTCGTTCACCCGCGCGACCCCTACACGCGCGTCGACGCACTGCGCTCGACGCGGCACGTCCGGGTGGAACTCGACGGAGCCGTTCTTGCCGAAACAACCTCGCCAGTGCTCGTGTTCGAAACCGGGCTGCCGACGCGGTTCTACATCAACCGCACCGACGTGAACTTCGAGCACCTGGAGTGGTCCGACACCGTGTCTGAATGCCCCTACAAGGGAACGACGAGTGGCTACTGGACGGCGCGCATCGGCGATCGCGCACACAAGGACCTCGCGTGGACCTACCAGTTCCCGACGCGTCAGTTGCAGCCCGTCGCCGGCCTCATCGCCTTTTACAACGAGAAGGTCGACTCGATCGTCGACGGCGTCCTTCTCGAACGGCCCGTGACGCACTTCTCCTGACCGGCCGGCCCGGTGGACCGTTCGGTCACCCCGGCACCCGGCATGCGCGACCGCGGGAACAACGAAGGCAAGGAGCGTGCGCTCCCTGCCTCTTCAAGATATAGCGCGTGCGGGGGCTTGCGGCAAGGCCCCCGTCCTGCCTGAAACTTCTCAGCCATGCCTAGGGAAGCAGGGTTGAGATGAACGAAGTAGTCATTGTCGGAAGCGGGCCGACGGGCATGATGTTGGCCGGGGAACTGGCGTTGGCGGGGGTCGATGCCGCCATTGTCGAGCGGCGTACGACGCCGGAGCTCGTCGGCTCCCGTGCGGGAGGGTTCCACTCGCGCACCCTCGAGATCCTCGACCAGCGGGGAATCGCCGACCGGTTCCTTGCCGAGGGACAGACTGCCCAGGCCGCGCGCTTCGGCAGCACGACGCTGGACCTCAGTGACTTCCCCACCCGGTATCCGTATTCGCTGGGACTGTGGCAGAACCACATCGAGCGAATTCTGCTCGGCTGGGTCGAGGAACTCGCGGTGCCGATCCATCGCGGGCTTCAGGTCACGGGCTTTGCCCAGGACGACACCGGCGTCGACATTCACTTTGCCGAGGGCGAGGCCGTCCGGGCGAGATATCTGGTCGGGGCCGATGGAGGGCGAAGTGTCATCCGTAAGGCGGCCGCCATCGAGTTCGCCGGATGGGATGCGACGCGGAGCTTCCTGATTGCTGAGGTCGAGGTGACCGAGCCGACGCCGGAAGGGATCCGCCTCGACGCCACGGGCATCCATGGACTGCAGCTGATGGAGGACGGGACGACCGTGCGGGTGGTCGTGACCGAGCAACAGCTCGGGCCGGACTCCGAGCCGACGCTGGCAGTTCTCGGCGAGGCGCTGGCGTCCGTCTACGGCACAGACTTCGGGATCCACAATCCGACCTGGATCTCGAGGTTCACCGACGCCACCCGGCAAGCGGTCGCCTACCGTGACCGACGGGTGCTCCTCGCCGGAGATGCCGCGCACATCCAGCACCCCGCGGGAGGGCAGGGGATCGGCCTCGGCGTTCAAGATGCCGTCAACCTCGGATGGAAGCTCGCCCAGGTGGTCAAGGAAATCTCACGCGACGGACTCCTGGACACCTATCACGAGGAGCGGCACCCGGCCGGAGCCCGTGCCTTGCAGCACTCGATGGCGCAGTCTGTCCTCCAGCGGGGCGACGCAAGGAGTGAGGCGCTGCGCGACACGATCGCCGAAATGCTGAGCTTCGACGGGCCGCGCAAGCTGGTTGCCGGTCTCATCTCCGGGCTCGACGTCGCATACGACTTCGGCGACGGACACCCGTTGCTCGGACGCCGTATGCCCGACCTCGACCTGAGCACGCCTGACGGCCCGCTGCGGGTCTTCGCGCTGCTCCATGATGCCCGACCGGTATTGCTCAACCTCGGTACGCCCGGCAGCATCGACATCACCCCATGGGCGGACCGCGTCCAGCACCTCGATGCCGACTACACCGGGACGTGGGATCTACCCGTACTCGGAACCGTCGACGGTCCGACCGCCGTCTTGATTCGGCCCGACGGCTATGTGGCGTGGGTGGGAGATGGAACGCAGACGGGTCTGCCGGATGCCCTGACGAAGTGGTTCGGGTCGCCCCTTAGGCGTCGCGCACCGAGAGCACGAGTCCGCCGAGCAGAAGGGCCCCCGCCGCCCATACCGCCAGGACGCCGAGTCCGGCCCACGGGCTGAGCGGCGCTCCGTGCAGGTTCACCGTGTTCTGGATGGCCAGCCCTGCCTGCATGGGTGCCATCTGCTGCAAGTGCCGCTGCCAATGCGGATCGCTGACCACGTGGGTCAGGACCGGGAACACGTAGAGCAGGGCGAGCACGATCCCGATCGACTCGGCCGCGTCGCGGACCAGGGTTGCGATACCCAGGCTCAGCAGACCGACCAGCGCGAGATAGAGCACCGAACCCACCGCAGCCCGCAGCGTCGATCCGTCGGCCGGCAACACGCGCAGGTATCCGTGCGACGGCGTGAATCCCTTTCCTGGCAGGAAGAAACGGCCGGCGAGCAGGCTCATCGGTACGGCGAGGAACCCAGCTGCCAAGGCCATGGCGGTGACCATGAAGGCTTTTGCGCAGAGCACCGAGGCACGGTGCGGCATGGCCGCCAGCGTCGTACGGATCATCCCGGTGCTGTACTCGTCGGTGATCGCGAGGACCGCCAGAATCGCGACAACCGTCTGGCCGATCTGGATTCCGCTGAGGCTCAGCTTGGTGATGTCCTTGAGCGGCTCACCGGCCGACCAGGTGACCGCGGCCGACACCGCGGCACTGAGGGCAACAGTCACGACGACGCAGCCGGCCAGCAACCAGCGGGTCCCCGCCACGGTACGCAGCTTGGTCCACTCGGCGTGCAGTTCCTGCCTCATGCGTCGCGTCGGCGCAGCAGGACGGCCGCGAGACCGAGGGCGAGGGCGGCCCAGGCAACCAGCACCGCAAAACCTGCCCACGGCGCGAGCGGGAAGTAGCCGGCTGTCGGCACGTAGCCGGAGGTGTTGACCTGTGAGTACCGCGGCAGGCTCTGCTGAATGGCGAACGCCGCAGCCGGAGTCAGCCGAAGCAGCCAGTTGCCGGCGCCGGCCGGGAGGACGGATGCGACCGCCAGGATGTAAGGCAGGACTATCAGAACGATGACGGCGGCCACGGCTCCAGCACTGCGCCGCAGTAGCGTCCCTACCGCTAGCGCGAGCACGGCCGCGACGGCGAGGAGTAGCGCCGTACCGACTACGACGCGGAGCACGGTCAGCGATGACACCGGGAGGATCGCCTCCCCGTGACTGCGTCGGAGGTGCCCGACCAACAGGTAGGCCGTAGTGCTGGCGGCCAGCCCGGTGACAAAGGTGACGACTCCTAACACCGTTGCCTTCGCCGCCAGCATCCGGCCGCGCCGCGGATATGCGGCGAGCGTGGTGCGGATGAGCCCACGCCGGTACTCAGCGGTCATGAACCTCGTGCCGAGCACGACCATCACGATCAGGCCTGCGAACGCGCCGACAAGACTTCCCTCGACGGTGTTGTGATCGGGGCCTCCCACAGCGGGCGCGATGTCGCCGGATCCGCTGATGGTGAATGTGCCCGCGGCCTGGTTGTAGTCCTGCCCTTCCCCCCGGGGGGCCCCGAACCCTTCTCCAACAGCGTCGCCAATCCAGGTGCCACCAGGCTGCGGACCCTGGAGGGTGAGGTTGTCGAACACCGCTGTGGCATCCGTTGGCCCGCTCATCGAGCCGAGGCTGCCGAGATGCTGCTCCGTCACCTCGTAGTCCGGCGAAGCCACGAACAGTCCCACCGAAACCGTCGAAGGCAGGCCGGCCGGCGTAACGCTGTCGACTTCAGACCAGTGCACGCCGTCGCTCGATTCGTAGCCGGTGATCTTCGAACCGGTTCGCGTCAGCCGCAACCAGCGCGGGGATTGGGCAGAGACCAGGCCGGTGTTGCCCGCGGTGTCGTGGGTGTAGTCGTACTGCATCCGCGTTCCGTGCGCGCCCGTGGCCATCACCGCTGCGTAGGACGACCCCTGAGCAGTGGTCGCCTTGACGATCAGGCCGGCCTTCGCCCACGCTTCGACACCACTTCGCATTTCGGGCATCGCCCCGCCGCTGCCGGGTGTGCCTGTCGGCAGATGCCCGGTCAGCGAGGTGACGCGGACGGTGATGCTCCCGTCTCCCTCGAGGGGCTGGTGCACGAAGAAGAACCGGTCGCTGACTGCTCTGCCGGCAGGTCCGATCGGAGGAGCGCAGGGCTGATCTGCGTTCGGACCGCTGCGACAAGGGCTGCCGTTGCCCACCGTGCCGAGCAGCGACATCAGCACGGTGACCAGGCCCGCAACGGCCATGCCGATGACCCAGCCGCGTACGGTTCTGAACTTGGTCCACTCGGCCCGGACCATTGCCGGAAAGCCGTCGCGCCGGGGCGTCACACCGGAGCGGTACGCCGTGTCGGTCGCGGTCATGACGCGGCCGGCTCGGCCGCGGCTCCGCGGAACTCGACTGAGTCCCGGGTGAGTTCCATGTAGGCCTCTTCCAGACTCGCGTGATGCGCGGAAACCTCGGAGAACGGCACCGAGCTCTCGCCTAGCAGGGAGATGACCCGCTCGGGCGTCAGGCCGGAGATCGTGAGGACGTCGCGACCCGTGACGATGACCGTCGCGCCGGCGTCGGCCAGTACCTGCATAGCCATGGACCGGGCTGCGGTGCGGAGGGTCACTCGACCGCCCGACGCCGTAGCAATCAGGTCCGCAACGGTGGCGTCGGCGACCAGACGACCGCGGCCGATCACGATCAGATGCCCAGCGGTGTCCTCCAGTTCGCTCATCAGATGGCTGGACACCAGCACCGCACGACCCTCGGCTGCCAGCGACTGCAGGAAGCCGCGCATCCAGACGATCCCTTCGGGATCAAGGCCGTTAAACGGCTCGTCGAGCATCAGTACTGGGGGATCGCCGAGCATGGCAGCGGCGATGCCGAGCCGCTGCCGCATGCCGAGCGAATAGCCGCCGGCCTTCCGGCGGGCGGCCGTCTGCAGCCCGGCCAGCTCGATCACCTCGTCGACCCGTCGGCCGGCCAAGCCCTGCGAATGGGCCAGCCACAGCAGGTGATTCCGGCCGGACCGGCTCGGCTGCAACGCCGCGGCGTCGAGCAGGGATCCCACATGGGTGAGTGGATTGCGCAGACTCCGGTACGGTCGGCCACCGACGAGCGCGGTGCCCTCGTCGACTGCATCGAGTCCGAGGATGACGCGCATGGTCGTGGACTTTCCCGCGCCGTTGGGACCGACGAAGCCGGTGACCTGTCCCGGCGCAACGGTGAACGTCAGGCCGTCGAGCGCCAAAGTCGGACCGAATCGCTTGCGCAGCCCGATGACTTCAATAGTTGCTTCCATGGGAACGACGTTAGCCAGCAAGGGCACGCCGGTCGTCACGCGGTTGAGCCAACTTTGACCTCCCTCTCAGGAGGGACACAGGCTGCGGCCCATAGCTCCTGCCAGGGATGCCGCCCTCCCTGACAATGGCGACGCCTGCGGCTCCGCCAGCAACGACAATGACCATCGTGGACATTGCCCTGGCACGGCGTAATGGACGGGTAGGCGCGTTACGCCGCATGGTCGCGGGAACGCCGTCTGTCGCAGGCACGCTGTTGGCGGTGCTAGCGGCGTTCGAGGCGGCGACGAAAGCCGCCGACAACAACGTGAGCGGACAGTTCCCGGTGATGCTCTCCCTGGTCGCGGTAGCCACGGCGCTGCCGCTGGCTCTTCTTCGCCCGGGTGGAGCCGCGGTCGCCATCTCGACGGCGACCGTACTCTCGGCGGTGTTCTTCCACTCTCTAACGGTCGCCGGTCTGGTGGCGCAGCTGATCGCCTTGTACCGGCTGGGCCGGTACGAGTCGCGAAGCCTGCGTGCGCAAGCCCCGGCAGTTGGAGTGGCGACGTCGTTCCTCGTCCTCGCCCTCGCCGGCCCGCGACCCCTGCGGTCAGAGGCGGCGACTCTCACCGTCCTGCTGGCGGCACTGGGCCCCGCGGCCGCGTTGGTGGGGATCGCGCGGCAGGGAATCGACGAAGCGCGCCGGCAAGGCCAGGCACGCGAGTACGTCGACGGTGCGTTGCTCGAGCACACCGCCCGCGGCGAGCGGGCGCGGATCGCGCGCGAACTGCACGACGTGGTTGCCCACCACATCTCCATGGTGGCGGTGCAGGCGGAGACCGCTCGGCTGACCACCCCGGGCATGCCCGCCGCCGGGGCGCAGCGGTTGTCTGCCATCGGGGACACCGCACGGGCTGCGCTGACCGAGATGCGGCGACTGCTCGGGGTGCTCCGCGAGGACGTCGGATTCGACGCTGCGGAACGGGAGCCGCAGCCCGGCTTGCGGCAGCTCAACGACCTGCTCGACGAAGCGCGTGATGCTTCCGGCACTGCGACCAGGCTGATTCTCAGCGGCCGTCCGGTTCCGCTCGACGCGGGTGTCGAGCTCGCCGCGTACCGCATCGCTCAGGAAGCTCTCACGAACGCGCGCCGGCACGCACCGGGGGCTGCGGTTGACGTCGAACTGCACTTCACCGCCGACACGCTGCGGATCCGCATTCGTGACAACGGGCCGGGTGCGCCGCCCTCGACCACGCTCGGCGGTCACGGCCTGCTGGGTATGCGCGAGCGGGCAACCGCGGTCGGCGGTCAGCTGTTGGCCGGCCCAGCGGCGGGTGGCGGGTTCCTCGTCGAGGCGACGCTGCCGGCAACCGCGGAGGCGCTCACATGACCGCAGCACCGCAGGTTCGGATCGTCGTCGCCGACGACCATGAGGTGGTGCGTGCCGGGTTCGCCGGACTGCTCGACACGCAGCCGGATTTCAGCGTGGTCGGCACCGCATCCGACGGCGCGGAGGCCGTGCGGATCTGCCGCGAGCTGCGACCCGACGTCGTACTGATGGACGTGCGAATGCCTGGTACTGACGGCATCGAGGCGACCCGGGCACTGGCGGGGAGCGGAGCCGGTTCTCCGCGCATCCTCATCCTGACGACGTTCGACCTCGACGAGTACGTCTTCGAGGCGTTGCGCGCGGGAGCCAGCGGCTTCTTGCTCAAGGACGTCACAGCCGAAAGGCTCTTCGATGCGGTGCGCGTCATCGCGGCCGGGGAAGCGCTGCTCGCGCCGGGTGTGACCCGTCGCCTGATTTCGGAATTTGCGCTGCGGCCCAAGGGGAATTCCCGCACTCCCGCGGCGCTGGCGGCTCTCACTCCGCGCGAGACGCAGGTGCTGCTCCTGGTTGCCGAAGGCCTTTCGAATCCGGAGATAGCGGCCCGGTTGGTGGTCACCGAGGAGACCGTCAAGACGCACATGAGCCGGGTGCTCAGCAAGCTCGGACTCCGCGACCGGACGCAAGCAGTCGTCGCGGCGTACGAGTCGGGGCTTGTCGTGCCCCACAGGGCGGGATAGTCGAACCCGTCGGGTCGCCGACAACCGCTAGTCCTTGTGCCGGAGCTTCGGCCAGATCGCCTGCCAACCGCCAACAGGGTCGCGGCACACGCTGATGCGCTGACCTTGTTCTTCGTTGTCGACGCCGACGAGGTTGTCGAGCCGGCCTGCGTCGGTACAGGACTGGAAGAGGCGGCCGGCCCTGGCCGCCTGGGCCCCGACGACAATCGCCACCGTGTCCGAGGGATGTGGCGCGGCTCCGAAACCGAGCTGGTTGTGCCCGCTGTAGACACCAGGCAAGGAGTAGCGGGAGCCGTAGCGATCGACTGCCCCCGCCTCTCCATAGTTGGACGTGTACACGACGGACTTGGCCTGGTCGGAAGCTGGGAGGGAGGCGTACACATCGGCAATCTCATGGACGTACGCCGGCCAGCCGACCGAGTCTGCCGCAACCTGATTGATGCCTGGCACCGGTGTCCCACCCAACGACGACAGGGGAATCAGGGGCAGCCCGAGTACGCCGCTCACCGCGGTATTCAACGCAACCGCAGCCACGACGATCGCGCGCCTGGAACGGTAGGACCGGGCGATCCACTCGTACGCCGGCACGCAGCCGATCGCAAAGAGCACGGCGACCAGGCCGAAGGGGTAGTAGGACTGCGCACCCATCACGAATACGAGCACTAGCAACACGGGGAACGCCGCCGCGATGAACCGCACGGGTCGCCACCGGGGCCT
Organism: Actinomycetota bacterium; assembly: GCA_040005895.1. GTDB lineage: Bacteria > Actinomycetota > Actinomycetes > BP-191 > BP-191 > JBDTYE01. Next base: position 3,728 of record JBDTYE010000084.1, on the reverse strand, counting down.
GCGGGCGAGCGCGACCAGACCCGCAACCCAGATCGGCACCAGAGGTGGCCCGAGGATGACCAGCAGGAACGGCCACATGACGATGCGGACCTCGCCGGAATTGTTGTCGGCGAGCGCTCTGCCCATGGAGAGCTGCGGCCAGCCGTGCGTGGCCTGGTACAGCAGGTTCGGCAGGCCGACGAGCACCGCGAGCCCGGCGCCGGCAGCAACCCATTTCGACCACAGCAACCGCCGCGGGCCGACCAGCGCGATACCTCCCACGAGCGCCAGCAACAGCACGGCGACGAGCAACTTGTTGTACACGCTCACGCCGACGACCAGGCCGGCGGCCAACCACCACCCGGGTTGCTGCCGCAACTGGGCGCGGATGACGAGGAGCAACACCAGCGGCCACACCGGCAGGTCGATCGTCGACGTCAGGAGGACGTGGCCCATGAGCAGCGGTATCGACGCGAATCCGTACGCCCACGCAGCCAAGGTCTGCGCGCCGCGACCGCCGCCGAGTTCGCGGGTGATCAGGGCGATGACGAGGACGGACGCCATCGTGGCGGCAGTGGCGGGTATGCGGATCGCCCAAGGTCGGTCGGCGATGACCGCGGCGAAGAATCGCGCGATCAGCGGCGTCAGGGGCGGTTGGTCGGTGTAGCCCCACGCCGGGTGCAGCATCCGGAAATACAGCTCGTCGCGGTGGTATCCGTAAGCCGGGCTGGCGATGGTCAGGACGGCGCCCACGGCCAGCATGGCGGCCACAACGGACCGCTTCGCCAGTGCCGGCAGCCGCTCCTGGTCAGCCTCCACTGCTGGTGCCGATCACTACGGCCGCGTTCAGTTCCTCGGACACTTCGATCCGCGCTGTCAGGCCGGCGCGCTCGACTGCCTCGGCGGCGTACGGCGCCTGCGCCCTGCTGGTCTCGAACAGCAGGTGGCCACCCGGCATCAGCCAGGCGCGGGCTCCGGCAATAACCCGGCGCGCGACGTCGAGCCCGTCGGCTCCGCCGTCCAAGGCCACCAGCGGCTCATGGAGGCGCGCCTCGGTGGGGAGCAGTGCGATCTCGTCGGTCGGCACGTACGGAACGTTCGCGACGAGTACGTCGACGTGGCCCCTCAGCGCAGCGGGCAGCGCCTCGTAGAGATCGCCTTCGCAGACGACCGCGGTGGTGCGTGTGAGGTTGCGGCGGGCGCACCGGACGGCCGCCGGGTCGACGTCGGCGGCGTACAGCTGGATGCGCTCGAGGGTCGAAATCAGCGCGGCCCCGACGGCGCCCGACCCGCAACAGAGATCGACGACGACCGGCCGCGGGCCGCCCAATCGTGCGAGCGCAGCCGCCTGCCCGACCAGGAACTCGGTACGCCGCCGCGGCACGAAGACGCCGGCGTCGACCGCCAGCCGCAGGCCGCAGAACTGCGCCCACCCGAGGACGTGCTCGAGGGGCGCTCCGGACGCGCGCCGGTCGATCATGTCCGCGAGAGCGGCGGGGGTCGACGCCGCCGAAACCATCAGACCTGCTTCTTCCTCGGCGAACACGCAGCCGGCAGCACGAAGCACCGCGATAACGGCGGGCAGATCGGGCGATCCGGCAGTTTTCAACGGTGCATTCCCGGGGACATGAGGCGACAGGGTAGTCGAGTCGTTCCCTTCCGCGGTCGCCTGGTGGCTAGGTGGGGGATCTGACCGCGGGTTACCTTCATGGGGCGAATACCAGTATTCGCGTCGTTTGCGACGGAATGCGCCGTGTCCCGGGGGCAGAGCTCGCTGATCGGCTCCACCGCCTGGGTCACGACGAAGGAGCCAGGCATGCGCGCAGCAGTCATCTCGACCTATCCGCCCCGCCCGTGCGGGATCGCGACCTTTTCGCGGGATCTGCGGGTCGCTCTGCAGGCGGCGGCACCCGGCCTGGACGTCGACATCGTCTCGATCGTCCGCAACGTGTTGCAACACGACGACGCCGAGGTGGCCGCCCGCATCCGCCAGGACGTGCGCGCCGACTACCCCGCCGCGGCCCGCGCGCTGGCCGCGCGCGGCTCCGATGTCGTCGTCATCGAGCACGAATACGGCATCTTCGGCGGTGAGGAAGGCAGTTACGTCGTCTCGCTCGCCGACGAGCTGCGCCAACCCGTCGTTGTCACCCTGCATACCGTCCTTTCCCAGCCTTCGGTGCGCCAGGCCGAGACCCTGCGGGCGCTCTGCGAGCGCGCGACGCTCGTGACGGTCTTCACCGAGACGGCCCGCCGAATGGTGATCGCTGCACACCTCGCGCCGCCTGAGCGCGTCCGGGTGATACCGCACGGCGGCCCCAGTGCACTGCTGCCGGGCAACAACCCGCACCGACCGCAGGCAGGGGGAGCCGCGCTGAGCGTCGTACCCCCCGCTCCGCGGCCGGGGCTGCGCAAGCTCGACGGTCGCCGCGTGCTGTCGACGTTCGGACTCATCTCGCCGGGCAAGGGCATCGAGGTCGCGATCAAGGCGTTGCCCGCGATCGTCGCGAAGCACCCTGATGTCCTGTATCTCGTCGCCGGGCAGACACATCCCGAGGTCGTCAATCACGAGGGTGAGCGCTACCGGCTCTCGCTCGAGCGGCTGGTGGCCGACCTCGGGGTCAGCGACCACGTGCATTTCCTCGACAAGTTCCTGTCCGTCGAAGAACTCGCCGACCTGCTCGGCCGCACTGACATCTACGTGACGCCCTACCTTTCGCGCGAGCAGATCGTGTCGGGAGCGCTGACCTTCGCCGTCGTGGCGGGCTGTCCCGTGGTGTCGACGCCGTACTACTACGCGGAGGACCTGCTGGGGTCCGGCGCCGGCGTGCTCGTTCCGTTCAACGACGAGGCCGCGCTCGCGGACGCTGTCATCGGGCTGTTCGACGATCCCGAGCGGCTGGCCGAGGTCCGGCGTACGTCGACCGAGGTCGGCAGCATGCTTTCCTGGCCGGCCGTCGGCGTACAGATGGCAGAGGTGCTCCGCGAGGCGATCGAACTCGGCGCGGTGCCTACCGATGAGTTGGCCGCCGCCGTGTCGTCGCCGGACATCAGGCCGGACCACCTGCTGACCCTGGTCGACGACGTCGGCATCATTCAGCACGCGGACGGCGTCTGGCCGCACCGCGAGAGCGGCTACTGCGTTGACGATGTCGCCCGACTCGTGCTCGTCGCGGGCGGCCTGCTCCGCACCACCGGTGACCCGGTCTACCGGCGAATCACCAGGCAGGCATTGGGTTTCCTGCGTCACGCGTGGGATCCGGCCGCCGGCGGCATGCACAACTTCATGTCCTACCAGCGGGCGTGGCTCGACGGCCCGCACACAGGGGACCACGTGGGAAGGACCGCGTGGGCCCTCGGCAGCGTCATTGCAACCGAGGCGCCGCTCGCGGTCCGGATGCCCGCCCACCGAATGCTCGCCGAGATGCTCCCGGTCCTCGAACTCCTCGAGCACCCGCGCTCGATCGCGTTCTCGGTCATCGGGCTGGGACGCGCCCGCCCCGAGGTGCTCGGCGAGCCCGGCGAAAAGCTACTGCGCGCTCTGGCGGACCGGCTGAGCAGTTGGTACGCCGCATGCAGGACCGACGACTGGCGCTGGTTCGAGGAGAAACTCACCTATGACAACGCCAGGTTGCCTCAGGCGCTCGTCATCGCCGGCGCTCGGTTGCGGGACGAAACCCTTGTGCAGCAAGGGCGTGAGGCGCTCGACTGGTACGCCGACCAGTGCGCTCTCGACTCCGGGAGAGCCCACC
>JBDTYE010000083.1:0-13119 GCA_040005895.1 Actinomycetota bacterium | reverse complement strand
GTGTTCCTGTCGGCAGGTCGCGTCATCGCCGACGGCTCGCCGGACGAGGTCGCGGCGCGGTTCGGTCGCGGCGACCTCGAGGGCGTCTTCATTCACCTGGCCGACGAACGTGGCACCGCATCCGCGGCGCCCGAATCAGCACACCCGAGCGGAGCCCGACCGTGAGCTGGCAACGCATTCGGGCCATTGCGAGACGGCAGCGGTACGTCGTGCAGCGCAGCCCGCACCGGTCATTCGACCTGACCGTCTGGCCGCTGGTCGACACGATGCTGTTCGGCAGCATCGCTGCCTACATCGCCGGCAACGGCGCCAAGGACTCCGGCGCCGCGCGCACGGCGGCGTACCTCATCGTCGGCACAGTCCTATGGCACGTCGTCTACCAATCGCAGATTGCGCTCTCCACCGGCTTTCTCGAGGAGACGTGGTCGCGCAACCTGCTCAACCTGATGGTGACGCCGCTGCGCGAGCTGGAGTTCGTCGCGGGTGTCGCGTTGTTCAGTCTCGTGAAGTCCGTGATCGGGGTGGGCGTGGTCGCGCTGACGGTCGCGGCGCTGTACTCGTTCAGCGTCCCCGCGCTCGGCTTCGGGCTCGTACCGATCTTCGCTCTGCTCACCATTGTTGGTTGGGCGATCGCGATGTTCGTCATCGGACTGGTGCTGCGGTTCGGCATGGGTGCCGAAGCGCTCGCCTGGGGAATCATGTTCGTCGTCATGCCGTTGTCGGGCGCGTTCGTGCCGATCAGTTCGCTCCCACGCTTCGTACGACCGCTTAGTCAAATCCTGCCGACGACGCACGCGTTCGCGGCCGGTCGTTCGCTCGTCGACGGCGACGGCACCGACTGGTATCAACTCAGGCTGGCGACGGTCGCGACAATCGGCACAGTCGCACTGTCTGCGTGGTTTCTCACGGCGATGCTGCGGTTGTTCCGCCGGCGCGGCTACGTGACGCGCTTCTCGTAGCCAGCTCAGCTCGCCTTTCTGGCCACCGATGCGTCCGACTGGGTGAGCAGACGGACGACCGCCTGCTCGATCGCGCCCTGCGTAGCCAGCTGCCCGTACGCCGCCCCGGCACCGAGTTCTTTGAGGTCGCGGTTGATCGTCAGCCCGGCGTCGTACAGATCGATCACGCGGGGATCGATGTACGACGCCCGGCAGACGGTGGGGGTGTTCCCGAGGTAGTGACTCACCTCGTGCACGGCACGCACCACCGCACGCTTGCGCGCCGGCGCGGACTCGGCGTCGACAGACACAGCCAGCGCGACGGCGGCGAGGACCGTCGCGTTCCAGGTACGGAAGTCCTTGGCGGTGAAGTCGCCGGCGCTCAGCTCCCGGATGTAGGCGTTGATGTCGTGCGACTTGATGTCGACCCAGCGGGCACCTGACCGGTAGGCCAGTAGCTCCTCGCCGCCGCCGCGACGACGCCTCAGCTGCTGGACCGCCTGGACGACCGCCGGGTCGGCCATCGAGACGACCCGGCGCTTGCCGCTCTTGGCGATGTAGTCGAACTCGATCGTTCCATCCCGGCCGACCCGCACGTGCTCCTTACGCATCGTCGCCAGCCCGAACGTCTTGTTGCGCACGGCGTACGGCTCGGTGCCGATTCGGAAGAAGCCGAGGTCGAGCAGCCGTACGGCGCACGCGAGCACGCGCTCTCGGCTCAGCACGGGCTCCTCGAGTTGGGAGAACACCTGTTCACGCAGACCGGGCAGGGCGGCGGCGAAAGGCAGCATCCGCTCGAACTTCGCGCCGTCCCGGCGCAACCGCCATTCGTCGTGATAGCGGTACTGCCGGCGGCCCGCGGTATCGACCCCGGTGGCCTGGATGTGGCCGTTCGCGTGCGGGCAGATCCATACGTCCGTCCACGCAGGGGGTATTCCCATTCCTCTTATCCGGGCCAGCGTCGCCTCGTCCTCTATCGCCCGGCCGCCGGCATCGGCGTACACGAAGTGCTTTCCGGCCCCGCGCCGGCGCAATCCCGGCGCCGAGCAGTTGACCCGTCGCAGTTTTGGCACCGTGGATCCCGGTTACCTAGTCCGGAAGGACGTGCATCGCCGCTTCCTCGGCGCTGGCACCGCCGCCATCGGCTCCGGCGTCGTAGGCCACCATGTCGGGGTCGATGTCCTCGTAGGCGCCGTCATCGGTGTCGACGAGCCGGCCCGTCAACCCCTCGTCGACCGGAGACGGGGATGTCGGCGTCGCGTCCGGAACCTCACGCGCGAGGCGGCCGTCGAGGGATTCCCCCTCGACCTCCTCGCGGGCGGTCGTCCCGAAGTCACTCACCGCCAAGGGCTGGTCGGGCGGGTCGACGATTCCGTCAGTCCCGTCGCCGACCGCGTCCTGGTCGGGGAGGAATCCGTTGTCGTCCACAACCTCGCCGATGTCGATGTCAGCGCCGTCCTGGCTGATCTCGGACACGGCCGACTCAGTTCCGGCTGGGGGTCGGGTCGACCCAGTGATTGGTCACGTCGCGGCCGCCGACGCGATGGCTGACCGAGGACTTGACGGAGGATTTGGCGCCCTCGACCAGGTTGGACGCCTTGTGACTCAGTGATTCGGTGGCGCCCTGGACGATCGGCCGGCTCCACAGCGTCGTCGCCATTCTCGAAATCTGCTCGTAGCGGATCCGGCCGGCCTTTGCGCCGAGCACGTAGCCGGTAGCCAGCCCTGCGACGAATGTCATCTTGTAGCGCATCAGGTCCTCCAGTGCTGAGTTGCCCCCACCGTCGGGAAGTGTGCGGCGAGCCTGACCTGGGGGTACCCGGCAGAGCGGTCGGCAACCCCGCGGCCGGGGGTGGCCGGCGGGTGGCTGTCCCACCCGCGAAGCAAGCGGGACAGGTGTTACCCTTTCGCCCGCAGGTCGGCGACGACCGCGGTCCCGTGTAGCTCAATTGGCAGAGCAGCCGGCTGTTAACCGGCAGGTTATAGGTTCGAGTCCTATCGCGGGAGCTCGCCCGGCCCCAGCTCGATCTCCGCGGGGGCGCCCACCCGAAAGTTGACGGCTGTTTGCGCGCAGAGGGTCCTCACTGCAGATCTTGGCAATACCACAAGCCCCACACCGTGATCCAGGCGGGCAACACCTGTGGTTCATGTTTTTGGTCGCCTCGAGTGCTCTGGCAATGTAGGGGTCGCGGGGGGAAGTGTGTTCGCGCCGGTCAGTTCGACGGGGTGGGAAAATGCGGAGGAAGCTGCGGAGTTGCGAACGATCGCCGGTTGACCTCCGTCGAGGCGCCGAGATACCCGAAGCCAGCCAGCAGGCCGGCAAGGGAAACGACAACTGGGCCGGCATTCGCACTCCCCGCTATCAGCGCTCCGAGGGTGCCCGCGACGATGGCGTTCACGACGTTCATGAACACCAGGGTGCTGCCGACGATATGACTGACCAGCGGCCGTGCGATGCCCATGGTGTACGTCTGCATGACGCCCGCCGTGTCGTCGTGCCACGAGGTGACGAAGTGGTCGGCGAGGGTCGGGTCCATCGCAACGTAAGCCGCCCGGATCCGGTTCATGCCGGCCACGAGGGCCGCGTCATCCATGCTCGCGTTGCGCACCCGGATGCCTGTCAGCGTTCCGAGAATGAGGACGGCCGACGCCAAGCCGATCGACAGCACCTTGAACTCCGCGCCGAAGCCCGATGCCTGCGTGACGAGAGCGAGTACGACGAGTGCGGCGGATGCGACGGTCAGATGAATGCCGATGCGGGCCATCACCTCGGACCACGTCATGCTGCGAGTCCCGAGCAGGCTCCAGTGCTCCGTCGCCAGAAGCTGGGCCCGGACTGCAGCCGGTATGGACGACGCCGGAACCGCATCAGAAGTCAGCAGATCGCGCGGATCGGCGGGCACTGGCACTCCCTCGACTGTCATCCCTGAATGCTGCCCAGCTGGGGTCGCCGCGTCCAGGACGACATGCGCCGGTTGCTGCGGGCGCGACTGCCTCCGACGATGATCACGTCGTTCCATCGGGCCGAGTCGGAGGATCGCGTGGAGTCGGTGCTGGCCGAGGCCGAGCAGGGAGGCAGCACGATTGCCTAGTCGCCCGAGCGCGCCAAATGGGATGGCGCAAGCGGCTACTCCTGGTTCGCGAACACGACCTCGAGCCGGTTGAGAGCTTGGGTCAAGTGTGTCCGCATGGCTTCGTAAGCCTCGTCCGGAGCGTGCCGCGCAATTGCTCTGGCGATCGCAAGGTGCTCCGGCTTGGTCACGGCGACTTGGCTGGCGTGGTGGTAGAGCCGGTACATGTGCAGGTGGCTGCGCAGCCTGGCCAGAGTCTCGCTGATGAGCTGGTTTCCCGCGAACGACGAGACCATGTCGTGGAATTGGGCGTCGTACAGCATGTCCAGCCGGTTGGCCGCGGGCGCGCGGGCTTCCCTTGGGTCGCCGGAGCCGCCCGTCTTGGCGAACGCCCGCAGTTCGGCGGCCTGCGCGGTCGATGACAACAACGCCGCCTGCGCGGCCGTCGGCGGCTCGACGAGCAAGCGAAATTCGATCAGTTCGCGCAGCTGATCGATGCTGATGAGCGGTGCCACTGTGTAGCCGCGTTGCGGCTCCTTGACGATGAGGCCCTCGGACTCGACTCGGGCGAGAGCTTCGCGGACCGGAGTCGGGGAGACGCTCAACGTCCGGGCCAGGCCGTCGATGTTGAGCCGCGAGCCCGGTGGCAACGAGTGGTTCATCAGCATGTCGATGACGACTTCGTATACGTCGTTGGTAAGCGGCTGGCGATGCGCCAGCCGCTTGCCGGCGTCGCTTGCCTGGATTGCGGCGTCCATTTCGTAGCGCTGCATGGGATCCCATCGTCACGCGTGGTAGCGACAGGCTAGCCTACTAGCCGTGTTTCCGTCTTCGCAGATCCTATAGGAAAGATTTGATTGACTGTACGGGCAGCCCTGGGTAGCCTACGCCGTCGTCCCGTCCGTAGCAGGGGGTTCCGCAGTGCCAGAAGGCTCGACAACACCGACCGAAACCGCGGGGGCCGCTGCTGCGCCACTGCCGGGCGTCTCGGTGCCGGGTGTCGGCGACTTGGGTCACCGCGGTATCAAGACGGCCCTGTTCGCGCTGAAGGCGGGGCCACTCGCGATCCTTGTCATCCTGGTCGTGGTCCTGAGCGTGCTCTCCGACACGTTCCATTCGTTCGAGAACGTCGGCAACGTCCTGACCCGCTCCGCGGTCGTTTCGGTGCTCGCGCTCGGTCAGCTACTCGTCATCCTGACGCGGGGCATCGACCTGTCGGTCGGCTCTAACGTCTCGCTCTCGGCAGTGGTGTGCGTGGTCGTGTTCCGCGACACCAATTCAGGCTGGCAGGCGATCGTGGCGGCGATCGCGGTGGGCACGCTCGTCGGTCTCGTCAACGGCCTGCTCTACGTGAAGGGACGGCTACCACACCCCTTCATCGCAACGCTCGCGATGCTCAGCGTCGCGGCCGGCCTCGCGCAGCTCGTCGTTCACAGCAAGACCGTCGTCGGCGCGCCGAAGATCGTCGACACCCTCGGCGACGGCCGGATCAAATGGGTACCCGGCGGCTCCGGACCGCAGGGCTGGTTCCCTTACGCGACGGTGGTCGTCGTGGTCGTCGGGCTGCTCACCATGGTGATGCTGAGACGCATGGTCTGGGGCCGCTGGATCTACGCCGTCGGCGGCAGCCCGGAGGCGGCACAGCGGACAGGTATACCGATCGGTGCCGTACTCATTTCTGTCTACGTCCTCTGCGGTCTCGGCGCCGGCGTCGCGGCGGTGCTGACCGTCGGGAAGGGCGACTCGGCCTCGCCGTTCTCAGGTACGGGTCTCGAACTCGACGCCATCGCAGCGGTCATCATCGGTGGCGCAAGTTTTCTCGGCGGCCGCGGGAAAGTGGTCAACGCCATCACCGGCGCGTTGATCATCGCGGTGATGCACAACGGGCTGAACCTGCTCAACATCGAAGCCAACTGGCAGAACATCGCAGTCGGCGCGATCATCGTCCTCGCTGTCGAGATCGATGTCCTCCGGCGCCACCTCGAGAGCCGCTTCCGCGGCATCCAGGCGAGGATGTCGTGACCGCGACGACGACCGGCACGCGACCGGTCCTCGCCGTGACGAACGCCGGGAAGTCCTTCGGTGCAGTTGTAGCGCTCGAAGGCGTCGATTTGCACGTCAGCGCCGGCGAGGTGCTTGCCCTGCTGGGTGACAACGGCGCCGGCAAGTCGACCCTGATCAAGTGCATCAGCGGCGTACACCGGCTCGACGAGGGCGAGGTGCACCTCGACGGGATGCCAATCGCGATTGCTTCGCCGTCCGAGGCGCGCGAGCACGGCATCGAAACCGTCTACCAGGACCTCGCCCTCTTCGACAATCTGTCGCCCACGGCGAACTTCTTCGCCGGCCGGGAAACGGCCGGCCCGAAGTGGCTGCCGCGCGGTATGCGCATTCTGAACAACCGCGCGATGACTACTCGCACGAGAGAGCTGCTCGAGCGGCTGCAAGTCACGCTTCCTGACTTCGACGCCGACGTGGCCCTGATGTCGGGTGGCCAGCGGCAAGCAGTCGCCGTCGCGCGCGCGGTGGCGTTTTCCTCGAAGCTCGTGATCCTCGACGAACCGACTGCTGCCCTCGGGCTACGTGAGTCGGCACGCGTGCTTGATCTGATCCGCCGCCTCAAGGACGACGGTGTGGCGGTCATCCTCATCTCGCACAGCATGGATCAAGTGCTTGCGGTCGCCGACCGCGCCATGGTGATGCGCCGCGGCCGCAAGATCGGCGAGGCGGTGCCCACCGAAGCAACCCAAGAACGACTCGTGTCCTGGATCGTCGGGGCGCGGGGAGACAAAGCGGTCTGAAGCAGTTCGCCTGCCGGCGCGCCCACGTGCCGGCCGTAACCATGATGAAGGAGTACAGGTGTCGAAAAGGTTGATGGCTCTGGTCGCCGTAGTGTCGGTGACGGTACTGGGCACCGCGTGTAGCAGTGACAAGAAGAAGACCGATTCGAGTTCGTCGACCACGAGCGCTGCGGCGGCGACGTCCGCGGCGGCAACGACGTCGTCGGCCGCCGAGACGAGTTCGTCCGCAGCGGCCGAGACCAGCTCGCCGGCGGCAGTGACGAGTTCGTCGGCGGCGGAGACGACCTCCGCCCCTGCGGGCGAACCCGCCAAGATCGCGTTCATCACGAAGTTCCCGGTCTCGTTCTTCACCGCCATGGACGACGCGGCAAAGAAGGCGGACGAGGCTGACGACTCGGTCGCTGTCGACTACTTCACCTGCAAGACGCCGACCGACTTCGCGTGCCAGATCGGGCAGATCGAGGACGCGGTGACGAAGAAGTACAAGGCGATCGTGATCACTCCGATGGGACCCGAGGTCCGGCCGGCGATGAAGAAGGCCGCAGCCGCCGGCGTCAAGGTGATGCTCGCCGACAACAACGACAGCGAGTTCCCGGAGAAGACCGGCGCGTTCGCCACGGACAACGCGGTCGGCGGACAGAAGGCAGGCGCGTACATCAAGACTCTGTTGAAGTCCGGTGACAGCATCGGCCTGATGGAAGGCGTGCACGGCAACCCGAACCTCGACGCCCGGATCAAGGGTGTTCAGGACGCGCTGAAGGGCACCGGAGTGAAGGTCGTCGTCGCAGGTGGCGAGACCGGCTGTGACGCCGCGAAGGGCGCGACGGTGGCCGAGGACCTGCTGACGAAGAACCCGAACCTCACCGCGATCTACTCGGCGTGCGACGACCCGGCGATTGCGGCGGCCAAGCTCGTCAAGACCAAGGGCAAGAAGATCATGGTGATCGGCTTCGACGGCCTTCCTGACGCAGCGAAGCTCATCCAGAGCGGCGACATGCAGGCGACGATCGCCCAGTTCCCCGGCACGATGGCCAAGCTTGCGGTGGAAGCGGCCTCGAAGGCGATCAAGGGTGAAAAGGTCGAATCGTTCAACGACACCGGCTCGGAAGTCGTCACCAAGGAGAACGCCGCGAAGTTCTTGAACTTCCAGTAGATCGGCAATTGCGGGGCAGCCCGCGCTCGCGCCCCTCGCGCGAGCGCGGGCCCGCCGCGTCCAGAAGTGGAAATCGCGACGATTCAGGAGTGACTTCGGTGCACGCAGCGGTCTTGCTCGGACCCGGTCGGCTGGAGAGCGTCGACGTTCCTGAACCCGAGGGTCCGGGTCCTGGCGAAGCGCTCGTCGCCGTTCGCCGGGTGGGTGTCTGCGGCACCGACTTCCACGCGTACGCCGGCGCGCAGAACTTCTTCGAATATCCGAGGGTCCTGGGTCACGAACTCGCGGTCGAGGTGCTAGCCGTCGGTGCCGGTGTGGACGGCGTACAGGTAGGGGATCTCTGTGCCGTGCTGCCGTATCTGTCCTGCGGCCGGTGCTTGGGCTGCCGCCGCGGTAAGCCCAACTGCTGCGAGGACATCCAAGTCCTCGGGGTGACGATCGACGGCGGCATGCGCGAGCGTCTGGTCATCCCGGCGGCCGCGCTCTTCTGCCGACCCGGGCTCTCGCTCGACCAGCTGGCTCTCATCGAGACGCTCGGGATCGGGATGCATGCGGTACGCCGCGGCGAGCCGCGCCCGGACGACGCCGCGCTCGTCATTGGTGCCGGGCCGATCGGGCTCGCAGTGGCTCAGTGTCTGAGTGGGCTGGTGCGGAACATCGTCGTGACCGATGTGAGCGCCGAGCGGCTCGCGTTCTGTGACCAGTTGGGCCTCGCGACGGTGCCCGCTGACGTCGACACGGCCGGTAACTCCGCGGAACTCAACGGCGGCGATCTGCCGACGCTCGTCTTCGACGCGACCGGCAGCAAGGTGTCGATGGAACGCGCTTTTTCCCTTGTGGGCACCGGGGGTCGCCTGGTGTTTGTGGGGCACACCACCGGGGATCTGACGTTCGCGAATCCGTTGTTCCACCGCCGCGAGCTGGACGTGCGCGCGTCCCGCAACGCGGTCGCATCCGAGTGGGCGCTGGTCCTCGAGGGCGTGACTGCCGGAACGCTCGATGCGCTGCCGTGGATCAACCGGCGGTCGACGCTCGCATCGATCCCGGGCGACCTGCCCGAGTACGCCGCCGACTCCGGTTCGATCGTCAAGGCGATGCTCGACCTGGGTAATGTGTCGCTGTGACAGACGAACGAAGACTCCTACGGCTGTCGTCGGACGACAACGTGCTGATCGCGGCTGCGCTGCTGCGGGCCGGCGAAACGGTGACTGGACCCGACGGTCCGCTGACAGTGATCCAGGAAGTCGAACTCGGCCACAAGGTCGCCGCCGGGGCCATCGCCACCGGCCAGAAGGTGATCCGGTTCGGCATGCCGATCGGGTCCGCGACGCAAGATATCGTGGCGGGCGAGTGGGTGCACACTCACAATTTGAAGAGTGACTACATCCGCACGTTCGATCACAGAGGTGGCGAAGACGATGCCTGATCTCCTCGGGTACCCGCGCAGCGACGGCCGCAAGGGCATCCGCAACGTGACCGTGGTCGTCTACATGGTCGAGTGCGCGCACGTCGTCGCCACGGCCATCGCATCGCCGTACGCCGACGACGAGGTTCACGTCATCGGCTTCGGCGGCTGCTATCCGAGCCCCTACGCGCACCACATGCTCGAGCAGCTGTGCACGCACCCCAACGTCGGGGCGGCGCTGCTGATTTCTCTTGGCTGTGAAGGCTTCAACCGCGAGCGCCTGGCTTCGACGATCGCCGCGAGCGGCCGCCCGGTGAACGTGCTGGTGATCCAGGAAGCGGGCGGCACCCGAGCCACCGTCGCCGCGGGCCGCGACTGGCTCGCATCGACGCGCGCTTCGCTGGCGGCTGCGGAACGCGTCCCGATGGCCATCAGCGAACTCGTCGTCGGCACCATCTGCGGCGGCTCGGACGGGACCAGCGGCATCACCGCCAATCCTGCGGTCGGCCGGGTGTTCGATCGGCTCGTCGCCGCCGGCGGCACGGCGATCTTCGAGGAGACCGGCGAACTGGTCGGTTGCGAGGGTCACATGTCGGCGCGCGCGGTGACTCCCGAACTGGGCCGGCAGATCGAGTCGCGGGTCGGGAAGGCCGCCGACTACTACTCGAAGATGGGGCACGGCAGCTTCGCGCCGGGGAACGCCGAGGGCGGTCTGAGCACAATCGAAGAGAAGTCCTTGGGCGCTTACGCGAAGTCGGGCAGCGGCCCGATTCACGGTGTGATCACGCCTGCCCAGGTGCCGCCGACGCCGGGGCTCTACCTGCTCGACGTCGTACCCGAGGGCGATCCGCGGTGGGGCTTTCCCAACATCAACGACAACGCGGAGATCGCCGAGCTGATCGCGTGCGGCTCGCACATCATCTTGTTCACGACCGGTCGGGGATCCGTTGTGGGGTCAGCGATTTCGCCCGTTGTCAAGGTCTGCGCCAACCCGCAGACGTACGCGCGGATGAGCGAGGACATGGATGTCAATGCCGGGCGGATGCTGACTGGTGACGGCACCCTCGACGAGGTGGCCGACGAGCTGTTCGACGTGACGCTGGCGACGGCGGCCGGCCAGCCGACGGCGAGTGAAGGGCTCGGGCATCGCGAGTTCGTGCTCACCTACAAGTCGTCGGAGCCGGCCGGGCCGTCCTGTCTGCCCACCTTGTCCTTGTCGGTGCGGTGACAGCAGCGCCTCGCCTGAATCCCTTGAGCGCTGGGTCTCTTCTCGGTCTTGCCGTCCGTGGTGTCGAGGTGCCCGCGTACGACGTCGCCTCGGCCCCGTCGCCGACGCTCGTGCACTTCGGGCCGGGCGTGTTCCACCGCGCGCACCAGGCCGTCTACGCGGACACGGTGCTCGGGACCGGGTCCGTCTCCGGGGCTATCTGCGCGGTGTCATTGCGGTCGCGTGAGCTGCGGGACGCGCTGTCGCGGCAGGACCACCTCTACTCGTTGATCTCCCGGTCCAACGCGGGAGACCGGGTGCGGATCATCGGGTCGATCCGCTCGTCGCTGGTGGCACCCGAGGATCCGGAGGCCGTTCTGCGCCGGCTCACCGACCCTGCGGTAACAGTTGTGACCATAACCGTGACCGAGAAGGGCTATTGCGCAGTCGGATCAACGGGTGACCTGGACACGTCGCGATCAGAGGTCGCGCACGACATCGCCTGTCCTTCCGCACCCTTGTCGCTGCTGGGTTTTCTCGTCGAAGGCCTGGCCCGGCGGCGTACCGCGGGGGTGGCGCCTTTCACGGTTGCGTCGTGCGACAACCTGCGGTCCAACGGCGTCGCGACGCGCCGGCTGGTGCTCGCGCTTGCCGCTTGCCGGTCGAGCTCGTTGTCCGACTGGATCGCGGGCAATGTCGCTTTTCCTTCGTCGATGGTCGACCGGATGGCGCCCGCGTCGACCGAGGTGGCGCGCGCGCTGTTGTCATCGTCCTTCGGATACGACGACGCGGAGCCGGTAGTGACCGAGCCGTTCTCGCAGTGGGTGCTGGAGGATTCCTTCCCGTCGGGCCGGCCGCCGTGGGAACTCGCAGGCGTGGAGATGGTCGCCTCGGTCGAGCCGTTCGAGCAGGCCAAATTGCGCATCCTGAACGGAGCCCACTCTGCGTTTGCTTACTTCGGGCTGCTGTCCGGGCATGCCGAAATCGCCTCGGCAGCAGCCGATCCGGTGTTGCGTGCGCTGGTGATGTGTCTGTTGGAGACCGAGGTGATCCCGACATTGGAGGCGCCCGCGGGGATGGACCTGGCGGCGTACGCCGGGCAGGTCGTGTCCTGTTTCGAGAACCGGGCGCTGGGCTACACCGCTGCGAAAGTGGCGGGGGACGGGTCGCAGAAGCTGGGCGTGCGAATCCTGGCAGCAGTGCGGGACCGGCTTGCAGCGGGCGCAGGTGCGGAGATGCTCGCCGCGGTTGTCGCGGCCTATGCGGTATGTGTTCTCGGGCCGCGAGCGGCCGAACTGCAGGTGCAGGATCCGGCGCTGGACCGCCTTCTTGGCGGCGTGCGTGAGCCTGCGCCCGACTCCGAGAAGGCGGTGGACAGGTTGCTCGGGGTTGCGGAGATCTTCGGCGACCTGACGCACGAGCCGGCGTTTTCTGAAGCTGTACGCAAACACGCTGCCGCGCTGTGGGATCGTGACCCGCGCGAGGTCCTGACGGCGACTGGAGAGCGATGACTTCCGTTCTGGATCGGCTGGCGGCGTACCGCCTGGTGCCGGTCGTCGTGCTCGATCGGGTCGAGGACGCCGGGCCGCTGGGGCAGGCGCTGAAGGCCGGCGGCCTGCCATGCGCGGAGGTGACGTTCCGCACGGCTGCAGCCGAGGACGCGATCCGCGAGCTGTCGAAGGACGCCGATCTTCTTGTCGGTGCGGGGACGGTGGTGCGCGCGGATCAGGTCGACGTCGCGGTCGCCGCGGGTGCGGCGTTCATCGTCTCGCCGGGTTTCAGCGCAAGCGTCGTACTGCGCTGTCAGCAGGTCGGGGTGCCGGTGTTGCCTGGTGTCGCCACGCCCTCTGAGGTGATGGTCGCGCTCGACGCTGGTCTCGACGTTGTGAAGTTCTTCCCGGCAGAGACCCTTGGCGGTGTTGCTGCCCTGCGAGCCATGTCAGCGCCCTTTGCGGGGATGCGGTTCGTCCCGACGGGAGGCGTGAGTGCCGCCAATCTTGGCGACTATCTGGCTCTAGGTTCAGTGTTAGCAGTCGGCGGCAGCTGGATGGTCGCGCCTTCGATGGTGCGGGCCGGCGCGTTCGACGAGGTGACTCGGCTGACCGCCGAGGCCGTCTCTATGGCGCAGGCATCGTGACCCCGCTGACCGTGCGCCCCGCTTCCTCCTGCGCGTACGACGCCGTGTCGCTCGGCGAGGTGATGCTCCGGCTCGATCCCGGTGACGGCCGGATCCGCACCGCGCGTCGCTTCGACGTGTGGGAAGGCGGCGGCGAATACAACGTCGCGCGTGGTCTGCGGAAGTGCTTCGGGCTGCGTACCGCGGTCGTGACCGCCCTTGCTGACAACGAGGTCGGGCGGCTGGTGGAGGATCTGATCTGCCAGGGCGGCGTCGACACGCGATTCATCAAATGGGTGGCGTTCGACGGTCTTGGCCGGTCGGTGCGCAACGGCTTGAACTTCACCGAGCGCGGCTTCGGCGTGCGCGGCGCGGTGGGGGTGTCGGACCGCGGGCATACGGCGGCCTCGCTGTTGAAGCCTGACGAC
>JBDTYE010000082.1:0-13167 GCA_040005895.1 Actinomycetota bacterium | reverse complement strand
CATGTGCACGAAGAACGGCTGCTGAAGATCTGGCAGGGACCAGAGGAGCGTCAGTTCCTTCTTGCCACCTGCAGCCGGGGCACTGCTGGCAGGCGCGGCGCTGGTGGCGGCGGCGGCGGATGTGGTACCGGCCGCGCTGGGCTTGGCGGCGTCCTTCTTCTTGTCGCTGCTACACGCGGCGGCCGCGACGGCCACGATCAACGACAGGGTCACCAATCTCGAAGTTCGCATGTGCGGATCTCCTCTTGCTGGTGCGGGCCGCGCTGCTGGCGCGGGGCTCGGCGCGAATGGGCACGGTAAACGAGCGTTCGTATCAATGAAGCGCTTCAACCGCACCTGCTACAGTCTCGCGTTGAAACGCTTCAACGGTGATTCGGGACAGTAAGGCGGCGTCCTGGCGCTGTCAAGAGAACTGCACGTGTCCACGACAATCGAGAGGAATCTGTGACTAAGTCGACTGGCACGGCGGCCGTGAGCCTCGCCGGCCTACCCGCTTCGACGGCACGCATCGATGCCCATCACCACATCTGGGAACTGATGGCGGTCGAGCTGGACTGGATGACCGAAGACATGCGCGCGTTGCAGCGCAACTTCGGCATGGACGACATGCTGCGGGCCTCGGCGGAGACGGGCATCAGGGGCTCCGTCCTGGTGCAGTTGGTAGCCGACGCAGCCGAGACCGAGAGTTTGCTCACCGTTGCTCAGGAGGTGCCGTCTGTCCTGGGTGTCGTCGGCTGGGTCGACCTGACGCGACCCGATATCACCGAAGAGCTTGCGCGATTGGCCGAGGACCCTGGCGGCGGTTGGCTGTGCGGGGTGAGGCACCCGGTGCAGGACGAGCCGGATCCGGATTGGCTGCGGCGTCCCGACGTCTTGCGCGGACTCCGGGCGCTGGGTAGGGCGAATCTCGCATTCGACTTGTTGACCTTGCCACATCAACTACCTGCCGCGACGGCTGCCGCCCGGGACGCTCCGGAGACGACGTTCGTGCTGAATCACTTGTCGAAGCCCAGAATTCCTGAGGATCACCTTGGCCCCTGGGCGGCGGCCGTGTCGGCTCTGGCCGAGTGCCCCAACGTGTCGTGCAAGATCGCCGGCCTCGCAACGCAGGCTGACTGGGACGGGTGGTCGGTTGAGCAATTGCGCCCGTACGCCGGCGCGGCCTTCTCGGCGTTCGGCCCCGACCGCATGATGTTCGGCTCTGACTGGCCGGTCTGCCTTCTTGCGACGTCGTACGCCGGGTGGGTGGCCGCCGTCGAGGACTTGATCGGGGGTTTCACCGAGTCCGAGTCAGACTCGCTGTGGCGCGGCACCGCAACTCGCGCTTACCGTCTCCTTGCGCGGCACAGCTAGTGCTTCGCGATCCTATGTTCCTTGGGATCGACGTTGGCACGACGTCGGTCAAAGCTGCACTTGTCGATGACCGTTTGCGAATCGTCGCGACAGCGTCGGCCGACTACCCGACGACTTTCGTGCGGCCGGCCTGGGTGGAGCAAGATCCCGAGGACTGGTGGCGCGCGACGCTCGCCGCTCTCGCGACGCTCACCAAGAGCGCTCCCGACGTGTTGTCCTCCGTCGCCGGCATCAGTGTCACCGCACAGGCGCCGACCCTGCTGGCGCTCGACTCATCGGGCGCGCCGTTGCGACCTGCGCTCATTTGGATGGACAGGCGCGCTGATTCCGAGTCGGCAATTCTGAGCACCTTGATCGACTCGAACGAGTACCAGCGCAACAGTGGCAACCGGCTTGACCCCTTCTTCGTGGCCCCAAAGCTGCTGTGGTTGAAGGAGCACGAGCCGGAGGTGCTTGGCAGGACGCAGGTCTTTCTGCAGGTGAACGGATTCATCGCCTACCGACTCACGGGCGCGATCAGCATGGACGAGTCGCACGCATCGCTACTCGGGCTACTCGACGTACGAACCGGGGGTTGGCTGGCCGACGTGGTCGCTGCAGTCGGGGTCGACCCGGCAACTTTCCCGGTCAGTTCTGCCGCGACTGATGTGATCGGCCACGTGACCATGGACGCTGCCGAAGCCACCGGCCTCGCAAGAGGAACGCTAGTCGTCGCCGGAACAGTCGACAGCGCAGCTGCCGCGTTGGAGGTAGGCGTTGTGCGGCTCGGCATGGCTGCGGAAATGACCGGCACATCCACTGTGGTCGTCTTGCCCACCGCCGAACCGGCAGCACGGCCGGAGTTCATCACCATGCGGTCCGCGATACCCGATCAATGGCTCTGCCTGGCTGCCATGGTCGCCACCGGGGCCAGCCTGAGTTGGTTGAAGGACGTGACGCCGGCGGGCAAGAGCCTCACCGCTCTCACTGACGCGGCCGCCGGCGTACCTGCAGGAGCGGGTGGGGTGGTTTTCCTGCCCTACATGATGGGTGAGCGCTCCCCGATCTGGGATACAACTGCGCGCGGCGCCTTCGTCGGGCTGCACCTGGGGAGCGGCGTTCCAGAGCTCACTCGCGCGGTTCTGGAGGGCGTGGCCTTCGCCCTGCGGCACAACCTCGAAATCGCGGCGGAGGCGGGATTTCACCCGAAAGCACTCCGCTCCACCGGTGCGCCCGCGGCCAGCGACGTCTGGTGCCAGATCAAGGCGGACGTCACCGGGGTCCCGATTCATCGGATGCGCGGGCCGACGGGTGCGGCGTACGGAAGCGCAATCATTGCGGCCTGGGGTACAGGAGACGCTGGCCTTGTCGGCGAAATCCTTGATGCCCCTGGTGCGGTCGATCGCGAGTTCGTTCCTGATCCACGCAACGCCCAGCTCTACGGGGACCTGTTTCACATTTTCAGGAACACCTACTTGCACCTGAAAGAAGGCTTTGTGGCGTTGACACAACTGCAGTCCCGAGACAAGACATGACGCCCAAAACCCTTGTCACCGCGCGGTTCGACGAGAGCGAACTGCGCCGGCTGGAATCCGCTGTCGGCCCAGTCGCCAGAGCCGGATACGGGTTCGACGGGGTGTTGCTCACTCGGGACGAACTGCTTGGCAAGGTCTCCAACGTGCGACGGCTCATCGTCGAGTTCGAGCAGATCGACGATGAGGTGCTCGCGGCGGCGCCCGCACTAGAGGTGCTCGCCTGCTGCCGGAACGAACCGGCTGCCAGCGTCGACATCGAGGCGGCGCATCGGCGCGGCATCCCGGTGCTCTTCACTCCCGGTCGCAACGCGACGGCGGTTGCCGAATTCACGGTTGGCTTGGTGCTCTGCGCCGTACGAGGCATCGCGGCCGCGCACCACGCACTTCGGTACACCGGCGAATACACGCGGACCCACACAACAGACAGCACTTCGAGGCGGGACAGCACAGCCCAGTGGTCACTCGATCCAGGCGCGCCGTTCGATGTGTATCAGGGTCCCGAGCTGGCCGGGCGCACCCTCGGAATGATCGGCTTCGGGCTTATCGGTCAGAAGATCGCTGCGCTACTGCGGGCGTTCGGGATGTCGGTGGTCGTCTACGACCCCTATGTGGGCGCCGACTCGCTCTCAGCCCTCGACGCGGAGAGGGCGGACATCATGACGCTGGCACGGACCAGCGACGTGGTGGCGGTTGCAGCGAAAGTAACCGCAGAAAGCCGCGGCGTTGTGTCGCGCGCGGTGCTCGAAGCCATGCCGCCGCACGCCTACTTCGTCAATACAGCTCGTGCTGCGCTGGTGGACTACGACGCGCTCGTGGACGTGTTGGCGGCGCGTTCGATCGCGGGCGCCGCACTTGACGTGTATCCCGAAGAGCCGCTACCCGCCGACTCGCCGCTGCTCGGCCTCCCCAACGTCGTGCTGACACCGCACCTCGCTGGGGCGAGCACCGACGTGGTCGGTCATCACTCGCGTCAGGTCGTGGATGACCTTCTTCGCCTCGAACGAGTCGAACGTCCGCGGTACTTGGCAACGCCACTTACTGCTGGCCCACGAACTCGACACATGTGATGAGCAGGGTTGCGATCGTGACGGGTGGCGCAGGAACGCTTGGCTCCGCCATCGCCGAACGCCTGGTGAGGGACGGCCAGCGTGTGGTCGTGGCTTACCTGAGCCGAGCAGCGGAGGCCGCCACGCTCGTCGAGCAGTTGGGAGGGCCTGCCTTCGCATGTTCGGTTCGAGCTGACTTGGCGGAGCCCGGCGCTGCCAGGACCATTGTCGACGCGGCGTGCAGGAGCTTCGGCGTACCCACTGTCCTGGTCAACAACGCCGGGTCCATGACACACTCCCCCATCGAGTCGATGAGCGACGAACTGTGGGACGAGAGTCTCGCCATCAATCTCACGTCGGCATTCCGGCTTTCACGCGAAGTCATCCCAGGCATGCGCACGAGCGGATTCGGACGGATCATCAACGTCTCGTCGCAGGCCGCGTTCCGCGGCTCGGTTGGCCGTGCGCACTATTGCGCCGCCAAGGCGGGCCTGCTCGGGCTCACGAATTCCATGGCCCGCGAACTCGGGCCCGACGGCATCACCGTCAACGCAGTCATTCCCGGCCGCTTCGTCAGTGATCTACTGGCCGGCGACTTGCCCGAAAGGCAGGAGGAGTGGCTGGCCCAAACGCCGCTCGCTCGTTTCGGGACCCCGCCCGAGTTGGCAAGTGCGGTGTCTTACCTGGCCTCGGATGGTGCCTCGTACATCACGGGGGCCGCGCTCCACGTGGGCGGCGGCCTGGTTATGGGCTAAGCGGCGCTGCGACCTCGTGTAACGACATGCGGCGTGGTGAGCCAAAGGTCTCGGCGAACGCCGCTTCGCAGTCGGCGACCTGACCGTCGCGCTCCTGAACGACGCCAGCCGACCCGGGCTTGTCAACGGCAGCCGCGGCACCGTCGACCTGGTCGACAACTCTCAGCGCACCCTCATCGTGCGGACTGCAGCCGGGCTGCACCCCGCGACTAAGCGGCACCTCAGCGCCAACCACCTGTACGTCGTCAGCGCCGACCTCGACGAGGGCGGGTGCCCTGCGTCAGGACACCGGTCACGGCCGGGAGCCCACGCCGGCCGACCTGCTGCGGGACTGCTCTCCTCCCTCGACCAGTCGCGGCACAACACATGGCGAGTGAACAGCTAATGCCTGCGCGCGCAACATCCGACGCCGGTATCGGCGGCTGATGAGATCGCGCGGTGGCATGGAAGCCTTCCCGACCTCGCCGTCGCAGCTGGCGTCTCGAGTCGTCGCGATGCCAACGACGCTTCAATAGACTCGATGGTGATGTCCTGAATCGTTCGGGACAACGGCGTCACCGTCTCCACAGCAATTCGTCGGCCACACTTGGCACGCGACGACAAGGCAGACCGTGGCGGGCGGTTACCGGACTATCAACGCTGCCGCGACCAAGTGGGCCAGCCCGGCTACACCGGAACGATCGTGGGACCCGGCAACGACTCGGATAGTCCGCAGTTCTCACCAGGTGCGAGGCCGCGCTGCGCGGCGTGTAGGAGGGCCCGATGAACCAAGTGCCACACCTGAGGATCGCCGTCGTTACCGGCGCAGGGAGCGGTCTCGGGGCGGCCTTCGCTCTCGCTCTAGCCGACGACGGGTGGACCGTGGTGCTCGCGGGTCGGCGGCTCGACGCGCTCGCGTCGATTGCCGAGCTTGGAGTCGGCGTGAACGGTGCGTTGTATCCGGTTCGGACGGACGTCACCGACGAGGACTCTGTCCGCTCACTCTTCGACCAGACCGTCGAGCGATTCGGCCGGGTAGACCTGCTGGTCAACAACGCAGGCAGCGGGGCGCCGAATCGCACCCTCGACGAAGTTCCGTTGGCCGAGTGGAACGCCGTGGTCGCGGTGAACCTGACTGGCACTTTCTTGTGCAGCCGGGAAGCCTTCCGAGTCATGCGCCACCAGCAGCCCCCGGGTGGGCGGATCATCAATAACGGCTCGATCTCCGCACACACACCCCGCCCGCTGTCTGCTGCGTACACCGCGACCAAGCACGCGATCACCGGGCTGACGAAGTCGACGGCACTCGATGGTCGCCCCTATGACATCGCGTGCGGGCAGATCGACATCGGGAACGCCGCCACCGACATGACTGACAGCGTGGCGGTTGGCGCGCTGCAGGCCGACGGCAGCATGCGCAAGGAGCCGCGGATCGATCCCGCGCTGGTGGCGCGGACGTTGGTTCACATGGCAAGTCTCCCGCTGGACGCCAACATTCCCGCGGTGACCGTCATGGCCACCAAGATGCCGTTTGTGGGGCGCGGCTGAATTCGGCGCTGGCGTCGTATCGGCACGCACGACGTTCGGCCGGCGATTGATCGCACGCGGTCCGTACGATTACTCGGCTTCGGCCGACCCACGCTTTATCCGGGGGTGCAGCCGACCAGTCCGACGAGCGGCGCCTGACCGATTGGTATTCGCACAATCGCCTGTCAGATGCGGTTCGTCGGGCGCTCTGCCCGCGACGGTGCCACGTCCGACATGCCGACATCCCGGCCGCGCTCGCGCCCCTGCGCCCCGCCTTCGCCGTACGCCGCGTCGTGCCCGGCATCGTCGATCTCGAGCAGGCTCTGTCCCGCCAGCTCGCGTTCGTACCGCGCCTGTCCGCCCCGGACGCCGAACAGCCGCTTCGCGATGACGAGGTAGGCCACCGCAATGATGTTGACGATCAAAGCGCCGAGCTTGGTGACTGTGACGGTGTGGATGAGTTCGCGGATCTCGATCGGCAGAAATGCCGCGGTGGCAAGCACTGTCAGGTATTCGGCCCAACGCTTTGCGAGCCAGAGACCGATCCCCTCGACGGCCTCGAGCACTCCGTAGAGCAGCAGTCCGACCGCGACGAGAGTCAGCGTGCCATGCCGGGCCTGCAATGCCTTCGTCGCGCCATGCACCAGAGAGGAGCTGTCCAGATCGACTCCGAGCTGCCTGGCCAGCGGCCTGGCGGCCGGAATGAGCCGGCCGAACGACTCCCGCAGCGACTGTTCGGCGCTCGAGAAGCGGTAGACGCCGTACGCCGCCGCGACCAGGACCACCCCGCGCGCGACCCGTTCGACAGCGAGCACGCGCAGGATCGCCAGCTGGCGCAAGGCGCGGCCCCGCGCCGGCACTGGCGCTTCGGCGGCCGGACCGGAGCCCATCGGGTCGCCGAGAACCCAGTCACCGCAGCGCAAGCAGCGCCAGGCCGGCCCCAGGGACGTATCTGCGCGCAGCCGTTCCGCCGCCGCCGGCTCGTCCGGCTGAAAGGTCAGGTGGCCATGTCGGCCACAAACCTTGAGTTCCCTGCTGAACATGCAGGCGGTCTACCCAGATTGCCGGCGCCTACCGGTTACGCGGGCGGGGGCCCGGTGGCGTCAAATGCGATGCCGCCCGCAACGCCGCCTAAATCCGTGACATCACTGATCAATGGCTCACGCGGAAGCGATAACGTCGAGAGCTAGTGGACGGTCGTTGTTGCCAAGGCCGACGTCATCGCGGCGATTCGATGCCGCCACAGGGATGAGGCACGAAGGTGAGCTTCACTAACTTCGTTGAGACAGTTGGCAAAGCCGCCGATGCCGCCGGTGTCGTGGTCATCGCGGTGGGTGTGTCCGGTGCAATGCTCGCATTCGCGCGTCGCATCCTCGTGCGGAACGAGCCGCGAGTGGATGCCTACGTAGAGCTGCGGCGCAACGTTGGTCGCTCGATCCTTCTGGGCCTCGAGCTGCTTGTCGCGGGGGACATCATCCGCACCGTCGCGATCTCTCCGACGTTCACCTCCGTCGGTGTGCTCGCCGTGATTGTCGCCGTGCGCACCTTTCTCTCCTTCACCCTCGAGGTCGAGCTCACATCACGTTGGCCATGGCAGCCCAAAACACGCAACGGTGCGGGCGAGAATTCCGCGAGCGAACCCGCTCCCCGATTTGCTGTCGACGATTCCTCCACCAGCAAACGCGACAGCGCTTAGCGGCCCGATGCCAGCCGCGCCTCCATTAGGTGTCTGGTCGAGTGCGCGACGAACGCCCCCTCCGTCCGGATGCCGGCATCGAGCTCGGCGAGCTTGTCGTGGTAGCGCTCAACGCTGAAGTCAGGCACCCACCAGACGCATTTGCGCAGGATCCATACCACCGCCCCGATGTCGAAGAACTCCATCCGGCACCGGGCTGTCTTCAGATCCGTCACCGTGAAGCCGGCCTTCTCGGCGGCGTCCGACTCGCGTACTGGGTCCCTGTCCTGACGGTGCTCTGGCAGAGGGCCGCGAAAGAAGTCGATGAGCTCGAAGGCTGACGCAGGGCCGACGTGCTGTGCAAAGTAGCGACCACCGGGCCCCAGCACGCGATGGACCTCGCCCCCAGGCCGGGCGGACCGGGTGCCGGGAGGTGACCAGATCGAATGAATCGTCAGGGAACGGCAGGTCTTCGCCGTCGCCTGTTTCGTAGACCTCGACGCCTCGTGGCACCAAGAGTTCGCGAGCGCGTGCTGCGTTCGGAGGCCACGCCTCGGTGACACACATCCGCGCGGGCAGGTTCGGGGCCGCTGCGATCACCTCGCCACCGCCCGCGTCGATGTCGAGGGCGGCACGTGCCGTCGCCAGCCGCGCTGCCAGCATTCGCGAGTACCCCCACGGAGGCCGCTCCTCAGTGGCTCTCCCGTCAAGCCAGCCGAAACCCCATCCCGTCACATCGGCTGTCTCAGCCTCGCTCACCAGATCGTCGAAGGATCGCATGCCCGCGATTCTGCAGACCGCCCGATGAGGGTTTCAAGGCAATATGAGGCTAACCCCAGCTTCTCGGACACGGTATCCGAGAACCGGGGGAAACCTCAGCCTTCACCTTGAGCGGGTTAGAGCCCTGGTGAGCACTGGCCCGTCCGCTGTCCGGTGACCGTGTTGGCCTGTCCGTCGTTGGTTGGCGCGGGGGTGTTGCCGGAGCAGTCGAGGTTGCCGCGGATGCGGTTGGCCTCGATCTCACTCGTCGTGTTCTCGCGGTCTGGGCCTGCCCCGCTCGTTCCGATGACGGCGAGCCCACCGGCAACGTCGTTTCCGCCGACCTCGAGCTGCCCCGCATTCGCGTTGAGAGTAACGGTGCCCCAGAAGGTGTTGCCGGCACACGCATAGCCGTCATCGCCGGCATCACCGAGGAGTACGAATCCCCCGCTGCGCTGAATGGAGGTCGCGCCCTGGGTGGTGCTGCCGCACGACGTCAGCGCTTTGGCGCCCGACGACGTGAGCGTGCCGTTCACCGTAGTGCTGCGCATCGACAGCGCGGCGCCCGGCATGACGGTGATCCCGCCGTTGACCGTCGCGCCCTGCAGGCAGGTCGAACCAGTGCTGACGGTCAAACCACCGTTGACCACACCGGTGACGGTCGTCGTGCAACGGACTTGCTGCGAGAGGGCAGTCGATGAGCTGGCGAGGAAGTTCCCGTCGCCGCTATACGTCGCCACGATGCTGTGTGTTCCCACTTGCAGTCCCGCGTCCGTGAAGGTGGCTTGACCGCCTGTCAATGCGGCGAGTCCAAGGATCGTCGAACCGTCGGTGAATGTGACCGTGCCGCTCGGGGTGCCCGCTCCGGGCGGCGCTGCGAGCACCGTGACCGTGAAGGTCAGCGGGTCACCGAAAAACGCCGGGTTGTGCGCCGACACGATCGCGGTGGTCGTCGGGTCCTTGTTGACGGTCTGACCGCCGAGCAGCACGCCATTGCTCCCGAGGTAGTTGCCGTCACCGCTGTAGGCAACGGAGACGCTGTGCGCCGGCGGTCCGACCGACAGCGCCGCCGTCGCAGCGGACGTGGCCGACGAGCAGGAAGGGATTCCGGACGACGGCACCAGCACCTGGGTGTCGAACGCGGCGGCGGAGCCATCGATGGTGAACACCACCGATCCGCTCGGCGGCAGTGCCGGTTGGTCGCTCGGCGGTGCTGCGCATTCGGTGACGGTGAACGTGACCGGTTGCCCGTAGACCGACGGGTTAGCGGAGGAGATGACAGTCGTGACGGTGGACGCCTTGCCGACCAGCTGGGTGAACGACCCCGAGCTCGGCTTGAAGTTGCCGTCACCGTTGTACGAGGCGACCAGGCCATGGCTTCCGACGGCCAGCGAGGCCGTGGTGACCGTCGCATGGCCCGCGGTGACCGGTGCCGTGCCCAGCGCGGCTGGCCCGTCGGTGAAGGTGACGGTTCCGGTTGGTGTGCCCGCACCGGGTGCCACAGCGCTCGGTGAAGCGCTCAACGTCACGGGCTGGCCGTACACGGCAGGGCTGGCCGACGACGTCACGTCGGTGGCTGTGTCCGCTTTGATCACCTGCTCGAGCCCGGCAAGCGTGCCGACACTATCGAGGGCGTCGGTGCTGCTGGAGGTGAATGCGGCGGTGACCGTGTGCCCGCCGACGACCAACCCGGAAATGGGAGTCGACGCGTTGCCACTTCCGTCGAGAGTCAGGGCGGGACCGGCATCAGCGCCGTCCACCTGGAATTGGAGCTGTCCTGCCGGCGTGCGCACGCCTGGCGGAACCGTCGCAACCGCAGCGGACAACGTCACGCCCTGTCCGAACACCGACGGATTGGGCACGGCGCTGAGTGTTGTCGTGGTGGCGATCGCGGTGACGGTCTGCGTCATCGAACCGGTGCTGGGGCCATCGTCGCCGTCTCCGGCGTAGACCGCGCGGATCGTATGCAAGCCCTGCGAAAGGCCGTTGGTCGAGAAAGTCGCGACGCTGTGCGCGGTCGGGACGCAGCCGCAGAACGTGCCGAATTGCGGGACCAGGACGGAGATGCCCAGCAACGATGTGCCGTCGAAGAAGGTCACCACGAGCAGCGGCGGCGGGACGGTCACGGCCTGCACCGTTGCGGAGAACGTGACGTTCTGCCCCACCGACGACGGATTCGTCGACGAGCTGACCGAGGTCGTCGTCGGGCCTAGTGCCACGGCGGCGGGTGCCGCAACGAAGATGATCATGCCAGCAGCCAGGAAAGCTGCTGCAGCCAGTCGAGCCAGCCGTCCGGAGATCAACATTGTGGACCCTTCAGCCATTCGAGCAGTGATCCTTCAGGCAACTGCGAACACAGGTGCGCTACCGCCGCGATCTGGCGCGGCCCCTACTAGCGGCGCCGCTGGCACGCTAGAACAAGCGAATGCCCGTTCGCATCCGTGGAACTACGCAACTTTGCTCGGCGCGTCCGCGTACCGGCTGAGCTCCACATTGATCCCTCACGGTGCTCGCGACAAGAAACGCAACGCGCTCAGGGGCGATCCGGCCTTGCTGCCCTTGATCGCGCCGCCGCCGCGCGGCGAGGTACGTGGCGGACCCTCGCGCTAAGGGTGACGCGTGTCGCCCAACATGAGTGAAGGGTGCACGACCGCGAGCAGAGCGGCGTAGAAGTCACCGGCCTGTCCCCGGTCGTGACACGTCTGTTCGGTGTCCTCCCGGCCGCCCCACCGGACGTTCGGCGCGAGCAGACGCTCAAAAGCAGCCCGGTCGCGTTCGGCCAGCACCGATGGCAGTTGCTCGGCGATCTGAGCGCCGCCCGCATGTTCGGTCATCGTCAGCCCCTGGGTGGTCTTGCCTGATTGTGCCCGGAGCGGCATGGCTGTGGGCCGAGCAGGCGACAACGCCCAGCAAGCGCTGACGCGTTGCGCGCGGACGTACGAGAGCCGGTGGCTGGTGTGCCGGTCTCGAGACCCTCCGACGGAGTGCGATAGCGAGGCTGTCCTGACTATCGGCTCATCTGTCCTTGACACTCCCAGCTTCGAGGGTCTGTCGAGACGACTACCCGAGCCCCTGCCAACGCGCCGATCGGCCAGCACACGAGCCGTTCCGAAGAAGTCGCAGGTGGACGACTCACGCGCCGCAGGAAGGGAATGACGCTGCCCCTCCCGTTGGTTGAGGGTGCGAATGCACGGCGCAACTAACCAAGGAGTGGCACGCGTGGCGAACATCGTCGTCTTCGGCGGGACCGGTTACACAGGCGGCAACGTCGCTCGCGAAGCCGCCTCCAGGGGGCACAAGGTCGTGTCGGTGAGCCGTTCGCAGCCGACGGAGCCGATCAAAGAAGTTCGCTACGAGATCGGCGACGTCGAGCTACTTGCGCCATCGCTCATTTCTGAAGCCGACGTCGTTGTTGCAACGTTGGCACCTCGCGGCGACATGGTCGGACGCCTGGTCGAGGTCTACGGCAAGCTGGCCGAACTGTCGGCGGCGTCGGGCGCTCGCTACGTGCAAGTGGGTGGCTTCAGCTCGCTGCGGCCCGCGCCGGACGCGCCGCGCTTCGTCGAGGGCGAGATACCGGAGCAGTACCGACAGGAGGCGGAGGAGGGCGAGGCCACCCGCCGCATGCTCGTCGACGACTCACCGCCCAATCTCGACTGGGTGTTTGTCAGCCCCGCCGGCTCTTACGGCGCATGGGCCTCCGGCGAGCGCACCGGCGTGTACCGGGTCAGCGGCGAGGTGGCTCTTTTCGACGCCGAAGGCGGCTCGAACATCTCCGGACCGGACTTCGCAGCTGCGATCGTCGACGAGATCGAGACCCCCGCTCACCACCGAGCTCACATGGCCGTCGCCTACTAGCGCAGTCCGGAGCGGCTACGGGGCAGCGTCAACGGCGACGACCCGATCCGAGTACGGCGATCGACGGCGTATGCGCCGCGATGCGGGCCTATTCGCCCGCGATTGCTTTCCAGAACACGACCTTGTCGTCCCCGTGATCGTAGAAGTCGCGGATGCGGGCTTCGAGGCTGTAGCCGAGTCCGGCGTAGAAAGCCCGTTGCCGGTCGAACCCGTCCTGACCCGAGGTCTCGATCAGCAGCCCCCGCCCGCCGCGCTCCCGAACAGCTCGCTCCGCTGCGACGACCAGACTCCCGCCCAACCCGAGCCTCTACGCGCAGAGTCGACGGCGAGAAATAACAGGTTCCACGTGCCGTTGGTCATCTGCTCAGGCCCGAGGTACGAGACGCCCACGGCGTCGCCCCCGATTGTGATGACACTCCACAGCGCGTCAGGGTCGGCGCCGTTCAATGAGCGGTCGAAGGTGGCCGCGACCTCCTCAACTCCCTCCGGGGGGAACAGGCCCGAGGACGCGGCTGAGCGCGACCACAGCTTCCCTGTCGGCAGAGAGGGCTGCCCTGATCATCGGCTCGTCTGTCATCACAGCCCTGTCTTTCGCGGGGTCTGCCCAAACGTCTAAGCCGAACGCTCATCGATTGCGGACAGCTGCCTAGCGGGACTACTTCACGGGCCCAGTGGGGCGGGCGGGGCTCGAACCCGCGACC
>JBDTYE010000081.1:0-13398 GCA_040005895.1 Actinomycetota bacterium | reverse complement strand
GTTCACCGGCAACGAGGTCCGCAGCTTTTCGACCACCAACTTCCGGGCCGTACTGACATCTCCTCTCTACCGGACCGTCACGATCCGGACGGTGACGGTGGCGGTTTTCGTCACGGTCGTCTGCGCGGCGATCGGGCTGCCGGTTGCGTTCTTCATGGCCAAAGTCGCCTCACCCCGCCTGCAGCGGCTGTTGGTCGTCGCCGTCCTGACGCCGCTGTGGGCCAGCTACCTGGTGAAGGCGTTCGCCTGGCGGGTCATGCTCTCCAAGGGTGGCGTCCTCAACTGGATCCTGCGGCCGCTCGGGCTGACCGGGCCCGGCTACGGCCTGACGGCGACCGTGATCGTCCTCAGTTACCTCTGGCTGCCGTACATGATCCTGCCGGTGTACGCCGGCCTGGAACGGTTGCCGAATTCGCTGCTCGACGCGTCCGGCGATCTGGGCGCCAGGGCCGGTCGAACCTTCCGTTCCGTGGTGCTGCCGGCGATCTTCCCGGCCGTCGTCGCCGGCTCGATCTTCACCTTCTCGCTCAGTCTCGGCGACTACATCACTGTGCAGATCGTCGGCGGCAAGAGTCAGCTGCTCGGCAACCTCATCTACTCCAATATCGGCGCGGCCAACAACCGTCCGCTCGCGGCCGCGCTCGCCGCGATTCCGGTCTTCATCATGATCGGCTACCTCGCCGCGGTGAAGCGGACCGGCGCTTTGGACAACCTGTGACGCTGCCGCGGCGCGTCCGTCTCGCGCTCACCTTCTTCACCGGCGTCGTACTCGCGGCGATCTATCTCCCGTTGCTCGTGGTCGTCGTGTCCTCGTTCAATCCGGACCGGACTTTCAGCTGGCCACCGCACGGGCTGACAGTCGAGTGGTGGCACAAAGCCTGGGCCAATTCGGGCGCGCGAGATGCGCTGTGGACCTCTACCAAGGCCGGGCTCGGGGCCACGGCACTCGCCCTGCTCCTGGGCACGATGGCGGCGTTCGCAGTCGGTCGCTACCGCTTCTTCGGCCGCGAAGCCGTGTCCTTCCTCGTCGTACTGCCGATTGCCTTGCCCGGCATCGTCACCGGCATCGCACTCAACACGGCATTTCGTACCCGAATCGGACCGCTCGGGATCGGGCTCGGCCTTCTGACTGTCGTGATCGGCCATGCCACGTTCTGCATCGTCGTCGTATACAACAACGTGCTGGCGCGGGTCCGACGCGTTGGGGGCTCGCTCGAGGAGGCGTCATCCGACCTTGGCGCCGACACCTTGCAGACTTTCCGCCACGTGACTCTGCCGTCCGTGCGTTCTGCCCTACTAGCCGGTGGGTTGCTGGCTTTCGCCCTGTCCTTCGACGAAATCATCGTCACCACGTTCACCGCCGGTCCCGGCGTGCAGACCCTGCCGATCTGGATCTTCAGCAACATCGCACGACCCAACCAGGCACCGATCGTCATGGTCGTGGCGGCAGTGCTGCTCGTGCTGGCGAGCGTTCCGGTGTGGCTGGCGCAACGCCTGTCGAGCGACACAGCCGGTGGTCGCCTCTGATCGCGAGCTGACCCACAACTGGTTCGGGAAGCGATCCGTCAGGGACACCACTCCAGTTCGCTGATGTAGTGGCCGTCCAACGCGTCGGCGATGTACGCCCGCTTGCAGCCGCTGAGACGACGCACAGCTGTGACGAGTCCACCAGAACTCGGCGCCGGCCCGATCGGCGTCAACGTCACGCCCTCCCACACGATCGCCCAGGCGAGTGCGCCGCGGTACCGCACGAGCATCACCCGGTAGGGAGCCTGCGGAGGACCGAGAGGCATGTCGCGCTGTTGACGAGCAACGACGGAAGAGGCAAGCACGGTTGCTTTGTCGCCTGCCAGGGGCAGGTCGAGCGCGGTGTGTTGGTCAATCGCGATCGGAGTAGTCAGCGTTACCGCGGTAACGCCCGCCGGCGAAGCGAAAATCCGCGCCGCGGCCGCGCTCCCGACCTCGCCCACACGACGCGGAGCCGGCCAACGACGCGATGCACAGCACAGTCGACGCCAATCCGCTCGTCCGCACAGCGTCAGTCTTACCCGAAAGTCGATCAGCGGGCACGCAGGATGCAGAACTCGTTGCCCTCCGGATCGGCGAGCACGATCCAGGTTTCTTCGCCGGTCTGGCCGATCTGGGACTGCGTTGCTCCAAGGGCGATCGCCCGTTCGACTTCGACGAGCTGGTCGTCCGGCCGCAGGTCGAGGTGGATGCGATTCTTCGCGGTCTTGAGGTCGGGCACGCGAATGAACAGCAAGGGCGCCGGGCCTTCGACTCGAGGGGTGATGCCGACCTCGTCGTCGTCCGGCCCGTTGTCGTCGTCGATCGGCCAATCGAGCAGCGCGGACCAGAACTGCGCGAGCTCCCACGGCCGGGTGCAGTCGATGGTCACTGTCTCGATCGTTGTGGTCACGAGGTCCCCTCCCAGGGCATCAGCCGGTCGATGTCATCGCAGATGCAACAGCCAGGTCGCCGGAGTGCGCAAGGCGCGAGCCATCGGCGCCCTTCAAGACCCGTAGCTGGGTAGGTATCCGCTGCCGCAGCTCGGGGACGTGCGAGACGAGCCCGACCAGCCGGCCACCGTCGCGCAACTGGTCGAGTACGTCCATGACTTCATCGAGAGTGGCCTCGTCGAGAGAGCCGAATCCCTCGTCGACGAAGAGGCAGTCAATCTGTGTTCCCCCGGCTTCTTCCCTGACGACGTCTGCGAGTGCAAGGGCCAGGGCGAGCGAGGCCATGAACGTCTCGCCTCCGGACAGGCTGGCCGCGTCGCGCGTCGTGCCGGTCCAGCTGTCGCAGACCTTCAACCCGAGGCCGGCCTTGCGACGCGCGTCGCCGACTTCATCCGTGTGGGCGAGCGTGTAGCGGCCCGCGGTCATGCTCGCGAGCCTCAGGCTGGCCGCGGCCGCGACCTGCTCCAGCCGCGCAGCCAGGACAAAGGCGGACAGCCGCATCCGCAACCGGTTGCTGCCGCCGGCCAGGTCCGCCAGCCCAGCGATCCCGTCGTACGCCGCCCGGGCTGGAGCGATCGCCTCGTCGACCGCCGCGATCTGTGCGGCGAAGGCCGCGAGCTTTTCCCCCCGCCGCCGCAGGCTCTCCGCCCGGGACCGGCTCGCTCGCGCGGCGGCGACAGCTTCGTCCAGGGCCAGGTCGGCCGCCCCGGTATCGGCTGCCGGCTCGAGCTCGACGGCGAGTGCCGGGTCGGCCAAGTCGGCATCGGCACGCGCCAGCGCACTGTCGTGGGCCAGACACCAGGATTCGATCGCGGCGCAGGCGGCGTCGTCGCGGTAGGCAGCCCGCGCGTCGGCGGCCGATCCGAAGCCGGCCGCCCGTGCAGCGGAGTCAGCAGCCTGCGCCTCGGCAACGGCCGCCGCCGCGGCCCGGGCGGCTTCGTCAACCGCACTCGCTGCCAACTCGAACAGCTCCGCCGTGCCGCCGACTACCGACATCCGCTCGGCAATCGATCGGTAGTCGGCCCGCGATTCGCGGACCTCATGAGTGCGCTTGTCGATCAGCGCAGCGATTGACTGCAACCCCGCGCGCGCAGCCGCGACGCCCTGCTCGAGCGACGAGAGGCGCTCTTCGGTCTTCGTCAGGGCAGCGCGGTCTTCGGCCCCCCGCGGAGCAGCGCGCTGTGCTGCCGCGATCGAGTCGCGCAATTCGTCGACGCGCTCGGTGGCGCCGATCCAGAGCGGGCGTGCCGCCCTTGCGTCCAAGCCGCCGGTCTCTGATGTCAGCGCCGCCACCTCGCTCGCGAGCGTTTCGACGGCGCGGCGCCCCGCTTCGGCGACTTGGGCTGCTCGGGTGCACGCGACCTCTGCGGCGTCGTGCTCGGCCGCACTGACCGACGCCCCGCCTACGGCCGGCGCCGGATGCGTCACCGCCCCGCACACAGCGCAGGGCTCGCCATCAGCGAGCCCCTGGGCGAGTTCGCCCGCCATTCCCTCGAGCCGCCGCGCGAGCAGACCCAACTGGTACGTACGAGCATCGTTGACCGCCCCGTCGTGGGCGAGCAGCAGTTCGCGCGCGGCCAGCAACCGCTCCTGCGCAGTCGGAAGGGCGACCGAGGCGTCGTACAACACTTGCAGGCGCTGAACTTCCGCCGCGCCGGCATCGAGGCGGGCCCCGGCGAACGCGCCGGCTCGCTCGATCTCATCGAACCGCGCCAACTCCGCCCGCAAGGTGGCCAGGCTGGCCGCGCAATCGGCCAATTCGCGCCGGTCGCGTGTCAACTCACTCTCGAGCGCGCCCGCCTCCCGGGTCGCTTCATCGAGTTCGCGCTCCATCGGCAGCATTGCTTCCAGCCCGGCGGCTACTGCGCGCAGAGCCCGCGCCCGTGCAGACAGCGGTGGTGACGATGCGGCGCCGATGGCGGGATCGCCGAGAGCGGCGACCGCGCCGGCAGCGATCTCAGCCAACTGCGCCGCCCCGGCCGCCGCCGAGTCGAAACGGCCGACCAGCGGTAAGACGCGCGCGGCACGTCGCGCAGCCAGCAGCTCAGCGCCCCGAGCCAGCCGGTCGGGGCCGGCCGCAGTCAACGAATCGCGCCACTGCAGTACGGACCGCAACCGGGCTTGCGCCGCCGCCCGCACCGAAACCGACTCGCGGCGCGAACGGGCCAAGAGCTCGGCCCCTTCGGCATCGCGCGCGCAAGCAGCCGCCTGGTCGGCCTGCGCGCGCATATCGGAGGTGAGCTCGGTGACCCAACCGGCGCCGGCGCCTTCGGGTGGCACTTCGATTTCTGCTTCGCCCGCGCTCAGGTGCAGCAGCCGGTCGGCCCGCGTCTCGATCTCGCCGACCCGGACGGCAGCGGCCGCTTTGTCGGCCGCGAGCAACAGCTCGATCGCGCGGTAACGCTCTGCGGCGAAGAGCCGCTCCAGCAGGTCCTGGCGATCCTTGGCGTCGGCCCGCAGGAACCGCGCGAACTCTCCTTGCGGCAGCAGGACGACCTGGCAGAACTGGTCGGCGGTCATGCCGAGCAGTTGCTGCATCGCGTCGCCGACCTCGTCGAGGCGATCGCCGACCAGCTCGAGCGGAGCGCCGCGGAACAGCACGACCTTCGACTGGTGCACGGTCTTGCCGGCGCCGCGCAGCTTGCCGGCGATGTGCTTGGGCTGCCGCCAGATCTGGAACGGCTCGCCCGCCACCAGGAAGTCGAGTCTCACATACGTGAGCCGCGACGGATCGGCGTGGTCGCTGCGTACGTCGCGAATCCGGTCGCGGGCGCCGGGCACGCACCCGTAGAGCGCGAAACACAAGGCGTCGAGAACACTGGTCTTGCCCGCCCCTGTCTCACCGTGGATGAGGAACAGCCCACCAGTGGCCAGGGCGCCGAAATCGACGACCTCTGTCCCGGCGAACGGCCCGAAGGCGCTGAGTTCGAGACGAACCGGTCTCATCAGGCGATGTCCGCAAGGGGTGCGACGGAATCGCCGGGCTCGGCAAGCGTCTCGTCGGCCGAACGAAGCTCCCGCTCGACGGCGTCGACGAGAAGTGCGTCCTCGACCGGCGTGGCAGCACTGCCACGAGCATGCGCAACGAAGTCGCGGCTGATCTGGAGTGTGTCCTTGCCGGCGACCCGTTCGCGGTAGGAGAGGTCGGCGCCGGCGGAGTCGAGCGCGGGACGCCACTCGAGATGCACCGCGTGCGCGAA
Source organism: Actinomycetota bacterium (assembly GCA_040005895.1). Lineage (GTDB taxonomy): Bacteria > Actinomycetota > Actinomycetes > BP-191 > BP-191 > JBDTYE01. The sequence continues at coordinate 7,739 of JBDTYE010000081.1, read as the reverse complement.
ACGCCGCTGCACCCGGGACATCGCGTCGTCGACACGGCCGGTGTCGGTCAGCGTGACGGAGAGGAAGTCCGCGGTGTGAGCGTCGTAGTCGGAACTGTGCAGGACCTCGTCGAGCGTCCCGGTGATCGCCGCGAGTCGCCGGCCGACGGGCGCTTCGACGAAGTCGACCGACCCGAGACCCGCCGCGGTGATCTCGACGATCCAGCTGCCCTTGGTGTGGTGCCGCTCGGAGAACGAATAGGCCAGGGGCGACCCGCTGTAGCGCACCGACTCGGACAGCCGCTGGCGGCCGTGCAGGTGCCCGAGCGCGACGTAGTCGAACCCGCCAACCACACCAAGAGGTACGTCGCTCACGCCGCCGACCGAGATGTCACGTTCGCTGCCACTCGGCTCACCGCCACGGACGAAGGCGTGCGCGAGGACCAGGGAGCGGGTCAGCCGGCGCCCGGCGAGGTCCGCGCGGCACCGCGCCAGCATGGCAGTGAGTACGGCCTCATGCCCGCGCCCGGTGCCTGCGTCGAGCAGCGGCCGCACGGCGTCCGGCTCCAGGTAGGGAATCGCGTAGACCGCAAGCTCGCCGCCGCCCGCGCCCAGTGCGACCACCACCGGGTCGGCCGCCGCCCGCACGTCGGAACGAACATGCACGCCGGCGCGAGCCATCAGCCTGGAGCCGAACCCGAGCCGCCTGGCCGAATCGTGGTTGCCGCTGATCACCACTACTTGCGCGCGGGCGTCGGCAAGCCGAGCCAGCGCTTCGTCGCACAACGACACTGCATCGACGCCCGGCAGCGCCCGGTCGTAGACGTCGCCGGAGACGGCGACCAGGCCGATGCCCTCGGCCCGGACGACGTCGACGAGGTGGTCGACATAGGCAGCCTGCGCACCGATGAGGTCGACCCGGTGAAAGGAACGGCCCAGATGCCAGTCAGACGTGTGCAGGATGCGCATGAGGAGACCGTAGGGACCGCCTCAGACATTTCACCGGAACCGAGCGTGGCACTTTGGAGGTGTCGCGCACGCAGGTTAGCGTCGGGTATGCCGTCAAACTCAGGAGTTACGTGACGACGACTACGCACCAGGACAACCATCACGGCCTCCCGGCCGTTCACATGGCCGACCGACGCGGGATCACCGCAACCGGTGCCGTTGCCATCGCCATCGTCATGGGCGTCGTCGGCGGCGCCATCGACGTCGCGAGTGGCCGCGGCCTTCGGTTGGTTTTCGCCGTCTTCTTCTTCATCGGGTGCGCGGCGGCGGCCGCGCTGATCCACCGCGAGGATCTGCTCGCCGCAGTCGTCATCCCGCCGCTCGCCTACCTTGCCCTGGCGTTGCTCGCCGGCGCCGTCAGGGTCAACGGTGTGGGCGGTTCGTTGCTTCGCCGGCAGGTCAGCGAGCTGTACGACGCGCTGATCGTCAGCTTTCCCGCGCTCTTCTATGCAACAGCGGCCGCCGCAACAGTGGCGCTGGTGCGCTGGATCGCACGGGGTCGCCGCCGTCCCGTGGCGTAGGTCCCGGCGTGCCCACTGACCTGACACGCCGGCACTCGTGCAAGCCTGCGGAATCGTTACCGGTGGCACACTTGCCGAGTGCATGACCTCAACCAAGGAGCAACCTTGTCCGCATCGCCACCGCACGCGTCGCCCGCCGATAGTCCAGCTTCGGCGCCGCTCGCATTCCCCGCCGATTTCATGTGGGGTGCGGCCACGGCGGCGTACCAGGTCGAGGGCGCTGCCCAGATCGACGGCCGCGGACCCTCGGTGTGGGACACGTTCAGCCACACCCCGGGCCGCGTCCAGCAGAACGCCAACGGCGACGTCGCGGTCGACCAGTACCACCGCTTCCCCCAGGACGTCGCGATGATGAAGAACCTGGGGCTGCACAGCTATCGCTTCTCCATCTCCTGGCCGCGCGTGATGCCGACCGGACACGGCACTGTCAACCAGAAGGGCCTCGACCATTACCGCCGGCTCGTCGACACGCTGACAGAGGCCGGCATCGTGCCGCTTGCCACCCTATGGCATTGGGACACGCCCCAAGCCCTGCAGGACAAGGGCGGCTGGGAGTCCCGTGACACCGCGAAGTACTTCGCGGACTACGCCGACACCATCTATCAGGCTCTCGGCTCCGACGTCCCGACCTATCTGACCCTGAACGAGCCGAGGACGGTCGTCATGGTCGGCTACCTGCTAGGCATCCACGCGCCGGGCTTTACCGACCTGGCTGCGGCGACGAGGGCGCTGCACCACCTGCTGCTCGGCCACGGTCTAGCCGTCGAAGCGCTGCGCGCGAGCGGGGTGAAGTCGCGAATAGGCCCGGCGTTCAACTTGACGCCCACCTACGCGGCGGACGATTCGCAGGAGTCAAAGGACGCCACTGCGCTGGAGGACTCCTGGAACAACCGGCTCTATCTGGATCCGCTCTTCAAGGGCAGCTATCCGCAGGAGGGACTGGCAGACGTCATCGACGAGCCAGCCCTCGACGCGGTGCTCAAGGATGGCGACCTCAAGACGATCTCCCTGCCGATCGACGTACTCGGCGTCAACTACTACGGGCCCGCGTTCGTCCAAGCGGGACGCCAGACCGTGCACAAGTACCCGACCGCGCAACCCGCCGACTGGCTGGAAATCTATCCGCGGGGGCTCTTCGACCTGCTGACCGACATCGACCGCAACTACGGTGGGCCGCAGATCATGATCACGGAGAACGGCCGCCCCACCGAGACCGCGAAATCGGCCGACGGCACCTACCCCGACGACGACCGGATCCAGTACGTGCACGATCATCTGGTCCAGGCGCGATTGGCCATCGCCGCCGGCGTCAGGCTCGAGGGCTACCAGCTCTGGTCGCTGATGGACAACTTCGAGTGGGCCGAGGGCTACGAGCAGCGATTCGGCATCGTACACGTCGACTTCGAGACCCAGGAGCGCACCCCGAAGAAGAGCTTCGGCTGGTACTCCGAGGTGATCAGGTCAAACGGCGCGTCGCTATAGCGACGCCACCACATCGTTGATGCAGCGGAGCACGGGCGGGCCGGCGAATGCCGATTCGTCCAGCACCGCTACGGACTCGACGCGGAAACGCGCTGTTTCGCCGGGCAGCAGGGTCAAAAGGGCGTCATCCGTGCCGGCACCCGGATCCAGCCGATCCGCGAACAGGCACAGGTCCCTGACGACGACCGGGCTGCGTACGCCGACCTCGTAGCCGGCGCCGGATCGGACCACCGAGACCTCGAGCGTGGGCGGGTCGAGACGCAGGTCGCGATCCTCCACGAACCACCACGTCGTACGCAGCCCGCTCGCCTCCGCGACCACGAACTCGGCCTCGGGCATGGTCGGCGTCACGATGTCGTCGCCGAGTGGCTTTTCGACGGTCGAGAAGGCCGCGCACAACACGTTGTGACTCTCCTGCGCCAGGGTGCGGCCCCGCATGTCGAGTCGTTCGACGCGGATCGCGCAGACCCACTCGACGGAAGTGTCGTTGACCAGGATCACGGCAGGTCCGGCGGGCCGCGGCTGGATCGTCAGCAACCGGTCGGCGTACGCCCGCCTCAGCGCGAAATAGGACGGCTTCGGTCGCGCATCACCGTCGATGACCGCCCACGAGGTCACCGGCCAGCAGTCGTTGAGCTGCCACCAAACTGTGCCCATGCAACGGCCACGGTGCGATCGGAAATGCTCGATGCCGAGCGTGAGCGCCCTGGCCTGGTTGACCTGCGTGAGGAAGTGCCAATCGTCGACGCTCACCGGGTCCGGGAAGTGAGCGGCGAGTCCGCGGGCCAGTTTGCCGTTGCCGTCCTGCGCTTTCTGGTGGTGCAGCACGCCGGGCGAGTCAGCGGCCAGGACCTCGTCGTGCACAGCGCGCGTCAGCGTCGCCCACGCCGGTGGTGCCTGGTAGCCGAACTCGGAGACGAACCGCGGCAGATAGTCGCGGTACGCCGAGTAGTCGCGCTCGTTCCATACGTCCCAGATGTGCATCGGCCCGTGCGCGGGATCGTTCGGCGGGATCTCGAACGAGCCGGAGTAGGGGCTGCCCGGCCAGTAGGTGCGGGTCGGGTCGATCTCCCTGACAACTCTGGGCAGCAGGTCCAGGTAGTAGCCCTTGCCCCACGAGCGGTCCCCGACCCTTTCCAGCCAACCCCAGTCGAACCAGCCCCAGATGTTCTCGTTGTTGCCGTTCCACAACACCAGGGAAGGGTGCGGCATCAGCCTTGTGACGTTTTCGCGCGCCTCCGCCTCCACCTCCGCGGCGAATGGCTCCTCTTGCGGGTAGGCGGCGCAGGCGAACAGGAAGTCCTGCCACACCATGAGACCGAGCTCGTCGGCCCTGTCGTAGAAGTCGTCGCTCTCGTAGATGCCGCCGCCCCAGACGCGAATCAGGTCGACGTTCGCGGCCCGCGCCTGGCCGAGGCGGTCGGCGTACCGGTCCTTGTCGATCCGCGCCGGGAACGCGTCGTCAGGGATCCAGTTGACCCCGCGGACGAAGACCGGCCTTTCATTCACGACGAGTGTGAACGCCCGCCCTGCTTCGTCGAGATCCGTGTCCCACCGCACGTCGCGGAATCCGACCCTGCGCGTCCACGAGTCCAACAGCAGGCCCGCTGGATCGGTCAGCTCGACGGTCAGCGTGTACAGGGGCTGCCCACCCAGCGAGTGCGGCCACCACAACTGCACGTTCGGCACGTCCAGGGTGATAGCGCTTTCCCCCGCAGCAGCAGTCGCAGCGACCTCGATTCCCTGTCCCGAAATCCTCGCGGCAAGGACGTGCTCCGACACCGGTACGACGTCCGCCGCAAGCACGACCCGCCCCTGCGGAGACCCGGTGCCCGAGCCCACAACCGTGACGTGGGGCCGCAGGCGGTCGAGCCGCGCACCACTCCAGGAATGCAGGCTGACAGGGCGCCAAATGCCAGCTGTGACAGTCGAAAGCCCCCAGTCCCACCCAAAACTGCAGGCCATCTTGCGGATGAAGTTGAACGGGTTGGGATAGGCGTTCGGCAGGTCGCCGAGCGCATCTCTCATCGCCTCGCCGTAGTCCCAGGCCGATTCGAAGGTCACCACCAGCTCGTTGTCGCCATCGCGGAGCAGCGACCCGACGTCGTACCGGAAACTGCGGTGCATGTTGGCGCTGCTGCCCAGCAGCACACCGTTGAGCTGGACGTGCGCGACCGTGTCGAGCCCTTCGAACACAAGCTCCTGCCGGTCTTGGCCGTCGGGCGACCAGGAGAAAGTCATCGCGTATCGCCAGCCCGCACGCCCGACCCAGGCAACTTCGAGTTCGTTCGCGTCCAGATAGGGGTCGGGGATCGCGCCGGCTGCGAGCAGATCCGTGTGAACGCAGCCCGGCACCGTCGCGGGGAACGAACGGGCCCGCAGATCCGCCGGTACGCAGTCCTGGCCGGGCATCGCGCTGACCTGCCACCCGGCGTGCAGCAACCGCCGCTCCGCCGTCAGGACTTCACCGCGCCCTCCATGATGCCTGCCACGATCTGTTTGCCTGCCAGGAAGAAAACCACGAGCAGCGGCAACGTTGCCAGGAACGCACCCGCCAGTACCTGTGTGTACATCACGAACTGCCCGGACGCGAGCCGGCTGAGGGCCACCTGGACGGTGATCCTGTCGCCGGTCAGGGTGATCAGTGGCCACTGGAAGTCGTTCCAGATCGCCGCGAAGGTGAACAGACCGAGGATCCCGATGGCCGGCCGGATCGCCGGCGCGATCACGTTCCAGTAGATGCGGATCGTCGAAGCGCCGTCGACGCGCGCCGCCTCGACGATCTCGTCGGGCACCGCCTCGAGGATGAACTGGCGCATGTAGAAGACGCCGAACGCGGTGACCAGGTTCGGTGCGATGACGGCTCTCAGCTGGCCGTTCCAATTGCCGCCGAGCCAGGACGGCATCTTGCTCATCAGGATGTACAGAGCAACGATGCCGATCTGCGTCGGAACCGCAAGGGTCGCGATCAGCAGCACCATCAAGGGGTCCCTGCCCTTGAAGCGCAACTTGGCGAAGGCGAAGCCGGCGAGCGAGCAGAAGAACAACACCGACACCGTGACCACTGAAGCAACGATGAGGCTGTTGACGAGGGACTTGATGAAGTAGACGTTGTCCGAGTTGAAGACCGTGTGGAAGTTCTTGCCCAGGTTGCCACGCGGAATGGCGCTCGGCGGGATCTTGGCGGTCTCCTCCTCGGTCGAGGAAGCGACCACGAAGGTCCAGTAGATGGGGAAGGCAGCGAGCACGATCGTCACGGCGAGTACTACGTAGTTCAAGAACTTGGCCGGCGTCTCCTGCGGAGACCGGTTCAGTCCACGCGAGTGGCGGCGCTTGGCCACCACCGGCGGCGCTTGGAGGGTCGTCATCACTTGCCTCCGGCAACGCGTCGGTTGGCGACGAAGGCATTGAGGCCGGCCAGCACCAAGATGATCACGAATAGCGCCCACGCGATCGCGGCGGCGTACCCCAGGTTGAGATCCTTCCAACCGGTCTTGTAGATCATCAGAGCGACGGTGTTGAACTGCCCGGCGGTGCCGCCGGTCGCGTCGGCAGTCTTCTGGTTGAACAGCAGAGGTTCAGTGAAGAGCTGCATGCCACCGATGGTCGACAGCACGATCGTGAAGATCAGCGTCGGACGGATCATCGGGACGGTGATCTTCCACAGCTGCTGCCAGGGCTTGGCGCCGTCGAGCGCTGACGCCTCGTACAGGTCTCGCGGCACCGACTGCATCGCGCCGAGATAGATCAGGGCGTTGTAGCCGACCCACCGCCAGTTGACCATGATCGCGATCGCCAGCCAGGACCAGTACTTGTCCTCCTGCCAGTCGATCGCATGCACATGGACGAGCGACAGGATGTAGTTCATGACGCCGCTGTCGCGCGCGAAGATCGCGGCGAAGACGAGAGTCGACGCGGCGAGCGGCGTGATGTAGGGCAGCAGTACGCCGACCCGCAGGGTCGTGCGCAGCCGCAGCTTGCGATTGAGCACGCTGGCCAGAATGAGCGCCATCAGCAGCTGCGGAATCGTCGAGACCAGGAAGATGCCGAACGTGTTGATGAGCGCATGCCGGAACGCGCCGTCGTGCAGCAGCTGGCGGTAGTTGGCCAGCCCGGCCCACCCGTCGTTCGACGGGTCATCAAGACGCCAGGTGCGCAGCGAGACCACGCCGTTGTACAGCAGCGGGAACAGCCCGAAGACTGTGAAGATCACGAAGAACGGCGCGATGAGCAGATACGGCGTGAACTTCACGTCCCAGCTGCTGACCCGGGATCGCCACGCTGCCCGCGTCCGCCTGGGCGGCATCGGAGTGAGGGGCCGCTCGAAGTCGAGGTGCGCGTTGGATGTCAGGGACATGCTGACTCCGGACTTGGGGGGACGGTAAACGCAGAGCGGCCGAAGTGGTCCTGGCGAGCGGTTGGCTCACCAGGACCACCTCGGCTCAAGGCCGTTTCATGTGTACTTACTTGGAGGCTTTCTCGGCTTCCTTCACTGCGGTCTGCCAGGCGGCGTCGTCACCCTTGAGCTTGCCGCCGTCGATCCGGCGCAGGACGTTCTCAACCGCGACCCGGACCGGACCGTTCTTCTTGCCGAGGTACTGCGGCTGAAGGTTCTTCGCCGTCTCGGAGAAGATCGTGCCGACCGGTGCGTCGCTGAAGAACGGGTTCTTGAAGTCCTTGATCGCCGCGTCGTCGTACAGAGCCGGCTGTGAAGGCAGGTTGCCGACCTTCTGGAAGACGGCGATCTGG
>JBDTYE010000080.1:0-13469 GCA_040005895.1 Actinomycetota bacterium | reverse complement strand
GGTCGACGATGTTCTGGATCATCGCGCCGGAGTTGAAGTCCTTGAAGTAGAGGACTTCCTTGTCTCCGTTGGCGTAGGTCACCTCGAGGAAACGGTTGCCTTCGTCCTCGGCGTACATCCGCTCGACCGTGCGCAGGATCATCTCCGAGCAGGCCGCGGCCCGGTCTCCGTCGTTGGCGCCCAGATCGTCCTCGTGGATCGGCAGATCAGGTGTGATGTAGATGCTGAAGATGTCCTTGGCTGCCTCGGCGTCGGGTCGCTCGATCTTGATCTTCACGTCGAGCCGGCCGGGTCGCAGGATGGCCGGGTCGATCATGTCCTCGCGGTTGGAAGCACCGATCACGATGACGTTCTCGAGGCCCTCGACACCGTCGATCTCGCTGAGCAGTTGCGGGACGATCGTGTTCTCGACGTCGGAACTCACACCCGATCCGCGGGTACGGAAGATCGAGTCCATCTCGTCGAAGAAGATGATGACCGGCGTGCCCTCCTGGGCCTTTTCCCTGGCGCGCTGGAAGACCAGCCGGATCTGCCGCTCGGTCTCGCCGACGTACTTGTTGAGCAGCTCCGGGCCTTTGATGTTGAGGAAGTAGGAGCGACCCTCCGGCTTGCCGGTGACCTCGGCGACCTTCTTCGCCAGCGAGTTGGCGACCGCCTTCGCGATCAGCGTCTTGCCGCAACCGGGCGGGCCGTACAGCAGAACGCCCTTGGGTGGGCGCAGCTTGTGCTCCTTGAACAGGTCGGCGTGCAGGTAGGGCAACTCGACCGCGTCGCGAATCATCTCGATCTGCGCGACCAGACCGCCGATGTGCGAGTAGTCGATGTCGGGGACCTCTTCGAGCACCAGGTCTTCGACCTCGCTCTTGGGGATCCGCTCGTAGGCCCAGCCGGACCGGGCGTCGATCATCAGCGAGTCGCCGGAACGCAGCGGACCGTCCATCAGCGTGTCGGCGAGCATGACGATGCGCTCTTCGTCGGTGTGGCCGAGCACCAGTGCGCGGTCGCCGCCCTCGAGAACTTCCTTGAGCATGACCACGTCACCCTGACGTTCCCACTCGAGGACGCGTACGACGTTCATCGCCTCGTTGAGCATGACTTCCTGGCCGCGCCGCAGCTCGGACACCTCGATCGTCGGACTCAGCGTGACCCGCAACTTGCGGCCGCCGGTGAAGATGTCGGCGGTGCCGTCTTCGTCGCCGATACGCAGGAAGACCCCGAAGCCCGACGGTGGCTGGGCCAGGCGGTCGACTTCCTCCTTGAGGGCGACGATCTGGTCCCGCGCCTCCTTGAGGGTCGAGACGAGCCGGTCGTTCTGCGACATGACACCGGAGAGGTTGGTCTGGGCCTCGACGAGCCGCTCCTCGAGCGCGCGCACCTGGCGCGGCGAGTCGGTCAGCTTGCGGCGCAGCAGTGCGATTTCCTCCTCGAGGAAACCGACCTGCGTCGTGAGGTCGTGCACTTCTTTCTCGTACTGAGCGGCACGCGCCTCGCCATCATCGGAACGGAAACCGGACACGGGCTTCACCTCCCAGTGCAATAGGTCTCAAGCCTACCTGCGTGCGCCGACTGAAGTGCCCGACACGCGCTCCATCCGGTCCCCTGGTGGGAACGGTAGTTCCCCCATCGGCATCACAAGCCTAAAAGGGAAGTGAACTCTGCCGGGTGTTACGGTCGAGACCCCGATCCAGTTCATGGACCGCCGGCCCGACGGAGTGACGTGGCAGCCCCGCTCAAGGTCTGGATAGACCAGGACCTGTGCACCGGCGACGGATTGTGCGTGCAACTGGCGCCGGCCGTATTCGAATTCGACGTCGACGGGCTGGCCTACGTCAAGGACTCATCCGGCGTGCTGTTGTACGCGCCTGGCGCCTCGGTGCCGGTGCCCGCCCGCTGCCTCGCCGACGTACTCGAATCGGCTCGCGGCTGCCCGGGCGACTGCATCTTCGTCGCCGACGAGTCGGGTACGCCGATCGCGGGCCCCGGCGCACCGTAGAAGCATTTCCGGCGGCCCCTCAACATCGGCACCCTAGCGACGATCACGACGCTCACGGTCACCGCGACGGTGGCGCCGTTGCTGAACGCCATCGGAAAGACACCCACTACCGGCATCGCGGCGTGGGGTGGAACCGGCAGGCCTGTGACAAACGTCGACCCATGGGTCGACGTTTGTCACTCGCCTCACCCGAGGGTTCTCTGAGAGGCCCGGCAGGACGGTGCGTCCTGGCATTGACGGCTCGCTCTCAACCGCCTGGTCGGGCCGGTGCCCACGCACCGACCTGCAGATGGGACCTGAGCACGCTGTGCCGCTCGGTCGCTTCGGCGAGCATCCGCTCGACAAGGGTGTCTGCGTCAAGCTCTTCGGCGGTGACTATCCCGTAGCCGACCATGGCCGGCGCCAGCGACACAGCCAGCTGTCCGATCCGCTCGATGACCTCGGCCGCCTGCACGCCGGACCCGAGTCGCTGCTCCAGTCGAAGAACCGGATCAGGCAGGCCGGCCGCCGCGTAGATGCTCGGCAGCGCCAGGCCCACGTGGGGATTGGCGCCGGAACGCTCGATCGCCGCCTGCAACCATCCCCGAAGCCTGTCGTAGCTCGGGACGGCCGGGTCCGACGTCACCCCGGACCAGTCAAGTTCATGGAAGACGACGGGGGCGCCCGGCCGGGCGTGCGCAGCCACCGCTGCTAGCAGCGCGGCCGGGTCGGACTGGAACTGCAACACATACCGTCCGACAACAGCGTCAAACGGCTCGTCGAACACCAACTCGTCGATCGTCCCGGCGAAGAACGTGACATGGCTGGCCGAGCGCGCAGCAGCCTTGGCCCGAGCCGCCTGGATCCCGACCTCCGAACGGTCGAAGCCGACCACCTCACCACCCGGACCGACGAGGTCAGCGAGCAGCAGGGCAACGTCACCGCCGCCACTGCCGACATCGAGCACCCGCATCCCGGGAACGACTCCCGCCTCGAGCAGAAACCGCCGGGTGATCGGGTCGATGACGCGCGCCTGGCTCTCGAGGCGCCGCAGCTCGGTGTCGGAGTGCCCCAGGACGTAGTGCTCCGGATCCGCCATGCAGCGCAGTCTTTCACCCCAAGCTCCTCACCCCGCACGCCACGAGGAAGCCGGGCATCACGGAAGGGCGGGTGGTTCCGAGCGCTCTGAACTGTCAGGGGTGGCTTCCTCGTAGCCCTTGGACGGGCGGCGGCGGCGTACCGGCGGCTCGACTCCGTCAGCCAGCCTGCGGGCAAAGATGAGGAACGCCGTGTGCGCGATCATGCGGTGGTCCGGACGGACCGCGAGGCCCTCCGTGTGCCAGTTGCGCACCAGCGCCTCCATCGACCACGGCTCGAAGAACGTGCCGTGCCCGCGGATCGCCTCGACCGTCCGGGACAGCTGCGTCGTCGTGGCGACGTAACAGCAGAGCACGCCGCCGGGGACCAAAGCGCCCGACACCGCGTCGAGCACCTCCCACGGCGCGAGCATGTCGAGCACGACGCGATCCATGTCCTCGTCGTCGAGCTTTTCGACCAGGTCGCCGACGGTCAGTTTCCAGGCCGGGTGCGATACGCCGAAGAACTTCTCCACGTTGGCACGAGCGTTGGCCGCGAAGTCGTCCCGGCGTTCGTACGACGAGACGAAGCCTTCGTCGCCGACGGCCCGCAGGAGCGAGCACGACAGGGCCCCAGAACCGGCCCCCGCCTCGAGCACGCGGGCGCCGGGGAAGATGTCGGCGTAGCCGACGATCAGAGCCGCGTCCTTGGGATAGATCACCTGCGCGCCGCGCGGCATGGACAGCACGTAGTCGGACAGCAAGGGCCGTAGGGCAAGGTACGCCGTGCCTGCGGACGACTTCACCACGATGCCTTCGGGCTGCCCGAGCAGGTCGTCGTGCTCGAGGATGCCGCGGTGCGTGTGGAACTGGGCGCCCGGCTGCACGGTGATCGTGTGCTGCCGGCCCTTGCTGTCGGTGAGTTGCACGCGTTCACCCGGCCGGATCGGGCCGCGCCGCCCCAAAGAGCCGGTGGGCGTGGCCGTCACAGGCCGACCTCGACCGTGGGCCGCGCCGTGATCTGCACGAGGATCGCCTGAGCCTTGCAGAACGCGCACACCTCGCCGGGGGTCGCCGACCCGCACCGGGTGCAGGCCCGCAGTTCCACGCCGTCCGGCGGGAAGAGCTCCTTGCCCTTTTCGAGGAAACCGAAAAGGAACGAGTGCTTCGTACCGGGGGAAGCTTCTTCGAGCGCGTCGAGGGCGCTCTTGAACTTCATCTGCGTATTGCCGGCCACCAGCGGGCATTCTTCGACGACGTAGTCGATGCCCTTGATGACGCAGTACGCCGCCGTCTCCCTTTCGGCGACCCGGTAGAGCGGCTTTATCTTGCGGACCAGGGACGGATGCGTCGACTCGAGGACCGGCGACTGGCGGGACAGATAGTCGGTCTCCCACCGCAACACGTTGCCGAACAGGACGGCCACCTCGTCGTCGAGATTGTGACCCGTCGCGAGTGCGTCGTAGCCGAGTTCGCGCGCGATCGCATTGAAGACATGCCGTTTCGAGAGCCCGCAGGTGGCGCAGGCCGGGCGCCGTTTGTTCTTGGCGGCCTCAGGGATGGTGTAGCCGGCGTACTCCTCGAGGTCGACGGTGATCAGCTCGCGGCCGAGCGTCTCCGCGAAATCCCGGCACACCACGCCCGAGCGGTCGCTGTAGCCGCCGATGCCGAGTCCCACGTAGAGCCCGTCGGCCTGGTAGCCGAGGTCGGTCAACAGCTGCCACAGCGCGAGTGAGTCCTTGCCGCCCGAGACGGCGACCAGGATCCGGTCGGACCGGCTGCACATGTCGTCGTGCTTGATCGCCTTGAGCACCAGATTGCTGACGTAGCTGTCGGTGAAACACCCGCCGCAGAAGTGCGCGTTGGCGCGCGGCACGTCGACGACCGCCCGCGATTTACACCGGGTGCACTTCACCCGGCGCCGCCGGAGATGACCGGGCGGATCTCCACCGTGTCCTCGTCGCCAACCGTGTCGTCGCCCGCCAGCAGGTCGCGATCGCGGATCACCAGCACCGCATTAGGGTGCAGTCCGCAGCGTTTGACGAGCGCATCGACGCGCAGCGGCCCGGCCAGGTCGAGCTGGCGATCAGGGTTCCTCAGCTTCACAATCACCGGCCCAGACTAACCGGATGTGCGTGGCTCCCGGTTTCTGTCCCAGCCCCTCGTTATCGTTCCTGGCATGACAGTCACCGAGGTCGCAGAACCGCTCGTCGCCCCGTATTCCGGGTCACTGAGCCCATCGCGGAGCAGTGACTTCAAGAGCTGTCCGCTCAAATACCGGTTCCGCGTCATCGACCATCTCGAGGAGCCGGCCAGCAGAGATGCCGCGCGAGGGACCGTGGTCCATGCCGTGCTCGAGAAGCTCTTCGACTCCCCTGCCGCCGCCCGCACCCTCGAAGTGGCCGCTGCCATGGTGGAGGACGCCTGGACCGCGGTACGCGCCGAGGACCCGGGCCTCGACGAGCTGTTCGCCGAAGCCGACACCGCCGAACTCGCGACCTGGCTCGACAGCGCCCGCAAACTGCTCGGCAACTACTTCCAGCTGGAGGATCCCGCCCGGCTCGAACCCGCCGAACGCGAGCTCTACGTCAGCCATCAGCTCGAGCCGAGTGGGCTTCGACTGCACGGCTACGTCGACCGCCTCGACCGGGCCCGCGACGGTCGGCTGCGGGTGGTCGACTACAAGACCGGCAAGTCCCCCGGCCCAGGTTTCGAGGGTCCGGCCCTGTTCCAGCTCAAGTTCTATGCGCTGTTGCTGTGGCGCACCCGCGACATCATCCCGGCCGCCCTCCGGCTGATCTATCTCGGCGACCTGGTGACCGTCGACTATGCGCCGGACGAGCGCGAGCTGGTCGTCTTCGAGCGCAACCTGCTCGCGCTGTGGGATGCGGTCAAGCGCGCGACCGACACCGGCGACTGGCGACCGAAGAAGTCGCGGCTCTGTGACTGGTGCAGCTTCCAAGCCCTCTGCCCGGAGTTCGGCGGCACGATCCCCCCGCTGCCGCCAGTTCCGACCGCCGTGGCCGTGGATTAGCTCATCCGTGAGGATGATGCCGAGCTAGTTGCACAGAACGACGCGCTCGCACGGCAAAGTCCTTTACCGTGCAACTTGTGACTCGTCCGCAGTCCTGGTTCAGCCGGCTATCGCCCGTCGCCTGGCTCAAGAACCACCCGTTCGTGGCCGACCTGATGGTCGCACTGGTGATGACCGGGATCGCCGTCCAGGGGCTGTGGCTGGCCAATACGGGAGGACTCTCACCGGCCGCCGTCTACCACCGGCCAGACGCGTTCGGCGTCCTGCTGGCGGTCATGTCCACTCTGCCGATCGCCTGGCGACGCAACCGGCCCGAGGTCGTGCTCGGTGTGGTCGGGTGCTTCGCCATCATGATCACCGGCTTCCACTATTCGGAGTCATCCGGCGGGCTGGGAGTGCTCGTCGCGATCTACACGGTTGCTGCTCACTGCACCAGCCGGCGCCGTTCCCAACTCATGCTGGGCTTCACGCTCGCCGGCATGCTCACTGCGCTGAAGCTGTCGCCGTACGACCTGCCCCTCAACTTCCTGGTCTCCAACACGATCATCTTCGTGACCGCGTGGGTGCTCGGAGACAACCTCCAGACCCGGCGGCGCTACGTCGCAGAACTTGAGGTGAAGGCGGAGCGGCTCGAGCGGGATCGGGCGCAGGACGCCCAGAAGGCGGTGGCGGAAGAGCGCTCGCGCATCGCCCGCGAACTACACGATGTCGTGGCGCACAACGTCAGCGTCATGGTCGTCCAGGCGGGCGGCGCGCGGCGCACTCTCGACCGCGACCCGGCGCGGGCGCGCGAGGTCATCGAGTCGATCGAGGCCACCGGGCGGCAGGCGCTCACCGAGATGCGCCGGTTGCTGGGCGTACTGCGCGCGGACGACGAAGCCACCGACGCCCGCGCACCGCAGCCGGGTGTGTCCAGGCTCGATGACCTCGTCGAGCACGTCCGCAGCGCCGGCATGCCCGTCAAACTCCGGGTCCAGGGCAGTCCGGTCGAGCTGGCGGCGGGAGTCGACCTGTCGGCGTACCGGATCGTGCAGGAGGCGCTGACGAACGCGCTCAAGCATGCCGGCCCGGCCTCCGCTGAAGTGCTGCTTCGCTATGGGCTCACCGACCTGCAGGTGACGGTGCGCGACAACGGTCGGGGCTCGGCCGCCGCGCTCACGCGCACTCCCCGCAACGGTGACGCGGCTGGCCACGGGCTGGCCGGCATGCGAGAGCGCGTGTCGCTGTTCGGCGGCGTGCTGCACGCGGGTCCGCTGCGTGGCGGCGGCTATCAGGTCGTTGCGACGCTGCCGCTCGGAGCCGACCACCGGTGATCCGAGTTCTGCTCGTCGACGACCAGCCGCTATTGCGCACCGGCTTCCGCATGATCCTGGAATCCGAGGACGACCTCGAGGTCGTCGGCGAGGCTCAGAACGGCGCAGAAGGTGTGCGCCTCGCCCGTAGCTCGCACGCGGACGTCGTGCTCATGGACATCCGGATGCCCGGCATGGACGGCGTCGAGGCAACCCGGCAGCTGGCCGGGCCTGCCGTCACCGACCCGATAAAGGTCCTGATCCTGACCACGTTCGACCTCGACGAGTACGTCGTCGAGGCGCTTCGTGCAGGCGCCAGCGGTTTCCTGCTCAAGGACGTTCCCGCCGAGCAACTGGTCGATGCGATCCGGATCGTGGCGCGCGGCGAAGCCGTGGTCGCGCCGTCGGTCACCCGGCGGCTGCTCGACAAGTTCGCACTAAAGCTGCCGAGCGAGACGGCCGACCGGACGCCGGAGCGACTGGCGACGCTGACCGACCGGGAGCTCGAAGTCCTCAAACTGATGGCCCGCGGGTTGTCCAACGGCGAGATCGCCGGGCGACTGGTCGTGAGCGACACCACGGTCAAGACGCACGTGGGCCACGTCTTGATGAAGCTCGCCCTCCGGGACCGCGTGCAGGCGGTCGTCCTCGCCTACGAAGTAGGCCTGATCCGCCCCGGCGTCGGCTGACCGGAATTGCCTTTGTCTCATCCTTGCGGACGAGATAGGGATCAGGTGTCGTACCTGAGCGCTACGAAGAGATCACCAGCCTGGCCGACGCGGCCGCGCCCCGCCATCTCTAGCGTCAGCGCGGACCAACGGGGACCAACCAAGGAGATCACGTGAGCACACCGGCCATGCAGCCGACAGACACTCAGCGCGGACCGGGCGCCATCGCCGCACGTGCCGTCAACGTCGTCAAGACGTACGGCGAAGGCGACACCCGCGTCGTTGCACTCGACAACGTCTCGGTCAGCTTCCCGAGCGGCCAGTTCACCGCCATCATGGGTCCGTCCGGATCCGGCAAGTCGACGCTGATGCACTGCATCGCCGGCCTCGACAACGTCACTGCCGGTCAGGTGCTCATCGGGGACGTCGACCTCACGACGCTGAAGGACCGTGCCCTGACGACGCTGCGGCGGGACCGGATCGGCTTCATCTTCCAGCAGTTCAACCTGGTGCCGACCCTGACGGCGCTGGAAAACATCACCCTGCCCAGCGCGCTGGGTGGTCGTAAGCCGGACGAAGAGTGGCTCGCCATGGTCATCAAGACCGTGGGCCTCGGTGACCGCCTCAAGCACCGCCCGAGCGAGCTGTCCGGCGGCCAGCAGCAGCGGGTCGCCGTCGCGCGGGCACTGGCCGGGCAGCCCGACATCATTTTCGCCGACGAGCCCACCGGCAACCTGGACTCGCACGCAGGCGCCGAGATCCTCGCGTTCATGCGGCGCGCCGTCGCGGAGCTTGGTCAGACGATCGTCATGGTCACGCACGACCCGGTGGCGGCGTCGTACGCCGGCCGGGTGCTGTTTCTCAACGACGGAAAGATCGTCGACGAGATGATCGCCCCGACCCCGGAGCGGGTTCTCGACCGCATCAAGACGCTGGAGGCCTGAGCCTCATGTTCAGGACTGCACTCAAGACCATCCTGGCGCGCAAGCTGCGCCTCGTCACAACCTCTTTCGCGGTGCTGCTCGGCGTCGCGTTCATGTCCGGCGCATTCGTCCTCACCGACACCGTCGGCCGCTCGTTCAACGGCCTGTTCGACGACATCTTCAAGAACACCGACGCAATGGTCCGCTCCTCGCAGAAGCTCAAGACGCAGGGCGGCGACCAGCGACCGCGAATCGACGCCGCGATCCTTGACCAGGTCAAGAGGGCCGACGGCGTCGCCGCTGCGGAAGGCTTCGTGCAGGGCTACGCGCAGATCGTCGGCAAGGACGGGAAGGCTATCGGCAACCCGGGTCAGGGCGCCCCGACGTTCGGGACCAACTGGGTGGAAGACACCAAGCTCAACTCCTTCAACCTCTCGTCGGGCCGGGCTCCACAGACCCCTGACGAGGTCGTCATCGACAAGGGCAGCGCGACCAAGGGAAAGCTCAACGTCGGTGACCAGACCACGGTGCTGGCTGCCGCCGGCGCGATACCCGTGAAGATCGTCGGTATTGCCAAGTTCGGAACGGCTGACAGCCCGTTGGGGGCCACGTTCGCGATGTTCACAACGCCGCGGGCGCAGGAAGTCGTCGCCGAATCCGGCAAGTACGACTCCATCGGCGTCCGCGGGAAGTCGGGCACCTCGCAGGAGTCGGTGCGCGACTCGGTGCAGAAGGTGCTGCCGGCGGCGACCGAAGTCGTCACCGGCAAGGCGGTGACCAAGGAGAATCAGAACGACATCAAGAAGGGCTTGAAGTTCTTCAGCATCTTCCTGCTCGTCTTCGCCGGCATCGCTGTCTTCGTCGGCGCGTTCATCATCTACAACACATTCTCGATCATCGTCGCGCAGCGCGGCCGGGAGATGGCGTTGATGCGCGCCATCGGCGCGAGTCGCAGGCAGGTGCTGGGCGCTGTACTCATCGAGGCAGCCGTGGTCGGCGTCGTGGCCGGAGCGCTCGGCCTGTTCGCCGGCATCGGAGTCGCGATCGGGCTGAAGGCGCTGCTCGCGGCGTTCGGCATCGACATCCCGGCCGGCGGGGCAGTCATCCTGGCGCGCACCGTGATCGCGTCCCTGATCGTCGGCGTCGTCGTCAGCGTCGCGTCGGCCTTCTTCCCGGCTCGCCGGGCCTCGAAGATCGCGCCGATCGCGGCGATGCGCTCGCTCGCACACGACTCGTCCGGTCGTTCGATCGCCCGTGTCATCACAGGGATTCTGGTCACCGGCCTTGGCATAGCTTCACTGGCCAACGGCCTGTTCGGGCACAAGGGCAACAAGTTGGGGCAGGCGGGTATCGGAGTGCTCGTCGTCTTCCTCGGCGTCACCATCCTCGGACCGATCTTCGCCGCCCGGTTGAGCGGAATCATCGGGGCTCCGCTACCCAGGCTGCGAGGCATGCCGGGCACCCTGGCTCGTGAGAACGCCATCAGGAACCCGAAGCGGACGTCGTCCACCGCTGCAGCATTGATGATCGGTGTCGGCCTGGTTGGGTTCATCGCGATCTTCGCTGCCTCGACAAAGGCGTCGGTGAATCAGAGCCTCGACCGGGCTTTCACCGGTGACTACGTCATCAACGTCAACACCGGTGGGTTCGGCGGCTTGAGTCCCCAGCTCGCGGCTTCGTTGAAGAAGGTTCCCGAGGTCGCGGTCGTCGCCAGCGGCCGCTTCACCCCGGTTGAGATGTCCGGCACCAATGCCGTGCTGGCGCTGGACGAGACCACCTGGGGCAAGATCGTGGACATGAAGGTGCAGAGCGGAAAGCTGACCGATCTCAGCACCCCCGACACCATCGGCGTCTACAAGGACGAAGCGAAGAAGAAGAACCTCAAGATCGGGGACACGATCCCGGTCACCTTCCTCAAGAGCGGCAAGCAGCCGCTCAAGGTTGTGGCAATCTTCGGCAACAAGGACCTGACGTTCGGCAACTACGTAATCGGGCTGCCGACGTACGACAAGAACATGCAGGAGAAGTTCGACCAGCTGCTCTACATCAAGAAGGTGCCTGCGGTCTCCGCCGAGACAGCGCGAGCGGTGATCGAGAAGGCGACCGCGGCGTACCCGCTGGCAGAACTCAAGGACAACGCGGAGTACAAGCAGTCGGTCGCAAAGCAGATCGACCAGTTCATCAACCTGGTCTACGCATTGCTCGCGTTGGCCGTGATCATCGCCCTGTTCGGCATCGCCAACACGCTGGCCTTGTCGATCTTCGAGCGCACCAATGAACTCGGTCTCTTGCGCGCGGTCGGAATGACGCGCCGGCAGGTCCGCACGATGGTGCGGTGGGAGTCGGTGATCATCGCGTTGCTCGGGACATTCCTCGGCCTGGTGATCGGCCTGTTCTTCGGCTGGGCACTCGTTCAGGCGCTGAAGAGCGAGGGCATCAATGTTCTCAAGATTCCGGTAGTGACACTCGCCATGGTCACCGTCATTGCAGGGATCGCCGGAGTGCTGGCTGCCGTCTTCCCGGCGCGGCGGGCGGCCAAGCTCGACGTACTGCAGGCCATCGCTTCGACCTAGTGCCAGTGCGCACCAGCGCCCGCCTCCGCATCCTGCGGCGGCGGGCGCTTTCGTCTCCCGGACGTATCTGCAGACCCCCGTGGTCGCTCTGACCAGATGACCTAAGGGGGTCCAATCATGGGATACACCATTCGGGGGCAGGTCACCGGCGCACTGTGCGACGACTGCTTCGAACCACTCACCGGCGTGATAGTCCGTTTCTACGCGGCGGAGAAGAACGAAGAGGCAGCGGCTCGCGCAGCTGCTGACAACAAGGACACGGTCGAACGCCTCGATGACGCCGCGATGGCCGCCAAGGCTTCGCGTCTGGTTGCCGAGGCGACCGTCGACACGGACGGCAAGTTCGCCGCGGAACTCGCCAGCAGCTACACCGGCGGGCTGCTGGATGTCGACTTCACCTGCGGCACGCTGCCCGGACACCCGCGGCCGCACCACGAACGTGTAACGCTGCACGTCACGACCTTCGCGCCCCGCTGGCGCGAGGTTGAGGGCGGCTTCGAGGCGGCGTACGTCGAGTCGCTCTCAGCCCGTATCTGGTGCTGGCTCAAGGCGCTGCTCGGCTGGTGGACCATCTGCGGCCACGTCGTTTTCTGCGAGGGCAAGGAGCCCGTGCCGGGTGCGACCGTCTCGGCGTACGACGTCGACTGGATTCAGGACGACGCGCTCGGATCCGCCGTCACCGACGGATCAGGACACTTCCGGATCGACTACACGTCGGCCGACTTCAAGCGCACCCCGTGGTCCCCGTTCATCAACTTCGAACTGGTGGGTGGCCCGGACGTCTACTTCCGCGTGACGGCGCCGGGCGGCAGCGTGCTCCTGAACGAACCGCGGAGCAAGGGTCGTACGCCCGGCCGGCAGAACATCGGACCCTGCTTCTGCGTCGACCTGTGCATCGACGGCAAAGTGCCGCCCACCCCGCCGACCGTCCCGGTATTCACGAACGTCGGTGTCTACGCCGTCGATCCGCTCGTCGGGGACTTCGCCTCCGACGGCACGACGAGTGTCGGCGGCAAGGCGTTCACGAGCACCCTGACCTTGAACGGCGTCATGCCCGATCCCCTGTCATCGCAGGCGATCGACTACCGCTTCCTCGTCGCGCAGCACCCGGCACTCGTCGACCAGCCGCTCACCGGCGCAGCACTGCCGGCAACGCAGATCGGCATCCTCGAGTACTACTTCTGGAACGGCATCGCCGCGACCTTCGCCACGACTCCGTTCTACGTCAACAACCCGGGCGCGACGGTGACGATCCCCCAGAACGGCGGGCCGGCGAAGGTCGTCCCGGTCAACGTCGACGCGGCATCCGACGGCTGGATCGCAGCGCCTCGCCTCAACGAACTCTTCCTCGGCGGGCGCGGCCGGTTCCAGCCGACCTTCCCGCTGGCGAAGCTGGAAACGTCGAAGTTCACGAACGAAGTCTTCAACCTCAAAGCGGCATCGCCGGCTCCCTTGCCGTTGGACGCGGGCGAGGACGTCCCGATTTCTCTCCGGTCGACCAAGCCCGTCTTCCGCATCACGTTCCAGTCGCGGGACTCGGCGTCACACTCATCGGCCGGGCCGGACGTCGTGCTGTCGCACATCGCAATGAGCAACGTCACCTACACCTACGACCAGCACCCCTACTGGGGCGGTGGACAGATCACCTCGGCTGGCGTCGTTTCACTCGGCGTCACCGAACTCGCGACCGGCGGCGGCTGCGTCGAGATCGGGGACTCGATGCATCTGCTCTACACCGTGTACCACCCGTACGCGGCGCAGCCGTCGATCAGCTTCACCGGCAACCCGGTGCTGCCGACGCCGCCCGTGCCGGTGCTGACCGGCGGCCACTCCAGTTCGGGTACTGCCGGAGCGCTGGTCGACACGACCTTGGCGGCGCACTGCGCCTACATCGTCACGCTCGGCATGTCACCGAAGCTGACCAACGGGGA
>JBDTYE010000079.1:0-13588 GCA_040005895.1 Actinomycetota bacterium | reverse complement strand
AGGTCGTTCCAGTCCGGGATCAGGTTGCCGAGCGGGCAGCCGTTGTTGCAGAACGGGATGCCGCAGTCCATGCAGCGCGAAGCCTGCGCGCGCAGGGCATCCGCCGGGAAGTCCTGGTAGACCTCGTTCCAGTCCAGCAGGCGGATCGGGACCGGCCGGCGTGGCGGCAACTGGCGACCGTGCTTCATGAAGCCGGTGGGGTCAGCCACGGGCCACCGCCATGATCGCGTCGTCGACGTCCAGGCCGCGTTCCTCCGCGGTGCTGGCTGCTTCGAGCACTCGCTTGTAGTCCTTCGGCATGACCTTCTTGAAATGCCTCACCTCGGCGTGCCAGCGCCCGAGCAGTCGCGCGGCGACCTCGGATCCGGTCTCGCGCTGGTGCGCCCGCACGGTGTCGCGCAGCCACTCCTTGTCCTCTGCCTCGAGCGCGTCGAGATCGACCATCTCGAGGTTGAGGCGGTTCACGAACGTGTCCTCCGGGTCGTAGACGTAGGCGATTCCGCCCGACATGCCGGCGCCGAAGTTGCGGCCGGTCGGGCCGAGTACGACGACCCGGCCGCCGGTCATGTATTCGCAGCCGTGGTCGCCGACGCCTTCGACGACGGCGGTCGCGCCAGAGTTGCGAACGGCGAACCGCTCGCCCACCAGACCCCTGATGTACGCCGACCCGCTGGTCGCGCCGTAGAGGATGACGTTGCCGGCAATGATGTTTTCCTCGGCGATGAAACTCGGGTGCACCTGCGCGGGTGGCCGCAGCACCAGGCGGGCGCCGGAAAGCCCCTTGCCGAAGTAGTCGTTTGCATCGCCCCACAGTCGCAGCGTGATGCCGCGCGGCACGAAAGCCCCGAAGCTCTGCCCTGCGGACCCGTCGAATCGGACTTGGATCGTGTCGTCGGCAAGCCCGTCGCCGCCGTACCGCTTCGTCACTTCGTAACCGAGCATCGTGCCAACTGTGCGGTTGACGTTGCGGATCGGCAGCTCGATCGTCACCTGCTCGCCGTTGGCAAGAGCGGGTTCGGCCATAGCTATCAGGTCGTTGTCGAGCGCGAGCTCGAGCCCGTGGTCCTGCGACTTCGTACAGTGCAGGTCCTGCTCCCACGGCGTTTCCGGCTTGTGCAGGATCGCGGTCAGGTCGATCCCGGCGGCCTTCCAGTGCCCGATCGCGTCAGTGGTGTCGAGCCTCTCGACGTGGCCGACCGCGTCGGCGAGGGTGCGGAAACCCAGCTGCGCAAGGAGTTCACGCACTTCTTGCGCGATGTATTCGAAGAACGTGACGACGAATTCCGGCTTGCCGGAGAAGCGCTTGCGCAATTCGGGATTCTGCGTCGCGACACCGACCGGGCAGGTGTCGAGGTGGCACACGCGCATCATGATGCAGCCGCTTACGACCAGCGGCGCGGTCGCGAAACCGAACTCCTCGGCGCCGAGCAGCGCGGCGATCACCACGTCGCGGCCGGTCTTCAGCTGGCCGTCGGTCTGTACGACGATCCGGTCCCGCAAGCCGTTGAGCAGCAGCGTCTGCTGCGTCTCGGCGAGACCGAGCTCCCATGGCGCGCCGGCGTGCTTGAGCGATGTCAGCGGCGAAGCGCCGGTGCCGCCGTCGTGCCCGGAGATGAGTACGACGTCCGCCTTCGCCTTGGAAACACCGGCGGCGACGGTACCGACCCCGACCTCGGCGACGAGCTTGACGTGCACCCGCGCGGAAGGGTTGGAGTTCTTCAGGTCGTGGATGAGCTGCTTGAGGTCTTCGATCGAGTAGATGTCGTGGTGGGGCGGCGGTGAGATCAGGCCGACGCCCGGGGTCGAGTGCCGCGTGCGCGCGATCCAGGGATAGACCTTGGCGCCAGGCAGCTGGCCGCCCTCGCCTGGCTTGGCCCCCTGCGCCATCTTGATCTGCAGGTCGTCGGCATTGGTCAGATATTCGCTGGTGACGCCGAACCGGCCGGACGCAACCTGGTGAATCGCCGAGCGGCGCAACTCGCCGTTGTCGTCGCGCTCGTAGCGGTCGGCGTCCTCGCCGCCCTCACCGGTGTTGGACTTGGCGCCGATGCTGTTCATCGCGATCGCGAGGGTCTCGTGCGCTTCCTTCGAGATCGATCCGTAGGACATGGCGCCGGTGGAGAAGCGCTTGACGATCTCGCTGACCGGCTCCACCTCGTCGATCGGAATCGGCGAGCCGTCGTTGAAGCGGAACAGCCCGCGCAGCGTCGCCAATCGGGCGGACTGCTCGTCGACCGACGCCGTGTACTGCTTGAACACGTCGTAGCGCTTGGATCTGGTCGCGTGCTGCAGCCGGAAGACGGTCTCCGGGTTGAAAAGGTGATGCTCGCCCTCGCGGCGCCACTGGTACTCGCCGCCCTGCCACAGGTCGCGGTGCGCCATCTCTTCCGGCCGGTCCAGATAGGCGAAGGCGTGCCGTGCCGCGACCTCACTGGCGACATCGTCGAGTGTCAGGCCACCGATGCGGCTCGTCGTACCCGTGAAGTAGTTGTCGATGACGTCGCTGCCGAGGCCGATCGCCTCGAAGACCTGTGCGCCGGTGTAGGACGCCACCGTGGATATGCCCATCTTGGACATCACCTTGAGCACGCCCTTGCTGGCGGCCTTGGTGTAGTTGCGCACGGCCTGCTTGGGGGTCAGCCCGGTTATCAGCCCGCGGGTGATGAGGTCCTCGATGGACTCGAAGGCCAGGTAGGGGTTGATCGCCGCTGCGCCGTAACCGATGAGCATCGCCATGTGGTGGACTTCGCGGGCCTCACCGGTCTCGAGGACCAGGCCGACCTTGGTCCGGGTCTTCTCGCGGATCAGGTGGTGGTGGACCGCCGCCGTCAGCAACAGCGACGGGATCGGAGCGAGGTCGGGCGAGCTGTAGCGGTCGGACAAGATGATGATCTTGGCGCCGTCACCGATCGCGGCGCTCACTTTCAGGCAGACCTCGGCCAGCGCCTGACGCAGCCCGGTGCCGCCCTCAGCGACCGGATAGAGACCGTCGACGGCGTATGCCTTGAAGCCGGTCATGTCGTGGTCGTCGTTGATGTAGAGGATCTTGGCGAGATCGTCGTTGCTGATGATCGGCGACGGCAGCACCAGCTGACGGCAGGACGCGGCGGTCGGGTCCAGGAGGTTGCCCTCCGGTCCGAGCGTCGCGGACATGGACGTGACGAGTTCTTCCCTGATCGCATCGAGCGGCGGGTTGGTGACCTGCGCGAATAGCTGCGAGAAGTAGTCGAACAGCAGCCGCGGCCGTTGCGACAGCACCGCGATAGGGGTGTCGGTGCCCATCGAGCCGATCGGCTCGTAGCCGTTCTTCGCCATCGGCGTCAGCAGGATCTTGAGTTCCTCGCTGGTGTAGCCGAACACCCGCTGCTGCTGGACGACCGAGGACTGCACGGGGATGAGGAAGTCACGCAGCGGCAGGTCGTCGAGGTGCACCAGCCCGGCGTGCAACCATTCGGCGTACGGCTGCTCGTCGGCCAGTTGCCGTTTGATCTCCTCGTCGCCGACGATGCGGCCCAGCGCGGTGTCGATCAAGAACATCTTGCCGGGCTCGAGCCGGCCCTTCTGGACTATCTCCGCCGGATCGATGCCGAGTACGCCGACCTCGGACGCCATCACGACGAGGCCGTCCGCTGTCACCCAGTATCGCGAGGGCCGCAGACCGTTGCGGTCGAGCACCGCCCCGATGACCGTGCCATCGGTGAAGGCGATCGACGCAGGTCCGTCCCACGGCTCCATCAGCGCCGAGTGGTACTGGTAGAAGGCCCGCTTCCACTCCGGCATCGACTCGTGGTTTTCCCAGGCCTCGGGAATCATCATGAGCACCGCGTGTGGGAGCGACCGGCCGCCCAGGTGCAGCAGTTCGAGCACCTCGTCGAAGCGCGCGGTGTCGCTCGCTCCCGGAGTACAGATTGGGAAGATGCGCTCGAGATCGCCCGGCAGGACGTCGCTGGCGAGCAGCGCCTCGCGGGCTCGCATCCAGTTCTGGTTGCCCTGGACCGTGTTGATCTCGCCGTTGTGCGCGACGTACCGGTAGGGGTGCGCCAGCGGCCACGACGGGAAGGTGTTGGTGGAGAAACGCGAGTGCACCAGCACCAGCGCGCTCTCGAACCGCTCGTCCCGCAAGTCGGTGAAGTAGTCCTGCAGCTGATGGCTGATCAGCATCCCCTTGTAGACCAGGGTGCGCGCCGACAGGCTCGGGAAGTAGATCGTCTCGCCGTCGGCCGCGAGTTCGTGCTCCACCCGCTTGCGTACGACGAAGGCCCGGCGTTCGAGGTCGATGCCACCGAGCGACTCGGTGACGTCAGCCAGGAACAGTTGGCGGATCGAGGGTTCGACGTCTCGGGCCTGGCCGCCGATCATCGAATTGTCGACGGGAACGTCGCGCCAGCCGACGACCTCGAGCCCTTCGCTCACCGCGATCTTCTCGATGGCTGTGACAGCGGTCGCCCGCGCCTCCTCGTCGGTCGGCAGGAAGGCGCAACCGACCGCGTAACGACCGGCAGCAGGCAGGGTGAAGTCGACGACTTCACGAAGGAAGCGGTCGGGAACCTGGATCAAGATGCCGGCGCCGTCACCGACGTTGGCTTCGGCGTTGGTGGCGCCGCGGTGGTCGAGGTTGCAAAGAGACTTGAGTCCGAGTTCGACCATCCGATGACTGACGCGACCTTGGACGTCGACGACGAAGGCAACGCCACATGAGTCGTGTTCGAAGCGCGGGTCGTACAGGCCTTGTGGGCCGGGCATATCAGGCATCCATCATCCCGTGAGCAGAGGATCCAGCATCCAGAGCCAGCGGTCGGGACGTCTGTGGCCCGTGCGCAGTTGGCACATCATACCGGCTGTCCCGGGTGGTGACGCCGGGTTATCGAACGGCGCTCTGTTGCGGCGGTGATTCAGGCGCGCCACAGCATGACGACGGCGCGGTCGTCCTTGGTGTCAGTGCCTACGGCATCGATGAGCCGCTCCGCGGCGCCCGTGAAGGTACGCAGCACCAGCGCGTTCGCCTCGCCGAGCAGCCGGTCGATGCCGTGCCCCAGATCGCGCCCGGGGATCTCGACGACCCCGTCCGTGTAGAGCAACAGGGCGTCGCCGGATCGCAGCCGGCCGCGCTCCGATGACCAGGAGGTCGTCGGAAACATGCCAAGGACCATGCCCGACGCCGGGCTGAGCGCCCACCTGCCGGTTCCGGAGACATAGTGTGCGGCGGGCGGGTGACCGGCCGACTCGATCAGGAAATCCCCGCTGTCGAGGTCGACGGCCACGTGCACGGCGGTGGCGAAGCCTTCGCCCCAGTCCTGCCGCAACAGGTAGTCGTTTGCCGCCGCGAGGAACTGCCCGGCGGGTACTGCACCGAGCAGTCCGCCGAGAGCGCCGGACAGCATCAGCGAGCGGGTCCCCGCGTCGAAGCCCTTTCCGGAAACGTCGACCAGCGCGAGCTCGAGCCGCCGGCCGGAGTCGTGCGTGCAGGAGACGAGGAAGTCGCCGGAGAAGCCCGCGTGACCAGCTGACTCGAGCGCGAATTCCGCCTTCCAACCTGACGGCAGGATTGGCAGCGCACCCTGCTGGCCGAGCCGCTCGCGCAGCTCGAGCAGCATGCCCTCCCCGCGCAGTCCCGGTACGCCGAGGTGCTCCCGGCGCCGGGCGAAGGACGCGGTCGCAACAGCGGTGACGAAAAGGAGCGGCAGCTCGCCGGGTCGCGTCTCGCTCCAACCGAGCGCTATCGCGTCGTAGACAGTCGCAACCACGGCCAGGTAGATCAGCCACATCATCGGCCGGCGGCGGAGTACGACGCCGCCGACGAGCAGCGGGCCATTGACCAGAACAGGTGACATCCATTTCGCGCCGAAGATCGGCGAGGCAACGGCGATGATCGAGATCAGCGAGGCCAGGACCGGGAAGGTGAGCTGCTCCCTGAGCCGCATTTTCGCGCGAGTGCTCAGCCAGACACGCTGGCGCCCGCCCGTACGCTCCGTGATCACCCGACAGATTCAGACATCTATGACGCCCTCAGTCAACGGAGCCGTGTAGCGTGCGCGGCGTCGCGTGCTTACTAGGAGGTTGCAGTGGGTGATCGCAGGAGTGGCTCGGGGCGCCCCGGCCGGGCCTCCAGCGCCAACTCCGGTCACGGGGTGGCCAACCTGGTCGGCGGTGGACCTTCACTGGTCGGCCCGATGGGAGCGATGCGGGCCAGAGACGTCTCGCGCCCCCTGGAGGCCGATCTGGCGCGCGCCCAGAAGACGGTCGTCGTACGCCGCCGGCCCCTCGAGGTGCAGACACCGCATCCGCCGGCGGAGGTCGTCGTCGATCAGTCGTCCGCGGGCGCGAGCGACCCCGAGGACTCGTAGTCGGTTATCAGCGCGATCCGGCGGATGTGGCGGGCGTCTTCGCTGAAGTTCGTGTTGACGAACGCGCTGACGATCTCCTCGGCGCCGGCCCGGTCGTGGAACCGCGCCCCGATCCCGCAGACGTTGGCGTCGTTGTGCCGCCGGGTGAGCGCCGCGATCTCGGGTGACCAGCACAGCGCTGCCCGCGCGCCCTTGACCTTGTTCGACGCGATCTGCTCGCCGTTGCCGGACCCGCCGATGACGACGGCGAAGGCGTTGTCGCGCACCGCGCGCTCGGCAGCGGCGATGACGTACGGTGGATAGTCGTCCGCGGCATCGTACGCCGTCGGGCCGCAATCGATGGGCTCGTGCCCGTTCGCTGCCAGCCAGGAAATCAGCTGGCCCTTGAGTTCGAAGCCGGCGTGGTCGGAACCGAGGTAGACGCGCATGCCGCCATCTCACCACGCCGGCGCAGCCACCCGACGATCGCCGAGCCGGCCACTGAGCCCGGCAAGCCCACCGCCAAACCGGACGTTGGACCCTCAAACGTCACAGTGTGTGGGTTGTTTGGAGGTCCAACCTCCCGGGTCAGAGCTGGATGGACTTGGTGACGAGAAACTCCTCGAGGCCGTAACGGCCGAGTTCGCGGCCGACGCCCGACTGCTTTACGCCGCCGAAGGGCGCCAGCGGGTTGAACGCAGCACCGTTGATGTCGACCTGGCCGGTCTGCATGCTGCGAGCGAACGCGATCGCGCGGTCGACATCGGCCGACCACACCGCGCCGGCGAGTCCGTAGCTGGTTGAGTTGGCGATCTCGAGTGCCTCGGCCTCGTCGTCGTACGGCAAGATCGCCAGCACCGGCCCGAAGATCTCCTCCTGCGCGATCGCCATCGCACTGGTGACATCGGCAAAGACCGTCGGGCGGACGTAGTAGCCGGCAGCAACGCCGTCCGGACGTCCCAGCCCGCCGGCAACGAGCACAGCGCCCGATTCGACGCCGGCGCTGATGTAGCTCTGCACCCGGTCGAACTGCTCCTGGGAGACGACCGGTCCGAGCTTGCTGCTCAGGGATTGCGCCAGCGACGCGGCAGCCGCAGCGACCTCGTCCTGACGGGCGCGCGGGACAACAAGGCGCGTCCATGCCGTGCAGGTCTGACCCGAATTGAGGAAGGCGTTGCCGACGCCGACCTTGACCGCCCGCGCGAAGTCGGCGTCGTCGAGCAGCACATTGGCGGACTTGCCACCGAGTTCGAGCGCCACCCGCTTGACCGTGCCGGCGGCGAGCGCCGCCACCTCCTTGCCCGCCCGGGTCGAACCGGTGAACGACACCATGTCGACATCGGGATGCGCGGCCAGGGCCGCGCCGACGACAGCCCCGGTTCCGGACACCAGATTGAAGACACCAGGTGGTACGCCGATCTCGTGCAGCATGTCCGCAAGAAGAAAGGCCGTCAGCGGCGCGACCTCGCTCGGCTTGAGGACGACCGTGCACCCGGCCGCGAGCGCGGGCACGATCTTGGAGACCACCTGGTGCAGCGGGTAGTTCCAGGGCGTGATCGCGGCGACGACGCCGATCGGCTCCTTGACGACCAGCGAGTTGCCGATCCGCTCCTCCCACTCGAACTCGGGGAGCAGGGCGAGGTACCCCTCGATCACACTGAGCGGGGTGCCCACCTGTACGCCGCGCGCGATCCTCGGCGGGCACCCCATCTCGGCTGTGATGGTCGCCGCAACCTCGTCGGCTCGCTCGGTCAGGACCGAGAGCAGGCGCGCGATCAGGTCAGTGCGATCCTTCGCGGCGGTCGTGGCCCAGGTCGCGAAGGCCGCCCGCGCCGCGCTGACAGCACGGCCCGCATCCTCGGCGGTGCCAGCCGGCACCTGGCCGATCACCTGCTCGGTGCCCGGATCGAGGACGTCGATCCGGTCGGCCGACGACGAGGCCAGCCAGGCGCCGCCGATGTAATGCGAAGTGCGGTCGATCACGGGCGGGTTCGGTGCACCGGTGGGCGGCCGATACGGCCGGGGTGATCCATGTCTAGATGGTCGCGCAGCTCGTTCTCGGTTGCGAAACGGAGCGGGCACTCGGGGCATTGGTGCGTGGACATGGCGGCCTCCCGTGACAGGTGTACCTCCCGTGCGGACTGAGGGCAACCGTCAGCGTGCTTGCGGGGGCTGCCAGTACGGTACGGCGGCGCCGACGTGGTAGACCGCCGCGAGCGCCGATGGATGTGGAACTGCGTTCCAGGCCGGGTTCGGCCGGAGCGCGGCAATGAAGGCCGGATGGACGCCTTTGAGCTTGAGCCACGGGCCGTCCAGGCTTCCTGATACCTGCACAAGCGCATCGAGCAGCGAGGAAAGCGACAGCAACCAGGCGAGCACCAGCGGAATAGCCAGCACGAACAGGCCCCCGCTCCCCCAGACAACTGCGGCGCTCAAGTCGATGAGAGCGACCACGCCGGTGCCAACCCGCACCTGCGTCCGGGTGCGCGCAGAGGTCGAACACTGGGCGCAGCCCGGCATTTGGATCTGGTCACTCTTACGGATGGCGGCTGCGATCAGTGCCGCGACCAGCAGGCTCAGCAGAATGAATGGATAGACCCACCACGGGGTCGGCGTATAGAACTTCCTCGAGACTGGGCGGTCGGCGGGCCGGCCGTGTTTGGGGCAGACCGGGGGTAGCCAACCGGTGTTGGCGTCGTACCGTGCGATCGCGACGTCCGGCACGTCGAACCTCCCCTGGATGCCCCCTCCGCATCGACCGCGGACGACCGGGCCTTGAACACCCGGCGCCGCGCCGGACCGCAGGTTCTCCCGTCGGAACCGGCCGGAGCGTCATTCGTGCGAGGATGGAATGACCTTTACCGAGAGATTGCGGAGCCCGGCCGTCGTGCTCGATAACAACCTCACCCGCGACGAAGCGCGCCGCCGCGCGCAAATCCTCGCGGTCGATTCCTACACCGTGTCCCTCGACCTGACAGTGGGCGAGAAAGTCTTCGCCTCCGCATCGACGGTGCGATTCCGCTGCAACGAACCGGGCGCGACGACTTTCATCGAGCTGATCGCCCAGGACGTCGGCAGGATCGAGCTCAACGGTGCAGACGTCGACCTGGCGGCTTTCGACGGCGGCCGGATCTGGCTACCGGCACTCGCCGCGGACAACGAGCTGCGGGTTGTAGCCAACTGCCTCTACGTCAACACCGGCGAGGGCCTGCACCGCTTCGTCGATCCCGTCGACAGCGAGGTCTATCTCTACTCGCAGTTCGAGACATACGACGCGCACCGGGTTTTCGCGTGCTTCGACCAGCCCGATCTGAAGGCGGCCTTCACTTTCGATGTCGTCGCGCCACCGCACTGGGAGGTCGTCAGCAACATGGCGGCGACCAGCGAACCCGCCGGCGGTGACAGCAGGCACTGGGAGTACGCGACGTCGCCGCGCATGTCGACCTACATCAGCGCCATCGTGGCCGGGCCCTATCACGTGGTGCGCGACACGCACGGCG
Organism: Actinomycetota bacterium; assembly: GCA_040005895.1. Classification (GTDB taxonomy): domain Bacteria; phylum Actinomycetota; class Actinomycetes; order BP-191; family BP-191; genus JBDTYE01. The sequence goes on along the minus strand of JBDTYE010000079.1, from coordinate 3,765 downwards.
AGATCGACCTCGGGATCTTCTGCCGCAAATCGCTCGCCCAGTACCTCGACGCCGACGAGATCTTCACTGTCACCAAGCAGGGTTTCGACTACTTCCACCAGGCCTTCGACTACCCCTACGCGTTCGGCAAGTACGACCAGCTCTTCGTCCCAGAGTTCAACGCCGGAGCGATGGAGAACGCCGGCGCGGTCACCTTCCTCGAGGACTACGTCTTCCGCTCCAAGGTGACCAACTTCGCCTACGAGCGGCGCGCCGAGACGGTGCTGCACGAGATGGCGCACATGTGGTTCGGCGATCTTGTCACCATGCGCTGGTGGGACGACCTGTGGCTCAACGAGTCGTTTGCGACCTACGCATCGGTGCTGGCGCAGAGCGAGGCAACTCGCTACACCCACGCCTGGACGACATTCGCCAACGTCGAGAAGACCTGGGCCTACCGGCAGGACCAGCTGCCGTCGACGCACCCGATCGTCGCCGAGATCGGTGACATCGCCGCGGTCGAGGTCAACTTCGACGGCATCACCTACGCCAAGGGCGCGTCCGTCCTCAAGCAGCTCGTCGCCTGGGTCGGCCGCGACGCCTTCCTGGCAGGGCTGCGGGCCTACTTCCGAAACCACGAATACGGCAACACCGAGCTCAAGGACCTGCTGCGTGCGCTCGAAGAGGCGTCCGGGCGCGACCTCTCGGCCTGGTCGAAGGAATGGCTGGAGACAGCGGGCGTCAACACGCTGCGGTCGAGCTTTGCGGTCGACGCGGACGGCGCGTTCACGTCGTTCCGGTTGCTGCAGGAGGCACCGTCGGACTGGCCGACCCTGCGTTCGCACCGCTTGGCCATCGGGTTGTACGACGCCACCGACGCCGGGCTCGAGCGCCGCAGCAGGATCGAGCTAGACGTGGTCGGCGCGGAAACCGACGTGCCGCAGCTGGTCGGCGTACGCCAGCCCGATCTTGTCCTCATCAACGACGACGACATGACCTACACCAAGATCCGCCTGGACGAGCGCTCGGCCGAGACGGCGACCAACCGGTTGGGGCAATTGCCCGACTCGCTGTCGCGCACGCTGTGCTGGGCAGCCAGCTGGGACATGACCCGCGATGCCGAGCTACCGGCGCGGCAATTCGTGCGGCTGCTGCTGGGCAACATCCGCAGTGAGAGCGAAGTCGGCGTGGTGCAGCTGCTGCTGAGCCAATGCGTCGGCGCGATCTACAACTTCACCGATCCGGCGCATCGCGCACCGGCTTTGCGTTCGCTCGCCGACACGGCCTTCGACGCGTTGCGCGCAGCCGAGTCGGGCAGCGACCACCAGCTGGCGTGGGCACGCTCGTTCATCGGCGCCGCGCGCGACACTGATCACGTGGCCGTAGTCGAGGGACTGCTGGCAGGGACGCACGACATACCGGGATTGACGATCGACATCGACCTGCGCTGGTCGCTGGTCCGTGTGCTCACTGCCCTCGGCCGCCTGGACGACGCGGCCATCGCCGCCGAACTCGAACGAGACCCGACGGCGGCCGGACAACGGCACTCCACATCCGCGCGGGCTTCCCGGCCCACAGCTGCGGCCAAGGCCGAGGCGTGGACGACGATCATGGATGACCCCGACCTGCCGAACGCGATGCTCGGGGCCTGGATCGCCGGCTTCTCCAGCCACGACCAACTCCCGTTGCTCGAGCAGTACCGCGAGCGTTACTTCGAGCGCGTCAACGACATCTGGGAGTCCCGGAGCAGCGAGATGGCCCAGGACATCGTCGTCGGCCTCTATCCCAGTGTTTTCATCGAGCAGGCGACGCTGGACCGGACCGATGAATACCTGCGCACCGCCTCGCCCCCGGCCGCGTTGCGCCGGCTGCTCATCGAGGGCAGGGACGGTGTGGCCCGCGCGATGCGGGCCCGTGCGAAGGACGCCGCGAGCGGCTGAGGCGGTACCGGCTATTCACAAGAGGTTTCGCTGATCCCGTGCCCCGGCTGGAAATAGAACCTCTTACCACCGACGGTCGACCGGGCGGTCAGGCAAAAATCGCTTTCGCCGGCACTCAACACGAGGACCGGAATATCGGAACGCGGGGAAAAGCCGTAGGTCTCAAGATCTGCGATCCTCTTCGTGTACCGGTTGTTGTCCACCTGGAACAACTCCTCGGCTGTGACGGCAGTTCGCAGAGTCGACTTCACAGCGACGTCCCGTCCCCTGAGGGTTTGGGCGAAGAAGACCGGAATCGCGATGGCCGCGGTGATGAACAAAATCATGCTGGCTATTCCGAAATAGCCGATGATCAACCCGGCGAGCGCGACTCCGCTCGGCTGCCGCCCCTCTCGCCGACTCTCCGAGCGCGAGAGATGCCCAAGAACTACAGCGAGGATGCTGCCGAGGCCGGCCATCCAAACGATGGCGGCAACCAGACTGGCAATGGCCTTTCCGTCCGGCGACGATGGGCCGCCGTAGCCGGGATTCCCGGCCGGGAAAGCTGAGCCGACCGGTGCGACTACGGGATTCCACTGCCGGCCGTCCCACCACCACCTGCCGTCCGGGCTGAATTGTGCCGGCCCACCCGATTGCATCGTCACGGCTCGATCCTCGGGGCGGGCACGGCTACGGAAGTCACGTCTCTAGACATCGGCGCTCGCGGCCCTCCCTGGAGCCCCGGCGGTGTTTGTGCGGGCCGGCGGGCGGGTCAGGACGGCTCGTCGTACCCCATGAGTACGTCGGGCAGCTCGCTGTCGAGCGCGGCACCGGCCCGCGGTGAGCCGGCATAACGAGCGAGCATGTCCAACCCGAGGCACACCCCGCCGACGATGTCGCCGACCGCGAAACTCGAGGTCATCGACGTCACCGCCAGCGCCGCGTGCCGGTCGGTGATCCGCGCCCGCGCCGTGGCCGATGTGACGATCTCCAGGCGCCGCTGGTCCGGCGCGACGAGAAGCAGGACGGCCGGCAGGGCGTGGTAACCCAGGGAGGCGAACATCGACTCGGCGTGCTCTCTGGAATCGTCGCGGGTCGGGCCGAGGTAGACAGCGAACTGCAGGCCGGTGAACTCTTCGGCTCGGCTGACGGCATTCTCGAGGCGCCGGTGCTGGCGCCCGCTGATCGGGTTAGGGCCGAGTTCGGACGCCGCGCCGGCCGCGCCGTCACCAGCCGCCGCTGGCACCGCCACCACCGGAGCTACCTCCGCCGAATCCTCCGAAACCGCCACCGACTCCACCACCGCCGTTTCCACCGAAGCCGCCACCACCACCGCCAAAACCGCCGCCACCCCAACCGCCGCCGTAGAAGATCGGGAGGCCCCAGCCGAAGCCGCGGCGGCGCCGGCGGCTGCCAACTGCAGTCAGGAAGAAGAACAGTAGAGGCAGCAGCACGAAAACCAGTGAGCCGCCTCCCGAGGAACGACCTCGACGCTGGGGTGCAGAGACCGGCGCGGGAGCGCCGGCGAACTCGTCGCCGAGCGCTGACCGGATCGCGCGCTGACCCTGATCGACCGCACCTGCATAGTCACCGGCACGAAGGAACGGTGTGAGCCCGTCGATGATTGCCTTGGACTGCAGGTCAGTGACGCGCGCTTCGGCGCCGTAGCCGGTCTCGATCCGCAGCTGGTGTTCGTCCAGAGCGATGACCAGGAGTACTCCGTTGTCCTGCTTCTTGCTGCCGACGCCCCATTTGTTGAACAAGTCGTGGGCGTAGTTCTCGATCGACGTATCGCCGATCGTCTGCACAACAGCTACCGCAACCTCACCGTTCGTGCGCTGGTGATAGTCCTCGAGCGACGCTTCGA
>JBDTYE010000078.1:0-13614 GCA_040005895.1 Actinomycetota bacterium | reverse complement strand
CGATTCCGGTGACAAGAACCGGGTCGATTACACGGGGATCATCGGCGACGCGAAACGCCAGCCTGGCTCGTCGTTCAAGCCGTACGTTCTCGCGGCCGCGCTGATGAAGGGGATCGGGCTGCATTCGGTGTACGACGGCAAGTCGCCGTCGGCGCCGTACCCGCACAAGCCCGAGGGCTTCGCCAACTTCGGCGGCGAGCAGTTCGGTCAGATCGACCTGCTCAAGGCGACGGCCAAATCCGTCAACACGGTCTATGTAAAGCTCGGCCAGGACGTCGGCATCGGCAACGTCGCGAACGCCGCGCATCTCGCCGGTATCAGGGCGACGATCAGGTTCGACGAGAACGCGGAGAGCACCCCGCTCGGCGTCGTCGACGTACCGGTCGTCGACCAGGCGGTCGGTTTCGCGACGTTCGCCAACGGTGGTCAGCGGGTGACGCCCTACCTCGTGGGCAACGTCTTCCAGAACAAGAAGCGGCTTTACGAGGTGAAGACCAAGAAGGATGAGGCTTTCAAGCCGGCCGTCGCCGCCGATGTCACGTTCGCCCTGCACGGCGTGCTCAAACCCGACGGCACGGCTGCCAAGGCCGCGCTCGACGGTGGCCGCCCGGCCGCCGGCAAGACGGGTACGACGAGTGACAACAAGGACGCCTGGTTCGTCGGCTATACGCCGCAGCTCTCGACCGCCGTGTGGGTCGGTTTCGACCCGCCGCAGGAGTTGAAGAACATCCAGATCGCCGGCGTACAGGTCACCCAGGTGACCGGCGGACAGGGTCCGGCGCGGATCTGGAAGCGCTACATGGATGCCGCGCTCGCGGGTCAGCCTGTCATCCAGTTCCCGGCGCCGGCCAACATCGGCGGCGCGAGCGTGACGCCGTCGTCGGCGAGTTCGTCGGTCAGCACGTCGCCCAGCCCCAGCGTCACCTCGTCGAGCGCACCGCCTCCGTCGTCCGCGCCCGCAAGTTCCAACGCCCCGCCGTCGTCGAGCGCGCCGCCGTCGTCGAGCGCGCCGCCGTCCTCTACGCCGCCCTCATCCAGTGCGCCACCGCCGCCGAGTACGACGGCACCGCCGAGCCAACCGGTCTCATCCGGCGCCGGGCCGAGTGCCGCGGTGGTCAACTCAGCACTGCCCGGGTAGCACTGCCTCCGGCCACGCCTCGTGGCGTGGCCTCGCGGCGTACGGCACGATGTGCCGCATGCCGCCCACCGTGAGTCCGTCACTGGACGACCCCGTGCCCCGCGGTGCGAGCACTCTGATCGGCGGGCCCGTCGGCGCGCACGCCCGCCGCCGGCCGCCGCGGTGGTTCCTGGCGCCGCTGGCGTTGCTGATGCTGGCCACGACGGTGACGTTCGGGCTCGGCTACCTGCAGAAGAAGCCGTGCCGCGACCACGGCTGGACCAAGGAGTACCAGTACACCCGGATGTGCTACACGGATGTCTGGGCGCTGTACTACTCGGAGGGGCTCGACAAGGGCAAGCTTCCCTACCGCGACCAGGCGGTCGAGTACCCGGCGCCCATTGGCGGCGCCATGTGGGTCGCCGCGAAGGCGGCCGGCGGCGACCTGCCGGGAGGAAACCCGCAGCGCTACTTCGACGTCACGGCCGTACTCATGCTCGGGTGTGCGCTGGCAGTCACTGTCGGGTTGGTGCGCAGCTCCGGTCGCCGGCCGTGGGATGCCGCGCTGTTCGCGCTCGCACCGACGCTGCTCCTGCACGGCCTCACCAACTGGGACCTCCTCGCGGTGGCCTTCGCTTCGCTGGCCATTGCGGCCTGGGCCAAACGTTGGCCAGTTGCGGCCGGCATCTGTATCGGGCTCGGCACGGCGGCGAAGCTGTACCCAATTCTCTTCCTGATTCCGTTGCTGGCACTGGGTTTCCGGGCCAGGCGACTGCGCGAAGTCGGCAGAGCCGCGGCGGCCACCGCGGTGACGCTGATCGCTGTCAACGTGCCCGCATTCTTCTACTCGGCCCGGCTGCTCGACTCCAGCGAGCGCTGCCACGGATTCGTCGACGCCCGCCGCGCGTGGTGGCAGTTCTACAACCTCAACCGGTGCCGCGTCGCCGACTGGGACTCACTCTGGTACGCCGCCCAGGACCGGATCGGCGCGCTCGGCTGGTTCGGCAGGCAGCGCGGCTACTTCCTCGACCCGGCCACCGTCAACGCTTGGAGCCTCGCGCTCTTCCTCGCCGTCCTCACCGCAATCGTGTGGCTGGCGCTGACCGCGCCCCGCCGGCCGCGGCTGGGCCAACTGCTGTTCCTGACCGTCGCCGGTTTCCTGTTGGTGAGCAAGGTCTGGTCACCGCAGTACGTGCTGTGGCTGGTCCCGCTCGCCGTGCTCGCGCGGCCGCGGTGGCGCGCATTCCTTGTCTGGCAGCTGACCGAGGTCATCCTGGTATTTACCCGCTTCTACTTCTTCATCCAGGAGGACGGCGCCCGCGCGACGAAGGTCGTGGTGATGGGACTGGACGTCGAATGGTTCCTTGCCGCGATAGTTCTGCGTGACATAGCACTCATCGTGCTGATGGCCATGGTGGTGCGCGAGATCCGCTATCCGCACCTGGACGTCGTACGCCGCGATGGCGTCGACGATCCGGCTGGTGGATTGCTCGACGGCGCCGACGACCGTTACGACGAACCGCTGCCGGTCGAGCTCGCGTCGGTATGACGAGGGCGGGCCGGCCTGGGTCGGCTGACTGGCCAAGCCCGTTCGCCGGCTAACTCGCCGCGCGAATTCGGGCACAATGTCCCGATGTCCGCGACCTCGGGACGGGGGCGGCGGCTGGCCGCGCTCGCGTGCCTGATCCTTCTCACCACCGGCACCGGCTGGGCAGCCTACGTCCAGAAGCGGCCGTGCCTGCAGCACGCGTGGGTCAACGACTTCCAGTACACGCGGCATTGCTACTCGGACATCTATCCGCTGTACACCGCGGAGAAGCTCAACGTGGGCGCGGTCCCCTACCGCGATCACCCGGTCGAATATCCGGTGCTCATCGGCGGCGCGATGCTGGTGGCGTCCAACACAGCGCATGCCGCGCCGCCGCCACGTCGCCAGAAGCGCAATTTCGAGGTCACGGCGATTCTGCTCGGGGCCTGCCTGCTGCTCGTGACCGCGACGACAGCCCAGCTGGCCGGCCGCCGGCGGTGGGACGCGGTGATGATCGCAGTCTCGCCGGTGGTCCTGTTCTACGCGTTCTACAACTGGGACCTGATCGCGATGGCCTTTGCTGGTCTTGGCATGGAGGCCTGGCGGCGGCGAAAACCGGCGCTGGCAGGGGTCCTGTTCGGGCTCGGTGCGGCTACGAAGATCTACCCGGCGTTCCTGCTGGTCGCACTGCTGCCGCTGTGCTGGCGGGCGGGCCAACTTCGCGCCTGGGTTCGGGCCGCCGGCGCGGGGGTTGCCGCGTGGATCGCGGTCAACCTGCCGATCTACCTGCTCTACCGCAACGGCTGGCTGGAGTTCTACCGACTCAGCCGCCGGCGCGGCGCCGAAATCGACACGGTCTGGTACCAGCTGCGCTACCTGACCGACCGATTCCACAGCGGGCTCGGGAGGTCAGTGAACGATCTGGTGGCGCCGGCACTGACGGGCAACCAGTCGCCGGGCGCCCTCAACCTGCTGACGCTGATGCTGCTGGTCTTCCTGTGGTCGCTGATCTACCTCCTGGTGTTGCGCGCACCGGTGCGGCCGCGGGTGCCGGCGGTGGCTTTCCTGGTCGTCGTGGCGTTCCTGCTCGTCAACAAGGTGTGGTCGCCGCAGTACGCCCTCTGGTACGTCCCGCTCGGGGTGCTCGCGTTGCCGCGCTGGCGGGTTTTCGTGCCCTGGCAGATAGCCGAGCTGTTCGTTTTCTACGGCGCACTGGGCTACCTCGCCTACTGGGGCGATCCGGCGCACGGGGTTACGGCCGGACGCTTCTTCGTCGCAGTACTAGTGCGAAACCTCGTCCTGATAGCCATGTCGGTGCTGATGGTGCGCGACATGTACAAGCCGGACCAGGACGTCGTGCGCCGCGACGGCACCGACGATCCGGCGGGCGGCGTACTCGACGGAGCCCCTGAAAACTGGCCGCAATGGAGGCGGTCCAGGGGGAAGCACGCCGCAGGGGTGCCTGCCACTCACTCATGAGCCGGACGTTCCTCCGAGCGGCGTGTTCACTATCCACAGATCGCTGTTGCGGGGGCTTTCTGTCGCACCGCGGCGCTAACGTCGCAGGCAGATAGGGGTTTCTGGGAGGGAGGTCACGCCGTGTTACCCTGCTTCGTTCGTTGACGCGAACACCCTCCTGCCACGGATCGACCGTGGCCGAATAGTCCACAGGAGGAGGTGGGTCTCTTTGCGTCACTACGAAGTCATGGTCATCCTCAATCCAGATCTTGAGGAGCGGACCGTCGGACCCGCACTCGACCAGTTCCTCAAAGTCGTCAAAGACAGTGGCGGCTCGGTCGAAAAGGTAGACATCTGGGGCCGGCGCCGGCTTTCGTTCGAGATGGCCAAGCGCTGGGAAGGCATCTACGCCGTCATCGACCTGACCGCGGATCCCGCGGCGGTCGTGGAGCTCAACCGGCAGATGAACCTCAACGAAGCAGTCATGCGCACCAAGGTCATGCGACCGGACATGCGCTAACACTTTCCTCCTAGCTAACCCCTTCCCCACCGGCCGAGACGCCCGTCGCGGCCAATCGTCGTACCGCCCGGCTTCAATTCCGGTCGGTGCCCGCAGCGCGGGCGGAAGGGCAAGGACATCTCATGGCTCAAGGCGACACGATCGTCACGATTGTCGGCAACCTGACGGCGGACCCGGAGTTGCGGTTCACCCCCAACGGTTCAGCTGTTGCCAACTTCACCGTGGCCTCCACTCCGCGAATCCTGGACAAGGCGACCAACGAGTGGAAAGACGGCGACGCATTGTTCATGCGGTGCAGCGTCTGGCGGCAGGCGGCGGAAAACATCGCCGAGTCGTTGACGCGCGGCGCCCGGGTGATCGTGACCGGGCGGTTGCGGCAGCGCAGTTACGACAGCAAGGAGGGCGTCAAGGTCACGGTCATCGAGCTCGAGGTCGATGAGGTGGGCCCGTCGCTCAAGTACGCCACCGCAAAGGTCAACAAGACCTCGCGCGGCGGTGCCGGCGGCGGCTTTGCCGGTGGCAACGGTGGCAGTGCCGGCGGCAACGGCGGCGGTTCGGGCAGCGACTTCGGCGGTGGCGACCCCTGGTCGGCGCCGGCTGCGGCTGGTGCGGGCCTGTCCGACGAACCTCCTTTCTAGACCTTTCCACTCAACTGACCTCTTCCCCAACCACTGAATTCGACAAGGACCGACATGGCTAAGCCTCCGATTCGCAAGGTGAAGAAGAAGGTGTGCGCCTTCTGCAAGGACAAGGTTGCGTACGTCGACTACAAGGACACTGGGCTGCTGCGCAAGTTCATCTCGGACCGCGGCAAGATCCGCGCGCGGCGGGTGAGTGGCAACTGCAGCCAGCACCAGCGCGACGTCGCGATGGCGGTCAAGAACAGCCGCGAAATGGCGCTGCTGCCCTACACGAGCACTGCCCGATAGGCGGCGGCGAACCATGATGAAGCTCATCCTCACCCGTGAGGTCAGCGGTCTCGGCGCACCCGGCGACATCGTCGACGTGGCCGACGGCTTCGGCCGCAACTATCTGGTGCCGCACGGTTTCGCGATGCGAGCGACCAAGGGCGCGGAAAAGCAGATCGCGGGCATCAAGCGGGCCCGCGAGATCCGCGAGGTTCGCGGCCTGGGTGACGCAAAGGCGATCGCCGCTGAGCTCGGGGCGCTCGACGTCAAGCTGCCGGCGCGCGCGGGCGACGGTGGACGGCTCTTCGGGTCGGTAACCGCAGCCGACGTCGTCGCCGCGGTGAAGGCCGCGGGTGGACCCACGCTCGACAAGCGCAAGGTGCTCCTGCCCGCGGCGATCAAGTCGGTCGGCACGCACACCGTCGGCGTGCGGATCCACCCCGAGGTCGACGCCAAGATCTCCATCGAAGTCGTCGCCAGCAAGTAGCGCAGCTTTCGGATGCGCAAGGCCTGCCGCAGATCGTTGCGGTGGGCCTTTTGCCGTGATTTGGCGCCCGGTCCCTAGAGCGGGTCGATCGAGGCGAACCGCCACCGCGTTGCGCGGGTTGTGAACTCGGCCGGGGCGCTGATCAGCCCGAGTACGACGCGCGGTGCGACCGCGAACAGGGGATCAGCTGCGGGGTCGGGAAAGCCCATGCCGTATTTGGCGACGTAGGCCCGGCGGACGAACTCGATCGCCGCGGGGTCGCCGACCCGTTCGGCGACTCCATGCACGATGACGGCCCGGTCGGCGTTCTCCGGCGTGACGACGCAACGCGCGGATGCCGTGAGGTTGCGCGCCTTCACTGACCGGCCGCCGGTGCTGAAATACACCGCGCCGCCCAGCCAGACGGCCCACACGGCTGCCAGATGCGGTACCCCGTCCGGCGCAGCCGTCGCCACCCAGTAGTTGCGGGAGGCTTGCAATCGTTCGGTCGCCCAGTCCCACGGCAGCAGCCCGCCGACGTCGGCCGGCTCGATCCCGTAGCCGGGCAGGTCCGGTCGGTCGACCGAAACGGGATCAGGTCCAGGCAGCCAGGGTCCACTCCGCATGCCCGCAGCATCGCGCAACTGGACCCCCGACGGCGCCCTGTCTGAGCGGCTACTGGGCGTTCTCGCCGGAAGGTTAGGGGCCGCAAGGGTGTTTAATGACGTGCCGTTCCTGGATGCGTAGGTGGGAAACCATCGTCAGACGACGCTCGCGCGTGGCAGTTCAGCATGGGCGATGCGGGGGTTCGATTCCCCCGACGGCACCATTTCGGGGTGGTCGAGGCCTACGCGGTTGGCGCGTTATCCGCAACGGGGACGCCATCCGTGCCCACATCGGTCGTCGCCGGTCAGCCCGACGGCGCCATGTCGACGAACCGGCTGTAGTGCCCCTGGAACGCGACCGTGATGGTGTCGGTCGGGCCGTTGCGGTGCTTGGCGACGATGAAGTCAGCCTCGCCGGCGCGCGGTGATTCCTTTTCGAAGGCGTCCTCGCGGTAGAGCAACACGACCATGTCGGCGTCCTGCTCGAGGGAACCCGATTCACGCAGGTCCGACAGTTGCGGCTTCTTGTCGGCCCGCTGCTCAGGTCCGCGGTTGAGCTGGCTGATGGCGACGACCGGAATCTCGAGCTCTTTCGCGAGCAGCTTGAGCGACCGGCTGATTTCCGAGACTTCCTGCTGCCGGTTCTCGGTCTTCTTCGGCGAGCTCATCAGCTGCATGTAATCGAGGACGATGAGGCGCAGGTCATGCCGCTGCTTGAGGCGCCGAGCCTTGGCCCGGATCTCCATCATCGTCATGTTCGGCGAGTCGTCGATGTACAGCGGCGCACCCGCCACCTCACCCATCCGCCGGGCGAGCCGCGCCCAGTCGTCGTCGGACATCCGTCCGGTTCGCATGTTTTGCAGATGGACCCGGGCCTCGGCCGACAGCAGCCGCATGGTGATCTCGTTGCGGCTCATCTCGAGTGAGAAGATCACGCTCGCCATGCCGTGCTTGATCGACGCATTGCGGGCGAAGTCGAGACCGAGCGTGGAGTTGTGCGTCGGAATCATCGACCTGCTGGCCAGGTAGAGGTGATCGGCGTTGTCCACCTCGATGCACCGCACCGGGACACTCGCGGTCGGACGCACCGCCACGATGAACCGGGTCGAGCGGCGCAGGCGAGTGCGGATCCCCAGTTCCTTGTGCAGCAGGTTCTTGCGCTCGACCGTGAACACCTGATCGTGCGCGTCGAACGTCACGGTGAAGGAAGCCTGCGCTCCGCTGAGCGAGTCGGGCTCGGCCGAGTAGGTGCAGCGGTAGCCGAGCCCGACGACCAGTTCGTGTACGCCGCTCGCCAAGCCGCTACTCGTCGATGTGAACTGCACGACCCCCGAGGCCGCGACCGAGCCGTCGGCGTCGAGCAACCCGCTGAGCAACGCCCGGCGCTGCAAGACCGAGCCGCGCAGGTACGCCGTCGGAATGACACGGCTGCTTTCGCCTTCGCCGCCGCCGATCGGCTCGAGAACGGCCCTGAGCGCCGTCGTCAGCTCGGCCGCGTCCCAGCCGTAACCGTCCACGTACATGGCGACTTCGCGATCGACACCCGTGGCACGCGGACCGAGGGCGGGCCGATCGGGCAGTGCGGCGCCCACGACGTAGGGGGGCAACGGCAACTCGCGCGCCGGCAGCGACAACGTTGCTGCAATGGGAACACGATAGGCGTGCGAGCCCATGTCACGCTCAGGAACGGACGCCGCCAATTGCGCCGTAGTCTGGATCGAGGAGCAGTCGTGCGCGTCGATGGTCAGCCACTGGTGCCCCGCGTCGGCGACGATGACGGTGCCGTCGGAGAACTCGACCTGGAAACACGGCCGCTCGGTCATCTCGTCAGTCGCAGCGACGACGCGCGTCGCTTGCCCGTCGGCGCCGAGGACGAAGTCGCCGATCGCGACCTCGGCCATCGTGGTCCAGCCGTCGGGAGTGGGAAGTGCTGTGTCGAGCGCCAGTGCCTTGCCGACCGCGGGCCGGGCCGCGAGGATCACCAGCTGGCCGGGGTGCAGGCCGTTGGTCAGCCGGTCGAGATCGGCGAAACCCGTCGGTACGCCCGCCATCGTGCCGTCGCGGCTGCTGATGGCCTCTATCTCGTCGAGGGTCGGCTGCAGGAGTTCCTCGAGCCGGATGTAGTCCTCTGAAGCCCGCTGCTCGGTGACGTCGTAGATCGCCTGCTGGGCCCGGTCGACGATGTCGTCGACGTCGGCGCCCCGGCCGCCGTAACCGAGCTGGACGATGTGGGTTCCCGCCTCGACGAGGCGTCGCAAGATCGCCTGCTCGCTGACGATCCTGGCGTAGTAGCCGGCGCTGGCGGCGGTCGGGACCGCCGAGACGAGAGTGTGCAGGTAGGGCGCTCCGCCGATCCGCAGCAGCTCCCCTTGCTTGTGCAACTCGGCTGCCACCGTGACGGCATCCGCCGGCTCGCCTCGACCGTAGAGATCGGTGATGACGTCGAAGACGACAGAGTGCGCCGGCCGGTAGAAGTCACCCGACCGCAGCGACTCGACCACGTCCGCGATGGCGTCCTTGCTCAACAGCATGCCGCCCAGGACGCACTGCTCGGCTTCGATGTTTTGCGGTGGCGTGCGCTCGAAAGCTGACGACGCCTGTGACGGAGGCGACGCCGTGAGGTCAACCGCCACGCGTACTCCTCCACGAAACTGGTGCCGTCCGACGTCGCCGCTCCGGCGAGCACGACCAGTTGTATCGCCGCCTACCGACAGCCAGCTGCGACGTGGTCTGCGATCCGACTTCGCACAACCTAGGAAGGCTGCGGTCGCGAGACAACCGGACCGGTGGACAACCGTGTGGATGAACGTGTGGACAGCATGAGGATCGCGCGGCGCGCCGCTGTGAATGCCTGTGTACGACGCATTGGCCGCGACCGGGATTCCCGCGCCTACGACCTGCATCGACGGGTGTCGGTGCCTGTGGATGCGAGAAACATTGCCACTTTCCTTATTCTGGCCGGCATGCGTCTGGTCATTGCGCGGTGCACCGTCGACTACGTGGGGCGCCTGACGGCGCACCTGCCCTCAGGGATCCGCCTGCTGCTCGTGAAGGCAGACGGCTCCGTTTCCATCCACGCCGACGACCGCGCCTACAAGCCGCTCAACTGGATGAGCCCGCCGTGCTTCGTCGCCGAAGCAGATGGAGTCTGGCGGGTCAGCAACAAGGCGGGCGAGGAGCTCGTCGTCACGATCGAAGAGATCCTTCACGACTCGTCGCATGAGCTCGGCGTCGATCCCGGCTTGCAAAAGGACGGTGTGGAGGCGCATCTGCAAGAACTGCTCGCCGACCGCTGCGAAACTCTGGGCACCGGATGGACCCTGGTACGCCGCGAATATCCGACTGACATCGGCCCCGTCGACTTGCTCTGCCGCGACGATTCAGGCGCGAAGGTTGCCGTCGAGATCAAGCGAAAGGGCGAGATCGACGGAGTCGAGCAGGTGGCCCGCTATGTGGAGCGGCTCAATCGCGAGCCGCTGCTGGCACCTGTTCGCGGCGTTCTCGCGGCGCAGCAGTTCACCGCACAGGCGCGGGTGTTGGCGGCCGCCCGCGGGATCGTGTGCGTGACGCTCGACTATGACGCGCTGCGCGGGATCGAGCCGATGACACCCCGCCTGTTCTGACGCTGGACCCCCTGCTCCCCCCGTACATCGACGCGTGCGGGGCGCAGGAGTACGACCGCGCGGAGCCTTTCCGCTACGGCGAACGCCTGACATGGGCAGAGCCCGTTGCGTACGCTTTCCCCAGGCTCCCGAGAGGTGGATCAGCGATGGAAGACTCAACGTCCGCGCGCCATGGCGGCAATCTGGCGACCCGAGGCGACCTGTCGGTCGCGCCTGCGCGCCGGCCTGACGTCATCGATCTTGACCGGCCGGCACCGGCGTACGACGTCGAGGCCATCACTGCGGCGCTCTATACCGAGGGCATCACCGGCCTGAAGGGCGCGTTCCCGCGCGATTGGGTGGCCCGGCTCGGCGAGGAAATCGATGCCGCCTTCGCGGAGGCGTTCGAGCGGCCTGGCGGCGCGGTCGGCCGCGGGCCGAACCGCTACTACGTCGAGGTGCACCCGGAGGACCTCTCCGGTTTCGTCGATCTCGTGACGCACCCGTGGGTCCGGACGGTGTCCGAGGCAATCCTGGGGCCGGACTACGAGATCGTCGAGATCGGCTTCGACATTCCGTTCGGCGGCGCCGCCAACCAGCCCTGGCACCGAGACTTCCCCTCACCTGTCGACACCTACGAGGGACATCGGCTGACGTCGCTCGCGTTCAACATGACCGTGGTCGACGTGGAGCCGGACATGGGGCCTTTCGAGATCGCGCCGGGCACCCAGTGGGAGTCTGGCCTGGCCTTCGAGCACTGCATGTTCCCGGCGCAAGACGAGTGGCCGCGGTACGCCGGCCTGGCCCAGCGCAAGCTCACGAAGATGGGTGACATCTCGGCCCGTTCCGCGTTGACGATCCACCGGGGCACCGTCAACAGGTCGGACAAGAAGCGGCCGACTCTCGTTCTCGGTGTCGATGCCCCCGGAGCGGGCCATTCCGCACTGCACGACGTGATGGTCACCCGGGACTTCTTTGCCGCCCTGCCCGAGGTCGTACGCCGCCATCTCGCCTGCCGGGTCGTCGACGAACTGGTGCCGATCGTCCAGAAGCACACCATCGAAGGCCTGATGATGGGCGCACCCTGACGGATCGAGAACGGTCGCGTATCAACATTTCGTGATCGTGAATGTCGGGGACTGATCGAATATGTACACTCCCCGGCATGATGATTGCCGAACGCCGCCGGCTGATCCTGGCTGAAGCGCGGGCACACGGCATCGTGGCACTGCGGGATCTGGTCGACCTGCTCGGTACCTCCGAGCCGACCGTGCGCCGCGACCTGCGGGCGCTTGCCGCCCAGGGACTGCTGCACCGCACCCATGGCGGCGCGATGCTCATCAGCGGGCCCGCGCACGAGCCGACCTTCTCGGAGAAGTTGGAGCAGGCAGGCGAGGAGAAGGCTGCGATCGCGTCAGTTGCCGCCCGGCTCGTGCACCCGGGCGACTCGGTCATCCTCGGACCAGGAACGACGACGCTTGCGCTCGCGACGCAACTGGTCGACGTACCCGAGCTGACCGTGGTCACGAACTCGCTGCTGGTTGCCCAGGCCCTGCTCGCCGCGCCGGCCGTCGAGGTGGTTGTCACGGCTGGATCGTTGCGACGCTCGATTCACGCACTGGTCGGCCCTGCGACCGAACACACGCTGGCCGGTCTGCGTGCGACGCGCGTCTTCATGTCAGGCAATGGTCTGTGCGTCGAACGCGGTCTGACCACCCCGAACATGCTGGTCGCGGCGGCCGACCGCGCGCTCGCGGCGGCCGGGCGCGACGTGGTCGTGCTCGCCGACTACACGAAGATCGGCGTCGACACCATGTGCCAGACGCTGCAACTGCACCAAATGGCGATGGTCATCACCGACTGGAACGCCGACGATGCCGAGGTCGGCAAACTGCGGGACGCCGGTCTCAAGGTTTCGGTAGCCGCTCACGGCGCTGCCTGACCGTTCGGCGAACGCCTGTACGCAAGTCGTGAACATTTCAGCGCGACTCCGCAACGATTCGGTCACGAGTCTTGACGATCATCCGAACGCCTTGTAGACACCGAACCGTCATCTTCGAACAGAAGTGATCGGTTCTTGAACATTTGACGTCGCCGCTAAGCAGAAGGAGCCAGTGCGTCGTCGAAACCGCCCGACTTGCGGGCGCCGGTCCCCGCCGGCGGCCATCGCCGTTCAGCCTGCACGTGACACGGAAGGAAGTCAGCACATGCACGTTTCACGCCGTCTCCGCACCACGGTTGGCGCAATCGCAGTCGTCGGGCTCACGCTCGGCGGTACCGCTTGTGCCAAGAAGGACAAAACCAGCGACGCGAAGTCGACCACCAAGGACGCCGCAGTAGCGCCGACGTCGTCGGCGGCCGCCACAAGTGCGCCGGCGAGCAGCACTGCCCCGGCCGCCACCAGCGAACCGGCTCCCGCCGCAGGCGGCGACAACTGCACCTACAAGAACTACGCCGGTGGCGTCGAGAAGATCGACCTCAAGACCGCGAAGCTGGGGTGGGCTCAGTCGGAGAAGGAGAACAACCCCTTCCGCAGCGCCGAAACCCAGTCGTTCAAGGACGAGGCCAAGAAGCTTGGCTACAACCTCGTTGTCACGAACGCGGGCAGCGACCTGAACCAGGAGATCACCGACATCAAGGGCATGGTCGCCCAGGGCGTCAAGGCCATCGTGATCTCCCCACTGAAGTCTGACGGTTTGCAGCCGGCCCTCGAGGAGGCCAAGGCCAAGAAAGTGCCGGTGTTCACCGTCGACCGGTTGCTGACCGACTCGTTCAAGCCGTGTGACAACAACATCGGGTTCGCCGGCTCGAACTTCGTCGACCAGGGCAAGCGCGCGGGCGAGGCCATGATCAAGGCCACCGGCGGCACCGCGAAGGCTGTCACCCTGTTGGGTGCCGCGGGCGTCAACGTCACCGACGACCGCAACAAGGGCTACCGCGACGCGATCGCCGGCACCGCTGGCATCAAGGTGCTCGCCGAGCAGTCCGGTGACTTCGACCGTACGAAGGGCCAGGCCGTGACCGAGCAACTGCTGCAGTCGCACCCGGACCTCAACGCGATCTACGCGCATAACGACGAAATGGCGCTCGGCGCCGTGGCCGCACTCAAGGCCGCCGGCAAGAAGCCAGGCGACGTGCACATCATCACGATCGACGGCACCAAGGGCGCGGTTCAGGGCATCATCGACGGCTGGATCGACGGCGTAATCGAGTCCAACCCGCGCTTCGGTCCGCTCGCGTTCGCGTCGCTCGACAAGTTCTACAACGGTGAGGGCGTACCAGCCAAGCAGATCATCCAAGACGCCGAGTACACCAAGGACAACGCTAAGGAGAAGGTCGGCGAGGCGTACTAGTCGCCCGCTTCACGCGAACCAATCGAACCGCTGACGCCGCAGGCGTCAGGTAGTCGC